>JAQUVE010000101.1 GCA_028693565.1 Sulfurospirillaceae bacterium | reverse complement strand
ATTATGAATGAAGTTCGCAAGCTTAAAAATGAACTGACACATCGTTTGGATTATCGTGTTAATGTTACCTATTTGCATGACTTTAACAACAACTGCAAGCTCACAAATAAAAAAATACCCGAAGACAAAGAGGATCAAAGTGCGATTGATAACTCTTTGCGAGATGCTTTGATTAAAAGTTACACACTGATTGATGCAAAGCTCTATCCACGTGTCATCGCTGAATTAGCCAAAGTACACGCATAGGATAGTGATATGAAATTTAGAGTAACGGGTAAACAGCATATTTCAAAAAATTGTTTGGTGTGTGGCATCGAAAACGAGTTTGGTTTAAAAACAAAATTTTACGAGATGGAAAATAAGGAAATCGTCGCTTTCTTCACACCCCATGATAAACTCCAAAGTTATCCAGGTGTGCTTCATGGAGGCATTTCAGCAACGATACTGGATGAAACGATAGGGCGAGCGATCATGACGCATTATGGTCAAGAGAGTTTTGGGGTGACGATAGAGCTGAAACTCAAATACCGCAAACCTGTGCCCCTTGATGTAGAGCTTAAAGTTATAGGGCGCATCACCAGCGATAAAGGGCGTATCTTTGAAGGTACGGGTGAGCTTTTACTCCCCAACGGTGATGTGGCAGTCAGTGATGAGGGGCGTTACATGAAACGTGATATTCACCAAATCGCGCAAAACGATTTTATGAGTGATGAGTGGTTTGAGAGTGATGGAGTTGATAAAGATGAAATTGAACTTTAAATGTCTGCAAAGCAATTTTTATTCATTCAAAGCTACTAAGATTTAGCACTTTTCTATTACTTATTAGCCTATTTTGTTAAATCACTATTAAATATGGGGGTGATTTAACACTGATTTAACACAGGCTTGTAACAATACTCCCTAAATTTCAAAAAGGATTATTGTTATGGCAAAATGTTATTCGTATCCCGCCTTATTGTTACTTCTTCCATTAAGTTTAATGGCAGAGAGTGTGCAACTTGATACTATTAGCGTCACCGCTACCAAAATTGCTACGGGTACCAAAGAAGTTTCTCAATCCATCGCTGTGGTTAATTCGCAAACCATTGAAGATAAAAATGTGCTTGATGTGAGCAGTGCGCTTGAAAACATTCCTGGTGTGAATGTCGAGAGTTCGAGTAACTCACCAAGTCCAAGGCTGATTATCCGAGGGGCTGGACTTAAGGCAAGTTATGGTGTGCGTGAGATCATGGTCATCAAAGATGGGGTTCCGATGACGGATCCAGATTCATTTACCCGTTTTGATTACATCGATATGCAAGATGTCCAAAGTATCGAAGTTCAAAAAGGGCCAGGTTCCATCAATGCAGTTAATACCACGGGCGGTGTTATACAGCTTATCACTAAATCAGTGTTTGATGAAGATAGTAATAGTATTAAAGTAGGTTTAGGTAATGATGGACAGCGTAATTTAAACTTGAAACTTAGAAGCAAAATAGACGATAATGACTTTGCCTCGATGACCTTTTCTAAGCGTAATATTGACAATGATTGGCGTGATAATAATGGCTTTGACTCAACCCAACTCAGTCTTAAATATGGGCATATCTTTGAAGATGATGCGACACTTGAGAGTGAGCTCTCTTACACAGAATCAAACTTAGCCTTACCTGCTTCAATGACTAAAGCGGAGTTTGAAGCCTTTAAAAAATCGGGTGAACAACATAATACTTCAAGTCCATGGCAATACACTGCGCGTAATTCGAAAATTCTTTCTTTTAACAGTAAGTATGAAAAAGAGGTGGGTAATTGGACGTATAAACCACGCTTTTATATCAACAAATGGGAACACTTTCACCCCGTAACGGGCATCATTAACGATGCAGATGAAAACTATGTTTATGGGGTTGATTTGGAAACAGACTATGCGCATAAGTTCTTTGATAGAGATGCTACACTTGTTTTGGGTGCAACAGCCAAACAAGATAGAAGTGATGATTCTAAAAAATATCAGTATGCTGATGTTCAAACGATACCTGGTGGGCGCATTGTCAAAACACTTTCTAATACCAAAGGTGTGTTAGCAAGTGTTGAGGACTCTTTAGCGACATTGTATGGTATCTATGCGATGGAAACATTCTCGCCAATGGATAAAACAACCATCGATATCAGTGCACGTATTGATAGACTAGGCTTTGATATCAGTGGTGATGAAGATAGTTATTTTAATTACAGTACAGGAAAATATGCCACAGGTGCGGGTGCTTATGCTATCGATAAAAGTTACACACTTATGTCCACAAAACTTGGTATTACCTATGCCATTAGTGATTCGACTAATATTTATACTTCTATTGCCTTTGCTAATCAAGCACCAACCACCAGCGAACTTGGCGATAATGAAAATTTAGATAAAACCAAAAGTATTAACTACGAAGTGGGTTTGAAAACACGTACGGGAAATTTCTCATATGATATGGCAGTCTATCAAAATGATGTTACAGATGAAATCATCCAAATCAAAGATGCGGGAGGGGCAACCATCTATGATAATGCGGGCGAAACCCAAAAAAGAGGCTTTGAATTTTTAGGCACCTATGCGGTCAATAAAGCCTTAAGTTTTGGACTCTCCTATGCCTATAGTGATTTTAAATATAAAAGTTTTCAAGAAAAAGTGGGTGCCGCATTTGTCAGCCGTGATGGAAACTATCTACCTTATATCCCCAAACATCAATACGGCTTAGAAGCGAACTATAAAATGGACAATGGCTTTAAAGCACGTATTCAAACCAAATCATGGGGAAGCTATTATCTTGATAGCGCCAATTCTGACAAATACGAAGGCTATGATTTTGTAACGGATGTTATGGTAGGGTATGAGCATAAAGCCCATCTGATTCAACTCAATGTTTACAATATCTTCGATAAGCATTATGCGATGCAAGCAGATAAAAGCGTGTATGGCGTAGAGAGTTATAAAGCGGCAGCTCCAAGAAGTGCCATGGTTAGTTACCGTTATAAATTTTAAAGGATAAATGATGGTTGATCAGCAGAAACGCGATAGCATGGATCTTTTTGCCAACGCAATAACAGCCTTTTTCTTTAAAAATAAACGCTTTTTAACCACCCTTCGTTGGGTGGTTTTAGGATTGTTTCTTTATGCGATTTTTTTAGGTATAAGCGTGCCTGATAAAGCGCATAACAGTTTTACAACGACACTGTTTTGGTCGCTGTTTTGGCCACTGTTCATGGTGGTAACGCTCTCTACTTTTGGGCGTTTGTTTTGTGGCATCTGTCCTCATGCGTTTGTTGGTAAATATCTCAGTAAAATAGGACTCAATAAAACACCACCAAAATGGCTTAAACAACCTCTTATTGGTGTTTTGTTACTCTTTTTTGGTTGGTGGACGGTTTACTATATCTATCCGCCTGCGTTTAGAACACCTTTGAGCACGGCGCTATTTTTTACGGTCATGAGTATTGTTGCATTTATCTTCTTTTTTGTGTATAAAGAGATGAGCTACTGCAAATACATTTGCCCTATCGGCACCTTAACACGCTCTTTTTCAAAAGTGTCGTTTACATGGCTTGGAACCTATGAGCAGAGTTGTCAAAGTTGTAAAACATTTGATTGTTCTAAAGCGTGTTCGTACAATCTAAAGCCTTTTGCGTTTAATAAAAAAGCGTCCATGGATGATTGTACGTTGTGTATGGATTGTGCGCAAGTGTGTGAATCGGTGAGTTTTAAAGTGACCAAACCATCCTCTTCATTGTTTCAAAAATTTCAAAGTTCAACCGCTGAAGTCTGGGCGATACTCCTTATCACCGCAGCTATCACCATTACGATGAGTTTTCACCACGCTCTTAGTCGTGTGGCGATTAGTGATAGCTATGTGTGGGTGCAAGCTGGGGCTTGGCTTCAAGCAAGCATTGGTATTGAAGGGCTTGATTATGTTGGGTTTAGTGCCCTTGTTTTAGCGGTTATTTGCACCGTTGGTTTAGCAGGTGGGGGAATTTTCATCGCTTCAAAACTTTTAGATACAAATTTTAAATCAGCCTTTTATACCCTCTCTTATGCGTTTATCCCTATCTTTATCATCGGTGGGTTATCGCATACATATGAGTTTTTCTTCGTGCATCATTACAGCAATATAGTCAATGGTTTTATCCAAGGGTTTCATTTAGGTATTGAGCCTGTTGCTCCACTTGCTACCAAAGCGGATACATGGACGCATATCTTTGGTGTGATGAATTACATAGCTGTCATTTGGGCATTGCTTATTATGGCTAAACGCATCACTTTTTTTGAAGCAACACGACTTAAAAAGATGTTAGCGTTTAGTTTTGCTTCGCTATTGATCCTCTTTTATCTAGGTCTCAATCTTTACCGTGGTTATGCTTTTGCAACGTATGGCGCTAAAAAAGGGGGACATAACCATGGTGCAAGTACCAAAGAGTTATTCCAAAGTGTACCTAAAGATAAAGCTGTTTTAATGCAAGAAAGTACCAGTGGTGTTGTGTGTGGTATGAATTTGAGCCGTTTTTATAAAACCAATCACTATGCTTCATTAAATGGAGAGATGCGTCAATATTGCTCTCTACATTGCTTGGCGGAAGAGTTGATGGTGAAAAAATTGCCTTTAACAGATATTCATGTAGTTGATGTGACAAGTTTACAATTTGTGGATGCTCATAAAGCTCATTATGTGGTGGGAAGTCGCATTAAAGGGACAATGAGTCCAAAGAGTAAATACGCTTTTGCGTCCATGGAAGATGCTAAAACTTTTGCTTCGAAAAATGGTGGGGAAATCAAAACGTTTGATGAAGCTGTAACGATAGTATTAGAGGATTTTAAACAATGAATATCGCGCTGTTGCAAGATGTGGTGGATTATGGTGTGATTGGTTTATTGGGCGTGATGAGTTTTCTAACATTCTTTTTTTGGATAGAGCGTTTACTCTTTTACCGAAGTTTGAAGGTCGAAAATTATCCTTTTAAAGAGGCGCTAGAAATGGATGTGAGCAATCACATCCATATCCTCTCAACTTTTGGCTCAAATGCACCTTACATTGGTCTTTTAGGCACTGTTTTTGGCATCATCTTAACGTTTTACACGATGGGATTAAGCGGAGAGATTGATGTGAAACACATTATGAGCTCCCTTGCATTAGCGTTAAAAGCAACCGCCATGGGTCTTGTCGTTGCGATTCCCGCTATCTTTTTATACAATCATTTGGTGCGTAAGATTGAGAAAATATTGGCGACATGGGAGCTTTTACAAAAGGAAAAATCCCGTGCAGCTTAAACGATTTGATGCGATTAACGTGGTGCCTTTTATCGATATTATGCTGGTTTTGCTGGTGATTGTGCTCACAACGGCTACATTTGTTGCGCGGGGAATGATACCTGTGGATTTGAGTAAAGCGAGCGCATCGGATAATTTGCAAATTCACAAAGAGCTGATTATCACCATTGATAAAGAGGGAAACTATTTTTTCAATGATAAAGCCATTGAAACATCAGCCTTAGATGAGGCATTGATGCAGGTTGATCGTGAAAGTGCAGTGTTCATTAATTGCGATAAGGCTTCTGCTTTTGATCCTTTTGTGCATCTTTTAAATCTTTTAAAAGAGAAGAATATGACGAAGATAAGTGTAGTAACCAAGCAATGAATCGGTATGTAAGCTCTTTTGGAATCACCTTTTTCCCTTATATTTTAGGCTTTGTTGTGTATGGATATATGGAGACGATCCATTATAGTGCCATGGAGTCAAAAATAGCTCCTAAAGCGATGGCGATACAAATCGCTTACATCCCAAAGCCACCCGTTGAGCCTGTGACAAAAGAGCCAGAGCCCATTGTCGAAGAGCCTAAAATCGTTCCAAAACCTGAGCCAAAACCTACAAAAGTCCTCAAAAAAGAGCTTGCACACAAAAAAGTTGAGCCTATGAAAATGCCTGAAGTATCTCAAAATCTTGAAGTAGAAAAAACAGCCGTTAAGGAAGAGATAAAACAAGAAATTGTGCGTGAAGACATTAGCACTAAGCCCTCTAAAGTTGACACACAGGCAAGGCAACAACAGTATTTTTCAGAATTACAACATCGTATAGATACCAATAAAACCTATCCACGCATGGCTCGTGAACGCAATATAGCAGGGCACGTTTGTATTGAATTTACGATTTCACCTGAGGGAGAACTCATCACTTATGCTATCATTGAAGGTAAGCAAGTTTTCCATAAATCAGTGCAAGATGCTATTACCAAAAGTTTCCCTTTCCCTATCAAAGAGCCAATTTTTGCATCCAATATTACCATTTCCCTGACGATAGAGTATTCATTGCTCTAGCAAATTTCTTTAACTCTTCCTACGTCGCCGCTTATGAGCCGAACTTTAATGCCATGTGGATGTGTGGGCGAATTGGTAAGAATATCCTTAACAATTCCTTCTGTGAGCTTGCCACTACGTTGGTCAGCTTTTAGAACAATTTTGACTTTAATGCCTGGTTGAATGTGGGAGCGTGTATTGCCGTTCATGATGTACCTTTGATGAAGTTTTATATCTTAGCTAAGAGATGTTTCGCTTCTTCTTAAAAGGATTTTCAGTCTTTAAAGGTACAATGTAGTATGTGTAATATTGAAGGAATGATATGAGCGAATTTTTTAAGAGTGAAGCATTTATACTATATGGGATTCCTCTGCTTATCGCGTTAGCAAGAATTGCTGATGTAAGTATTGGGACACTGCGTATCATTTTTGTGGCTAAAGGACTCCGTTTTTTAGCGCCTATTTTGGGCTTCTTTGAAGTCAGTATTTGGTTGGCAGCGATTACTCAAGTCATGGAAAATCTAACCAATTTAACAAACTTTTTTGCCTATGCTCTAGGATTTTCATTGGGAAATTACCTTGGAATGTATATTGAAACACGTTTAGCGATAGGTATGGTCGTTGTACGTATTATCACTAAACGAGACAGTCATGAACTGGTTGAAACTTTGCGCAACATGGGCTACAGTGTTACCGTTGCCGATGCTGAAGGCAATGCGGGACCTGTTAATATTGTCTTTACCGTGATTAAACGCTCTGCAGTCAAACAAGTAACGCCACTCATTTTAAAATACAATCCACAAGCAGTTTATTCTATCGAAGATGTAAGGCATGCGAGTGATCCTAGCTTTCCTATCAAGTCCCCTCGTGCGGCTAAAGGATTTAGTCAGCTACTCAGAGGTTTAAGAAAGTAGTATCACTCTATTTTCATTAGCGTACAAAACTTGTCATCACTTTGGCTTCTCTAAGAGGTTGGGTGATATTGTGTGCTTTGGCATTTTCAACCATTTTTAGTGCCCATGCCATATTTTTACCTAGAACTCGTGCCGTTTGCATGCCTTCTAAATCCTCTTGAACTTCACCTGGCATTCTTCCGTGAACAACGCTCCAATAGTTTGAAGTTGGCATAACCATCTCGGCGTAATTGAGATAGTGATTCATCGCATCAAAAGTTCCAACGCCACCTGAACGCCTCACAGCAACGATACTTGCACCTACTTTCCCTCGAAACAATCCACCATTGGTTCCTGAGACATAAAAAGCACGGTCTAAGAAAGATTTCATTGTTCCTGCAATGCCCGCAAAATGCACAGGCGTTCCAATCAAAATACCATCCGCCTCTTTCATCTTTTGAATACATTCATTGACATACTCATCATCTTTGGCAACACAGCGTTCGTCTTGATTTTTGGCACAAGCGCCACAACCAAAACAGCCACGGATGGTTTTATTGCCGATATGAAGTATCTCAGTTTCGATATTTTCTTTTGACAATTCTTGTGCAATCGTATCAATAAGCTGTGCAGTATTTCCATTATGTTTTGGGCTACCGTTAATCGCTACTACTTTCATATACTTTTATCTCCTCTATATTTTGGTACTTAACTGATAGAATTGTATCGTATAAGCTTTTAAAATCACTAGACTATTTAGATAAATTCATTGCCTAATACTGTATAATACTTCTTTTATATGTAAAGGTTAACGATGCAGGTATTATCCAAAAATGATCTCTTAATTGAGCTTCTTGAAACGCTTGTTCTTGAAAATGGTACGATTCAAACCGATATTGCTTCTTTGAGTCTTTCAAAAATAACGGCTGCTTCAGAGTTTGCTTGTTCGATGTATGAGCCTTCGGTTTATTTCGTTGCTAGAGGCATTAAAGAGGTTTATTTAGCGGAACGTACGTATACCTATGATGCTTCAACGTACATGATTTCCTCAGTGCATTTACCCTTAAGTGGAAAAATCGTTCAAGCAAGCAAAGAATCTTCTTATTTAGCACTCAAATTGACGTTTAACATCGATGAAATTATGGAGGTGGTGCAAGAGAGTGCTTCTGCACGTAATCCCTTGTGTATTAAACAATGCGATTGTGCTTTGGTTTTAGGGAAGATGGATGAAGCACTGTTGGACGCATTGATACGCCTCGTTTCATTGCTAAAAACACCTAAATTAATTTCACTGCTCTCGCCACTTATCATTAAAGAGATTTTGTACCGACTTTTGGATCACCATCCTCACATGTTTATCAAGCAGTTTGCAATGATAGGAAGTTACGCCCAACGCATTATGCAAGCGATTCATCTTATTAATACCCATTTTTCTGAGCCTTTGCGGATTTCCGATATGGCGCACAGTCTTGGTATGAGCAATTCCTTGTTTCATCGCCACTTTAAAAAAGTAACTACACTCACACCCATTCAGTACCAAAAAAAAGTGCGTCTCCAAATGGCCCGCAAACTCCTTCTTACACAGCAAGTTGACGCCGCAAATGCTTCCTTTCAAGTAGGCTATGCCAGCCCCTCACACTTTAGTAGAGAATACGCTCGTATGTACGGAGCTCCTCCTAAAACTGATACAAAATACTCTAATAACGTTCTTTAAACGTTTACATATCAATGCTTTATCATCTTCTTAACAATTATTATGATGGCATATTAAAATATAACACATTTGCAACACTCGACTGATATGATGCGTTTTAAGAAAAAAAGGAGTTACGATGAGTATTTCAAAACAGCTTATCGCAATGCTAAGTATTGCGATTTTAGCAACATGTACTATTTTCGGTATTAGTTTTATAAAAATGGAACAAGTCTATGAAGAGACAAATTACAGTAATGTTAATACTTTGCCAAGTATTTTTGTACTCGATGAAGCAATGCAAGTTGCTTATCGGTTAAGGCTCATTATCTGGCAACATATCTCACAAACAGACAAAGTGGAAATGGATAAAGTCGAGGCAAATATTCAAAAGCTCGATAAAAGTTTAAAAGACGCTCTTAAAAATTATGAGTCACTCATATCTGATGAGAAAGATAAAGAATTTTTACTCAAAGATAAAGAAGCCGTCGAAACATACTTTAAGGTGTTTAACCAGCTCATTCTTCTCTCAAGGGAAAATAAAAATGCAGAATTAAATGCTCTTATCGCCAACAATAAAGAGTCTATAACTAATTTTACACAAGCCTTTGAAGAACATATGAAGTACAATTTTGAATTAGCAAAAGCATCGGCTGAACATGCCGCAAAGGTAAAAAATAGTGCCGCTATTTTCATGGTTCTTATTGCCATGGCCTCTGCTATAGCATTATTGTTTTTAGGATTGTTTATTCGCCACAATATCATTCAAGGGGTGCATATTATCCGTGATAGCATGGCTACTTTTGTTCAAGA
>JAQUVE010000100.1:5071-9759 GCA_028693565.1 Sulfurospirillaceae bacterium | reverse complement strand
CCAATGCTCCATGAACGGTTGCGTTGATGCAAAAATCAGTGGCACATCCACAAATAGAGAGTTTTTGAATCTCTAATTTTTGCAGTAAAGATTCTAAATGTGTTTTGTAAAAACAATCATTAGCCTCTTTTTCGATGTAATAATCGTTCGAGTCTTGAATCAAAGAAGGTAAGATTTGCCATTCATGTGTGCCATGGACTAAAAAGTTTTCTTTAGTGCCATCGTGCTGAATGAAGATGACAGGTTTATCTGTTGTTCTAAAGAATGTTGAGAGGAAATTGATATTTCTGATGATTTTTTCTGCTTCAAAACGAGTGGTCTGAAACGAACCCACTTGCATATCAATGATGAGCAAAGCTTCCATTTAGTCGATACTCTCAAATAGTTCTGGTCGATACTCAAAGTGCATCGTGTCGTAGTGGTACCATCTTCCGCCCCAAACGAAGCCGTATTTTTCAAAAATATCGACGATTTTTTGTGGGATCTCATTTTTGTATTGATACGTTTTATCCCATCGCCAATAGCTTGAAAAACGGGTATCAAGGTCGATAGCAATGCCATAACTGTGGGCGCTTAGGCGACTTGTTCCTGCGATTTTTCTAAAATAGTAAGTGCCAGCGATTTTTGTGAGGTATTTCATGTACTCTGGTGGTAGGTTATCAAGTTCATTGGAGACTTTTTGAAGTTGTACGCTTGCATTTTCGTTTTTGTTGAAATAAAATTTTTGACCGCCGTGTTTTGGAAGCCATGTGATGTTTACTAGGTTTTTTTCGATATCGCTTTTACTAGAGCCGTAGAGTTTTTTAAAGAGTGCTTCATTGCGAAATCTTCCCGCATCGTCATTGAGGGCAGGGGCGCTAATGGGCGTAAAGGCTGGGTATTTTTGATTTAGCTGGTCCTCGATATCAGCATTTTCAAGCATTTCATCAAACGTTTTTACTTTTTTATCATCGTATCGCAAAGAGCTTCCATCGGCAAAAAAGACTGTATTGTCATGGATGGATTGGATGCTGGGATATTTTAAAACAAAATTGTTGGTTATTGTATCTTTAGGACGTATTAGCATTCCCTCAACACGACTCACTAGCAAAGAGCTTGTTGGTACATTGGGTTGGTTTTCGCCTACATGTAAGTCCGAAACGATGGCTTTTCCGATGACATTTCGTCCCTCTTTTCCTTCTTCCATGGTTTTAACGCCCCATGCATTGTGCATGACCATAGGTTTGCCATCCATCTCACCCGCATAGAGCATGATGTGGCCTTTGAGGTAGATGAGGCTTAAAAAAGCAATACCGTGTTTTAAAATCATCGTTTCTTTCTCCTGCGAAGGTAAATCTTTAAGACTAAGATAGTTGCCAAAACTTTTTTGAGCACTTGAGTTTCGTGGTATCCACACACCAAAAGGTGAGAGAAAATCACGTGTCATCGCCGAGCAATCACGGTTATTTAAAAAGCCACCCCAACCGTATTTTTCACCCAAAAGTTCTTCACTGATACCTTCAACACTTTTTTGTGTAAACGCAAGTGGGACAATGTTTGCATAAGCTTTTGGGATAAAAAGAGAAATTTTTTGAGCCTCAAATGAGGCATCATGCGTGTACATGTAAGCATAATAAAAGTCATCGTCTTCATTTTCAATAGGCAAAATAGCCCCAATCTTTGCATAGGTGATAAAGCGTTGTTTTTCATTGTACAACGGGACATTATCTTTGGTGATGCTGACCTTTTTGGCTTCCAGTATGGAAGTTCTCATGGAGGCATCTAGTGTGACCATCGTCTCAGTAGGAAGCCATCCTGAGGCAAATGAGCTCTCAACAAAAGCCCAAGCTCCATCGCTACTGTAATGTGAGATGATGATGGGCTCAGCGATATGAATGCGTGAGGTTTGCAGATAATCAAACGGATAACCCTCTCCTGGAAGCGTTGTCTTTTTGAAAAAAGGTTTATGGCTAGGAAGGGTTCGCATCTGAGCATTTTGGATCATGATCGCATGCGCATTGACACTTCCAAACGCTTCAAAATTCGTACTTTTGATTAATGCATCAATCTCTTCATCAGAGATAAGTTGAAGGTTTTCCCCGTAGTAACGTTTTTTCAGCCCATAAGAACGATTGGCCCAAAGTGCATCATCTTTTTGGGTATGTAAATGATTGCGAAACCATGGTGAATAGTAACGATAGGTAAAATCGTGCTGTGCAATTTCTTGTGGAATGAGGTTATGCGTGAGGCTTTGAAGCGTTTGTTGGTGGCTCAAAGCCTTCTCTTGGAACGTGGGAAGTTGTGCTTGAGGAGAGGGTTCTTTTGGCGTACAACCTGCAAAAAAAAGTACGCTACACGTAAAGAAAAAAAACGAGCGAAATGTCATCATGAAAGCCTTTGGTTTTGTCAATAGACTTCTTGCATGGCCTAACACAATGCCATTGTGTTAGGCCATGCAAGAAGTCTACATGCTATAATACCAAAAACAAGATAGGAAGCGTATTGAATTTAGCCCAAAAAGTGATTGATATCTTAAAAAAGAACAATGTTTTGCTCACAGGTGGTGCGGGTGTTGGTAAAAGCTATCTTGTGGGCCAAATCGTCTACGAGCTTCGCATCAAAGGAAAGCAAGTTGTAGTGCTTGGAAGTACGGGTGTGAGTGCTGTGAATGTGGGTGGTCAGACGTTGCACAGCTTTTTTGCTTTTGGGATTTGCAACCACCTTGATGAATTAAATCGCCATGACCGCTACGCTAAAGGAAGATTGGCTGAAATCAAAAAAGTATTGGGGCATTGTGATTTATTGGTGATTGATGAGATTAGCATGGTCTCAGCTGATATGATTGATATGATTTATTATCGTTTACGCAATGCAAAATTTAAAGGTAGTGTGCTTTTTGTAGGAGATTTTTTCCAACTTCCACCTGTGAATAAAGCTAAAAATGACTCTTTGTGGGGTAGTTTTGAGTATGCCTTTGAGAGTGGTTCATGGAATGCTTTTGAACCAGTAGTTGTAGAGCTAACCAAGACCAAGCGCACCAATGATGAGTATTTCTTTGAAATTCTCAATAAAATACGTCTGGGATACCTTGATAGTGACACGCTTGATTATCTTGTTTCATTGCGAGATAATCAAGGCGTTTGGGAGGAAGACCCAACGGTGCTTTTCGGACGCAATAAAGAAGCGGAGATGCTCAATGTGCATAAACTCTCGCAAATTCAAAGTGAGCCGATTGTGCTTAAAGCCAAAGAAAAGGTTCATGAACAAAGCTTACATGTTGGTAAGATAGAAGGGTGGAAAAATGCACTTCCGATTCCTGTTGATTTGACCTTGAAAGTGGGGGCAAAAGTGCTTTTTTGTACCAATAAATGGGGCAAATACTACAATGGTGAGCGAGGGATCATTCGTGCAATTGATGAAGAAGTGGTGATCGTAGAAAAAGAGGGTGAGCTTGTTAAAGTAGAGCGCCAAGAGTACACGTTGCATGAAAATGTTTTGCTTGATAATGAAGTCAAAGAAAAACCTCTTGTCTCAATAGAACAATTTCCACTCAAACTTGCCTATGCGATTACGATTCATAAATCGCAAGGGATGAGTATCGATTCGTTGGTGTGTAACATCGATAATATCTTTGAAAAAAGTCAGTTTTATGTGGCAATTAGTCGGGCACGGTATCCCAAAAACCTGTTACTTTCCTACAGTAAAGCGGGGATTGAGGCACATTTACAGCGTTGTATTCAAGTCAGTGAAAAGGTGCAGGTATTTTACAAAGAGGCTAAAGTGCTTAAAATTGAAGAGCAAAAAAGCGATTCACTTTTTGGTGATTTTTGACGATATAGATGTAACGAAAAAAGGAGTAAATCATGAACATTGAACTTTCCTTTCAATCCTCAGGGATTAGTACCTATGCGCAAAGTGATAAAGAGGTCAATAAAGATAAAAAGATGTCGGGCAAAGAGATAAGTAATGCCTATTTGATGGAGTATCAACTTAAAATCTCTTCTGAATCACAAGGTAATTTTACACAGCAAGTGAATACGTTTAGCCTTGCTGACATTGGTTACAATGGAAAAGCAATTGGCGATTTGAGCCAAGATGAAGCGAAAGCTTTAGTGGCGGATGATGGGTTTTTTGGTATCAGTAAAACCAGTGAACGCATTGCTGATTTTGTGATCAATGGTGCAGGAGATGATGTTGAAAAGCTTAAGGCGGGACGTTCTGGTATGTTGCAAGGTTTTAGTGAAGCAGAATCGCTGTGGGGTGGAAAATTACCAGATATTAGCTATACTACGATGCAAAAGGCACTTGAAAAAGTGGATGCAAGGCTAAGTGAATTAGGTGCAAATGTGTTGGACTCCATGGCATAAAAGGTGATTATGAAACGATTTTTTTACGTACTTTTACTGTTACAGGTTAGCGTATTTGCCGAGACATTTGCGCTCAATAATTTTCATACCAATGTTTTCTCAAAGGTTGAAAAAAAACCTGTAGATATAACATTAAGCCTTATCTTTGAGGGGCGTGATGTTGAGGTGGAGCAATACAAAATTATCGATTCACTGAATGTCGTTATCGGAAGTTATTATGCTGAGGATTTGGTCACATCACGAGGTAAAGAGATTTTAAAATCCACACTGATAACGTATGTGCGAAAAGCGTACAGTTTAGATATTGATGTGATTTATATTAAAGAATTAATGGTAAAAATG
>JAQUVE010000100.1:0-5061 GCA_028693565.1 Sulfurospirillaceae bacterium | reverse complement strand
ACATCTTTTAACGGATGCGTAGGCAGTTTATAATCGATAATATCCTGCGGCGTTACGCCGAGGAAAGTCGCCTTTTCAACAGACGACGCCAAGCCTTGCGCCGCCGTTGCCGAGTAAGATACCACTTCCTGGTGAAAATAATATCAATTTTTAATGATGAGCACAGCTGTGGTCTGGATTTATTTTAGCTGTTTTTCCAGCTAGAAAATCACGTAAAGCATCTTCGACGATATCGTTTTTGTCATCAAAATAGACATCAATGCCTACCGCTAAAAATTTTTTAAGGGGTTCGCCACCGATGCCTGATACCACTAAAGTATCAGCACCTAAAGATTGAATATTGGCAACTGCGTTAGCGCATCCGCCAGTTGCGTGGCCTGGATTTTTGTGTACACTGACTTCTTGAACGATACCATCGATAACAACAACAGCAGTGTAAAAATTAGCTTTTCCAAAGTGCGCACCACGTTTTGCACTAATGCCATCGTCTTTGTTTGTGGGGAATATTATAGTCATAACTTATCCTTTTTATAATTTATAATGAATTTTAACACAAGCAAGATTAAACGTTGTAAAAACAAATAATAAATTGTGTGGTAAAATAATGGCTTAATACGATATTTAACATTTATGTTAAAATTGAAGTGGAGTTGTAATAATCTTACATGTAAAGTATTCAGTGCTTAGTTTTGTATTTTGGTAAAAAAAGGTAAAAGTTTAATCTGGTTCCTCTGACCATTATAACTTTTTTGATACAATTATAATAATCATGATATAAGAAGATAAAAATATGAAAAAAAGTTTAAAGTTTAAATCTGACTCCTTATTATTAGTGTGGATCTTTCTATTTTCTCTTTCTACACAACTGTTTGCTACACAATATGTAGTTGATGATAACGCTCAGTGTTCATGGTTCTCAGGGGATTGTCGTAATACTTGTGTAAATTCAAATTGGTCAGCAAATAATTTTAAGACTATTCAAGATGCAGTAAATGCAGCGAACGATAGCAGTAGTAGTAGCCCCGATACAATTTTAATTTGTAATGGTACGTACAATGAATCAATTTTGACTAAAAACAATGCAAATGCACTTACAATTAAAGCAGCTGATGGGCAAAATGATGTAAAAATTATTAGTTCCAATAGCTATGGTATTAGAACGAATAATAGTACTAATTTATCGATAGAGGGAATTAGTATTGAGGCAAAAAATAATGCTATAGATTTGCAAAGTAATGCAGGCACATTTAAGATTAAAAATGTAAATTTACAATCCAATAACGCAAAAGCACTCTATGCAAACGGGAGTGGAAATAATTTTCTCATTGATGGTGTTAAAATTGTCTCTGCAGCACAACAAGCAATTCAAATTGAAAATGGAAATAATGGTTCAATTAAAAATTCTTGTATTGGAAACTCTCAGGCAGAAGGTTTGTATGTAAATAGCTCTAATAGCTTAGAAGTAACACAAACTTGTTTTGCTAATGTAGCTCTTGGTAAAAAGGAAGCACTGTTAGGAGGTGGAAGTAATAACCCCTATTTTCATGAGAATTATTGGGAAAGGCACGATGTTAGTGGTATCAATACTAATGATACGGTTTTAAGTTCTTGCCCTCATAGTTGTAACACTAGAAGTAAGTTTTCAGGAAGCAATTTAAAAGCCTTTAGTCAAATATATAAAAAGGATATCTATGGGGATATTAAAATCTTTGGAAATACAATTTTAGGTGAACATAAGTGTACTAATTGGTCATATGATTGGTGGTCTCGTGAAACGGTATGTACAAATTATGCAAATACAACGGTTTGTCCTGCAGACGATACCAATAACGCTAAAATTTCTACAAAGTATGTTGATATTGACTCAGATTCTTCTACTTTTGATTCTTCTTCTAGTAATTTAACGCTAGCCGCTGGTTCGAGTATCAAAAAAGCCTATTTATATTGGCAAGGATTGGCCAGTGCTGATGATTATCCAAGCGCTACAAAAATCAAGCTTAAAGTGCCTAATGCTAGTAATTATGTTAATATTCAAGCAATGGATTCAAAAGTAAATTGGAGTCAGTATGAAAGTTATTTTCCTTATCAAGCAACAGCTGACATTACAGAGTATGTGAAAAGCTCAGGAACCTATACGGTTGCTGATTTATTTACTATTGATGGACAGGTCCCTGTTCTTGGAACCTATGGGGCTTGGAGTATCGTAGTTGTTTATGAAAATGAAAATGAATCTTTAAAAAATATTACTGTGTATGATGGATATACTGTGATTGATGAGAATAATGAGCAAACTATCTCACTCTCAGGCTTTTTAACCCCTACACATGGCAATGTAAATTCAAAGTTTTTAGTGTTTGCAGGAGAAGGTGATGTTAATATTTTTGGAGATTACATACAACTTGATGGCACCACTCTTAAACGAAATGCAAGCGATGATGGAGATAATGCTTTTAACTCTTCAATTACTGAAAATGGTACAAATGTAACTTCAAGAAATCCTAGTTGTAAAAATAACTTAGGAATTGACATCCATACCTATGATGTTGGAACAAACGGGCAAAATATTATCAAAAACTCTCAAACAACTGCAAAGGTGAAACTCGGTTCAGATGGAGATACTTATTATCCTTCCGTTTTTGCTTTTAGTACGGAGTTGTATATCCCCGATATTTGTTATGAAGAGGTTTTTAAAAAAGATGGTGAAATAGCAACAAGCATTTTTGCAGGTGATATTTTATCCTCTGAAGTTACTATCTCAAATAAATCTTCAGAACCAGCAAAAGGGGTCTCTATCAAAAGAACTTTTGATGATAGTATTCAGTATGCAAGAAATTCTACTATGATAAAGCAAGGAAATTCTTTAATCAATAAGACAGATATACCCAATGATGATGAAGTCACTTTTAATGAAAATACAGATAGTTTAATCATTTATCTTGGAACGGGTGCAAATCAGGATCATGGAGGTGTTATTAATTTAGATCAAAATGAGACTTTTCAATACAATTTTAAGCCACAAGTAGATGGAAATTTAACAAGTTTCTATCTTGTATCCTATACGGATGAGAGCGATGTAGATGGAGCAGGTGCGGTTACATATAGCAATGTTCCAATTGGGAAATGCTCAAATAGAGATGAAACATCTACAATTTTGCCTATTTTGCCATCTGGCAAAGTGAGAATTGTTGAGAGTGGGAAAACATGGAGTTACTCCTCAGGAGCATTATTTACAAAAATAGTTAATATGCCAACACAATACGATATTTTATATGCTACCAATGAAAACGGAGATACCCTAACAAGTGGAGAAATTAAAAAAATTGAGTTATTAGATATTGAAAATATTACTAATCCTTCGGTCGTTGCTACTCTCTTAAATGGTCTTGAAACTATAAACATGAAAAAAACTATATCCTATACATTTACAAAAGCTTATAAGAGATTACAATTTAGGATTACATTGGAAGATGACTCTTTCTCTTATTCAAATGATTTTACCGTAAGACCAGCCAGCTTTTATGGAAATCTTAATGCTTTTGCAGGCGAAGATGTCACTTTAAATGAAGAGAGTATTGTTGTTTATGACTCTACAGAAACAAATTATTCTCCTTTGTATACGCAAAAAATAGATATGTCAAATATCAATAAGCTTGATTTTGACCCTACCAAAACATGTGCTAAAACTTCAAAAGATGATATTATCAATATTTTTAGTGTTAATATACAGGATGGTAAAACACAAAGTGGATCAATTTTGTTTAATGATATAGGTGAGTTTTGGATTGAACTTATTGATAAAAGTTGGACAAGCTTTAGTGATGACAAAATTAACGAACATTGTATTAAGGATAGTAGTTCAAATATCTCAAATGGTGAGGGAAAATTTGGGTGTAATTTTGAGGGAAAAATTAATGTATCTATCCAACCTTATGAACTGAATGTTATGGATTCAAATTTTACTGCTTCTACGGGGCAAAATTGGCTTTATGATGCTAATGTGAGTGATATGTTTGTTACAGCACATGCCCAAGTTGAAGCTCGCAATATGCAACATCAGCCTTTAATCAATTTTACCAATAATTGTTATGCGCAACCTGTTGATTTGAGTTTTTTTTATGATGTCAATAATACCAATAACACTGTCAATCTTTCGTATACACCCATCAATGGTACGATGACAAGTGCCCTTAAACCAATTTCTGATCTTAATAAAACGATTACGATACCAGCATTTTCATTTGCAACAGCAAGGGCTAGTGCGGATTATCGTTTTAATGTTGATAGAGCGTACAATCTTCCACTAAGTCCCATTGATATAGCACTTCAAAATGTTGATGTCACAAGTATGGCTGTCGCTAAAATAGTCAATAATCAAACCGTAGGCAAAGGTGCGCATTTTTACTATGGTCGGGTTAAGACCAAAGATATTGTCACCGATAAAACAAGTGCTCCACATCTCTTACATGTAGAGGTTTATTCATCTACTCCACTAACAAATGGTTTTTATCAAAATAGCCTCAATTGGTACATCAATGGTAGCGATGATGGAACAACTGTTTTTGCCGATGGCAATTTTAGTGAAAATAAAGGCTTTATTAATACGCAACCTTCAACATCAACAATCGCTGTGGCAAACACACAAATACTCAGTGATGGTGTACTGCGTTTTAATGTTAACAATCTTTTAAAAGAACAAGCCTCAACAATTCATGTGGCTATCCCTACGTGGTTATGGAGCAATAATCTCAATGATTATAACAATAGTGCCAATTCCACATGCGCGACACATCCATGTTTTGATTATAAATTTATACCCGATTTAGATGCTAGAGGTATCCGAAGTGGTACAACGCAAGGCTCTACTATAGGACGAGATTTTAATGCAAGTTACCAAAAAAGTGGAGTAAAAACATTTCGATGAGAAGAGGATTATCACTCGTTGAACTCGTTTTTACAATCGTTATTATTGCTATGGTTTTTACGGTGATTCCAAAAATTGTTTTTGCGCTTAGTAAAAGTGATGAATTTTCTATTAGGCAAGATGCTCTTTTTAATGGCATA
>JAQUVE010000005.1 GCA_028693565.1 Sulfurospirillaceae bacterium | reverse complement strand
CTTGCCCATTTTTGTAATGGTTTTTGGAGGTCTTGGAAGCTTACTCTTATATGTGCGAAGTTTGACACTGAATATTCTTAAAAGTGATTATATCTTTTTTGCTCGTAGTCAAGGTATAGAAGGAATAGAGCTTTTAAAACGTTTTATTTTACCAAATCTTTCTCCTCCACTGGTGACGATATTAGGACTGTCATTGCCAGGCTTAATTGGGGGAAGTGTTATTTTAGAATCTATTTTTGCGATAAATGGTATGGGGCTTTTATTTTACCAAAGTGCTTTGAGTCGAGATTATCCTGTCATCATGGGCATACTAATCATCGCTTCTTTGTTAACGCTTATGGGAAATATGATTGCCGATATAGTATTAACCAAACTCAATCCTCATTTTAAAAGACGAGGATAATATTTAATAAAGGAGAAAAATGAAAACGATACTTTTAGTTTTAATGCTGTTTATATTTAGCGGATGTGCCACATGGGGTGGTATTAAACAAGATGCAAAAGACGGCGCTCATTGGACTAAAGAGAAGGTCAATCAAGGTGCTGATTGGGTAAAAGAAAAAACAGAATAGAGCTTTACATGTAGAAATTTCTACATGTAAAGAGGTGGATTAAAGTCCACCAAAAAGATTTTTAAGTGCATTAGGGTCACGTTGTGGTTGATCATCATGGGTGCTTTTTGCTTCACTTACCCCTGATTCAACTAACTCAATATCTAGGCCACAGAGCATAGATGTTAAACGAATATTAATACCGCTTTTACCAATTGCTTTGGATTTTTGATCACTTGGGAGAGTGACTATAGCTTTACCCGCTGTAATTCTAACATTCGAAACCATAGCAGGGCTAAGTGCACGTGCAATGAAAATTTCTGGAATATTAGAAAATTCAATACAATCAATATTTTCATTATGGAGCTCTTTACTCACGGCATTAATTCTCACACCTTTGGTACCAACGGTTGCGCCAACTGCATCAATATTAGGATGTAGAGATAGAAGTGATATCTTAGCGCGCTCTCCAGGAATCCTAGCACTACCAACGATTTTAATCATACCATCTTTAATTTCAGGAACTTCAAGTTCTAAAAGAGACTCTAAAAATTTAGGGCTCGTGCGAGAGAGTTCAACATAAATACCTTGAGCTTTGTCAATAAGAGCTTTTCGAATAACGCTTTTAACAACATTGCCAATTTTGAATTTTTCACCTTTGATACGATTTTTGCGTGGTAAAATAGCACGAATTTCATCAATTTCAATATAAGTATTTTCATCGTTATCAATACGTACAACAGTACCAAATACTGTTTTACCAACAAGGTTTTGGTACTTTTCGAAAATATTATTTTCTAACAAACGTTGGATATGGTATTCAAGCTCTTTTTGAAGTGTTGCTGCTGCCGTTCGACCAAGATTATCAAGAGGTAGAGCGTATGTTAGTTCATCGCCGATTTCAATCTCAGGGTCCACTTCTTTCGCTGCTTTAATGGCAATAAAGTTTTCATTTCCATCTATTAATCGTTCATCTTCAGGAGCAACAACGAGTACTTTTTGGTAGAGTTTTAAACTTTTAGTGGCAGGGTCAATTTCTGCACCATACTCATATTGTTGACCATAAATTTTTTTAGCAGTTTTTACCAAAGCTAATGTAACGGTCTCTTTAACTTCTCTAATATCAAGACCTTTTTCGTGGGCGATTGATTCTATAATATCAACGATTTTTTCCATAGTTATCCTTAGGGTTATACATAATTCTCTATCGGTGTGATTGCCGCAATATTGCAAATTTAAAGGAATTTTAAATGATTGCGAGGGAAGAAATGAGATTATAACAAAAATCTTCTTTTATTTTCTTTAGAAGGGTTAAAAACTCTCTTAATAAGGAATTTATTGAAAACAAAGTATACTTCGCGATATATCTGTGTCTGAATTTCAGACGTACATGATAATTTTCTCTATGAAAAGAGGTTTACGATGGAAATAAAATTAGCTCGAAATGAAATAAACGGAAAACCAAAAACAATCACACTCGATAAGGTTACAGAAGTTATTGAAAAAGATGGACAGAAAATATTTTACTTTGATAAAGAAAATTCACATAAAGATTTAGTAACTTTAGTGGAGTATTTTGAGGGTAAAGGTTTTAGTGTGTACCTTCGTGAAATTAAATACGGCCTTGGTGAGGCTGATTATATGTACGAAGTGCATATATTATAAGGCTCTGTTTTGAATACAAAAGAGGAAAAAAAGCTTTACATTGAAACGCTCGGATGTGCTATGAACGTGCGAGATTCCGAGCATATTATCGCTGAACTTGGAGACAAGGAGCACTACACATTAACAGATAATATGCAAGAAGCGGATTTAATTTTAATCAATACGTGTAGTGTACGTGAAAAGCCTGTTAGTAAGCTTTTTTCTGAAATTGGGAAGTATAATAAACGAAAAAAAAGTGGTGCTAAAATTGGCGTGTGTGGTTGTACTGCTAGCCATTTAGGGGAAGAGATATTTAAACGAGCTCCCTATGTAAGTTTTGTACTCGGGGCTCGTAATGTTTCAAAAATCTCAACAGCCGTGAATACAGAACGCTTCTTAAGTGTTGATACGGATTATGATGAGAGTACCTATGCTTTTGGAGAATTTCGTAATAGCCTTTACAAGGCTTATGTCAATATTTCTATAGGATGCGATAAAAAATGTACCTATTGCATTGTCCCTCAAACCAGAGGTGAAGAGATATCTATTCCCTCAGAGCTTATCATTAATGAAGCACGAAAAGCAGCACTCAATGGAGCGAAAGAGATATTCTTACTGGGTCAAAATGTTAATAATTATGGGAGACGTTTTAGCGGAGCGCAAGAAAAAATAGATTTTTCAGATTTGCTGAATCGCATCAGTGAGATTAAAGAAGTCGAACGTATTCGCTTTACGTCACCACATCCTTTGCATATGGATGATAAATTCTTAGAAACATTTGCCAAAAACCCAAAAGTATGCAAATCGATGCATATGCCTTTGCAAAGTGGGTCAACCCATATTTTAGAGCAAATGAAACGTGGTTATACTAAAGAGTGGTTCTTAGATCGCGCTCTTAAACTTCGTGCCATGATTCCTGATGTCTCAATTAGTACCGATATCATTGTCGCTTTCCCAGGCGAGAGTGAAGAAGATTTTGAAGATACTCTTGATGTGATGCGTCAGGTTAAGTTTGAACAAGTGTTTGCTTTCAAATATTCAGCACGCCCATTAACAAAAGCAGCAGAGTTTGATCATCAAATTGACCCTGAAATTGGTTCAAAAAGATTGGAACGATTGCAATTGATGCAAGACGAAATTTTGGATGAAATCGCTGAGTCAAATCGAGGGAAAATTTATCCTGTTTATATTGAAGAGCTTCGAAATAGTGGATTTTTAGCCGGTAGAAGTGACAACAATGCATTAGTTCAGATTGAAGGTGATGAGAATTTACTTGGCACAACTGTGAATGTGAAGATAACCAATCCTAAACGTTTAGCACTCTATGGCGACATTGTTCTCTAAATCAAATCGTAAAAAATTTTTGGTATGGATAGTACCACCTCTTGCCTTTGCTATCATAAAGCTTTTATACAGTACATGTAAAAAAAAATATCATATACCATCACAAGATATGGTAGAGCCAAGCCTTTATGCGCTATGGCATGGGGAGCTTTTGATGCTCCCCTTCGCCTATATTCATATCTCCAAGTCGCAACAACTTGACGCGATAATTAGTCGCCATGGAGATGGTGAAATTATCGCTAAGGTCATTCAACTTTTTGGAGGAGGAACGATTCGAGGGAGTAGTTCAAAAGGTTCCTCAACCGTTCTTAAAAATGCGCTTCGCTCATTGCAAAAAGGTCGAGATATCGCGATAACGCCTGATGGGCCAAGAGGACCAAAGCATAGTGTTGCCGATGGACTAATCACACTTGCAAAGCTTAAAAATGTACCGATTGTTACTTTGAACTGTCAGCCTTCTTCCTATTGGAAGATGAAAAGCTGGGATGCTTTTTGCATACCAAAGCCATTTTGTACATTGTCTTTTTATATTGGTGAGCCCTTTTATGTAGGTGATTTAAGCCTTGATGAAGCCAAGAAAATCATCCAAAAAAAGCTACTGAACCATGCAATCTAGCTTAGGTGCATAAGAATGGTACTGATTTTGCTTTCTATTTTAGAAAACTTAAGCAAGATTAGTCTACTATATATATCACAAATTAACACAAGAGAAGCCCGTGAGTAAAGAGTCAATTGTATGAGTCTAAGACGCATATTACAAAAAAAATTTCAAAATCTTTTTGTTGCAGTTGTTTTACATGAAAGTGCGTGCCATATCAAGTGCAAAGTGTATAAAGATGGTGTTATTAAAAAAACATTTGAAAAATCTTTCACAGGGATTTATGATACAGAAAATTTAGATAGTACAATTCAAAATTATTTGATTTCGCTCCAAGAAGAATATGGATTTGTCTATATTGTTTTTTTACTCAATGCAATGGGACAAGGCGCAATTGAGGGCACAGGAGCTGAAAGTTATCGTAAACATAACGTCGACATCAAAAATGTCCATGCGATCAGTGTTAATAAGCAATGGTCTATGTATGCTTCTTTTATTGAAATCAAATGGGTGGGAAATCTTTTTAGTGAAACAGGAGTGGATCTTGTTTACTCTCCCTTTTTAATTTTATACGACTTCATTGTTTCTCAAAAATTAAAATCTAAACCAACGCTCTATTTATTAAACTGTCAAGATTTTTTTATCTCGGCAGTTTTTAATGATACAAAACTTCATTTTGGAGCCTTCTTTAAGACACAAAGTAATAACTCTTTCACACAAACAAATGAAGTCAGTGATTGGGAAAATGAGCAAGAAGAAGAGAGTATCACTAATTTAGGAGAGATGCCTGAACTTGAAATGGATGAGGAAGATGATGACGAGGGATTAAGTGGTCTTAGTGATTTAGAAGATATTGATGAACTGCATGAAGTAGACTCTTTTTCGGATTTGGATGATGCCAAAACACTCGGCCATTTTAAAGGTTTTGACAATGTTAAAGAAGAAGATACGAGCTTAGAGTTATATGGGCGTGATCTTTTAGTGTATAAATATCTTAAATCTTCTTTTGAAGAGTATTATCACAACCCTTTATTTCATGGTGAGTTTATTGAAGAAATTATTATTTTTGATGGATTTGAAATGAGCTCAGATCTTATTCATCAACTTGAAGATGAGCTCATGATGGATGTTGAAATTCACAAAGTGGATATTCCAGATAGGCTTTGTGATATCGCTATAAAAGAGGTTTTTCGATGAGATATAGCTTTATAGCCCCTCGAAAAAAACATTTTGTTTCTCTCTTTAGTAAATTGTGGATTATTTTTATTACATTAATGGTTGTTTTTCTTTTTACATTTGATTTTTATATTCAAATGGAGATGCGTTCTTTTAAAGAAGGTGCTGTTGAGTTAACAGCTCAACGTGAGGCATTAGAAACGCGTATTGACCAAGATGATGAAGCTATTAGTTTGATTTTACGTGAAAAAGCACTCTCTGAAGAGGTTTATTCAAACAATACCTTGTTGAAAGAAAGCATGAAAAATCTTTTTGATTTGGTTCCCGATCAAATTACCCTTCGCAAAGTAGAGATGGAACGTAATTCTCTTATTTTATATGGAACTTCCCCTACACAAGATACGTTCAATTTTTTACTTGCAGCACCGCTAAAATCAATCTTTCATACGAGTAGCACAACGTTTTATTTAACCAAAGAGGGCTGGTATAATTTTGTAAGTATCAATAAAATTGTAGGAACGGATGGTATACGTGAATAGTATTGATAGAAGTCTAGAAAAAATAGATTTGATGAAGTTATTGCTTTTCTTTATGGCGTTCATTGTAATCATTTTTAGTATTATCTTTTTGATTATTATCCCTAACGTTAAAGAGCATCGCAGTTTGCAAGCAGAACATAAACGGGTTTTGGTGCACAAAACAAGAGTTGAAAATCTTTATTTAGAACGAGAAGCAGAGTTGACACGCTTAAAAACGGAAAATGCAGCGGTACTCTTAGCCTTTAAACACCCTTTTACGCAAGAGGAATTTTTAAAATATGCCGGCAAATTTTTTACACAAGTCAATTTAACGCAAGTGACTAAAACAGACTATAAAAAAGAGTTTGTAGAGTATGAGCTGAATGTCACGTCGTTACTAAAAACACCGACAAATTTTTATAACTTTTTAGAAGGGCTTAATCATTACAGTAGCATTGTGCAAGCTGACTTCCCCATTCATCTTGAATCAAATCAAGATCGAATCACTTCGACGTTTACCATTAAAGTATATGATCTGAATGCAACAAAAGAACCTCACAAGGAGCAATAGATTCTTGATACATGTAGGGTCTTATTTTTGAGGGGATGCGGGCATTTCGACATGCTTCTTTAAAAGCTTTTGTCATCACGGTATGGCAATAAGGTGCTATAAAAATCGATTTGTCTGTAAAACAGACAGAAATCACCCCGCCTACAACACACTCTTTAGTACGTAAAATTTCATCACGTTGGGCTTGTGATACCAATGTACCTAATTGCTTAAGCACTTTATCTATATGACGAATATTGAAAAGATCATCGTTATGACGTGTGATAATAAAAAGATTTTTAATGCGCACAATTTGTAGAGGCAGTAGTCTTAAGGCATCATTTTGCAAATACTCAAAACTCTTACTAACCCCTAGGGCAAATTCATCAATAAAGGCATTGGCGTAGTGTGCTCGAATGTGGTTTCGTGCATAGTATGTTTTATCATTACTTTCATCATGAAAGTAAGTAATGTTTCGCATCTGTAAAAAGTGTTGTAGTGAAGCTTTACTGATATGCAACAAAGGTCGTACCATAACATAGTCTTCTCTCTGTTCTCGCTCACTCATTCCAATCATCTCTACCAAACCTGCGCCACGAGAGAGCTGCATCAAAAACCACTCTAATTTATCGTTTAAATGGTGGGCGCTTAAAAGTGTTGTATAGTGATGCTCATGAATCAGTTTTTCAAAAAAACTGTAACGCTCTTTTCGGGCATGGTGTTCAAAATTTGCTAAGGAGAGATGACAATCATATACAAAACAGTGCTTATGATATTTTTTAGCAAGTGTTCTAGCGTACGCTACTTCTTCATTACTTTGAGCTCTCGTATGGTAATTAACAATGGCAATATCAAAAGCGATATTGTGTTCAAGTAAGAGAAAAAAGAGGGCGGTAGAATCTCCACCACCTGAGAAAGCTAAAAGATTGGTGCTGTTTTTTAATGCCTCAAGGGTGCTCTCATGCAGGCTTGGTAACGGTTGCAACGAGTTTGTCTCCAGCAATATCTGTAATCGTAGCGTGATAGCTTTTTCCTACTTCAAGTGTACCAATATCTGAGTCATTGATTAAGATTTCGCCATCAATACTAGGTGCCCATAACAATTTTCTTGCACCCATAAAAAATTCATGCTCACTGCTCTCACCTTCAACCAAGAGAATTGTTTGTTGTCCTAACTCTTTTTGGAGACTTTTTTTTGTTTTGCCTTGAATAATTTTATCAATTTGTTTGATACGTTTTGTGGTTACCTTAGCATCAATTTTATCGCTCATATCATATGCTGAGGTATCTTCTTCGTCTGAATAGGCAAAAAGATTGACCCTATCAAAATCAAAAGATTGCGTAAACGCTAAAAGCTCATTAAATTCTGCTTCACTCTCACCTGGGTGCCCGATAATAAAGCTTGTACGAACAAAACTATCTTTAGCATTACGCATCAACGTAAGCTGCTCCATGATACGCTCTTTCCCAGCTCCTCTTTTCATACGCTTTAACATAGCATCATTGATGTGTTGGATAGGCATATCGAAGTAGTTATGAAACAAAGGAGAGCTGATAATACGCTCAATGAGTGCATTAGAGGTTGTGGTGGGATAAAGATACAATATGCGTGCACTCTTAACGCCTTTGATCTTCTCAACAGCATCAATAAGTTTGATGAGCCCCTCTTTTTCACCCGTGTCTCTTAAAAAAGAGCTACTATCTTGGGAGATAAAACTAAAATCATAAAAGCCTTTTTTAACTAACGAGCTTACTTCTTTAACCAAAGACTCCAAAGTTCGAGAGAGTAATTTGCCTTTAAATCCGGGGATGGCACAGAAGCTACACGCTTGGTTGCACCCTTCACTGAGTTTAATGTAAGCGTGAGCATTAGAGCCTGTAATCACACGTTCTTCTTCATTGAGCAGATAGGTTTTAGGTGAAAATCGATTTTGCTTTAGCGCGATAATTTCATCAATTTTATCATAATCTCCCACACCAGTAAAAAGGTCGACCTCTTTTAGTTCTTCCATCAACTCTTCTTTATAGCGTTCGGTCAAACAACCTGCTACAACGAGTAAAGACTCTTTTTTTCGAGATTCATGCAGTGAAAAAATAGTATTGAGACTCTCTTCTTTAGCAGGTCCAATAAAGCCACATGTATTGACGATCAAGACATCTGCAAGAGAGGGCTCATCGCAAAGCTCATAGGCACTTAAACGCCCTAACATGACTTCACTATCAACTAAATTTTTATTACATCCCAATGAGACTAAATGCAGTTTTTTCTTCACTCTTTTCCTTAAATCCAAAGATTATCAATGAGGCGGGTAGTACCCACTTTCGCACAGACTAAAATAATACTCTGACCTATTTCGATCGTAGATATTGTATCAAAATCTCGGTTTACTATCTCCACATATTCTACGTGTAAAGGTTTAAGTACTTCATACATCGATGCTTTGATGGATAAAGTATCTCTTTGACCTGCAATGATTTTTTGCGTTGCAACTTTAAGTGATTGTGATAAGAGTAATGCTTCTTGTCGTTCAGAAGATGAGAGGTAAACATTGCGGCTAGAAAGGGCGAGTCCATCATCTTCTCGTACAATTTCACACGGTATAATCTGTGTGTTAAGAAAAAAAGTTTTTACCATATTTTGAATGAGATAGAGTTGTTGTGCGTCTTTTTTACCAAAATAGGCATGGGTTGGTTGTGCTAGGTTTAAGAGTTTGAGCACTACGCGTAAAACACCATCAAAATGTCCAGGTCTTGCTAAACCTTCTAAAATATACGCTTTGTGACTAGGGGCACATAAAGAGGGCTCACACATACTATACATTTCTTCACTGTTGGGCATAAATAAAGCACTAACCCCTGCAAATTCACAAATCTTAATATCAGCTTCTGTACGTTTAGGATAGGTATGGAAATCTTCACCTTCCAAAAATTGTGTTGGGTTGACAAAAACGGAGACGATTGTGTGGTCATTTTCACTGGTTGATTTTTGTATCAAAGAAAGGTGACCATTGTGTAAAGCTCCCATTGTCGGAACGAAGCCAATGCTCCCTGAACACTCGCTACGGTAGGCTTTTAATTCATCAATTGTTTTTACTATTTTCATTTTAGGCACTTTTGAGTAAAATATAAACTTTAAAGAGCGCATTATAGCAAAAGGATACCTGTTTGGATAGTTATGAATATACAGAATTACTCAAAAAACTTTCTACAAAAGTAGAAAATATCGCACAAATCATTAAACCCGTTGAGCTTGAACGAAGATTAGGTGAGATTGAGACGATTGAGCAAGACCCTGAATTTTGGAATGATGCCAAAAAAGCGGGAGAGATGCAAAAAGAAAAAACATCATTGAACTCTTTGTTGGTACGTTATACTAAAGCCAAAAATGTCGTCATGGATGCTGTGGATTTATATGAAATGGCTAATAGCGAGAATGATGAAAGCACAATTAATTCACTTTATGAAGATGCTGGAAATTTGGAAGATCATATCACTAATCTTGAAATTACGATGATGCTTAGTGGCGAAAATGATAGCAGTAATGCTATCGTCAGCATCCACCCAGGTGCGGGCGGAACAGAAAGCCAAGATTGGGCAAGTATGTTGTATCGAATGTATCTTCGTTGGGCAGAGCGATGTGGTTTTAAAATCGAGGTGCTGGATTATCAAGAAGGTGATGAAGCAGGGCTTAAAGATGTCAGTTTTATTATCCGTGGGGAAAATGCGTACGGATATATGAAAGTTGAAAATGGCATTCATCGCTTGGTACGCATCAGTCCATTCGATGCCAATGCTAAACGTCATACGTCATTTAGTTCTGTGATGGTTTCTCCAGAAGTGGATGATGATATTGATATTGTGATTGAAGAGCGTGATCTTAAAATTGATACGTACCGCTCTGGTGGAGCAGGGGGACAACACGTCAATAAAACCGATAGCGCCATTCGTATCACTCATATACCTACTGGTATTGTGGTGCAATGCCAAAATGATCGCTCCCAACATAAGAATAAAGCATCGGCAATGAAGATGCTAAAATCACGTATGTATGAGCTCGAACTTGAAAAACAACAAGCTGAAAAAGATGGTGTTGAAAAAAGTGAAATTGGCTGGGGTCATCAAATACGCTCTTACGTGTTAGCACCGTATCAGCAAGTGAAGGATAACCGAAGCAATATTGCTTATTCGCAAGTGAATGCGATTTTAGATGGTGATATTACCAAAATGATAGAGGGCGTATTAATCGCTCAAAAACGCTAAAAGGATAATCATGAGAAATGAAGGACTATTGACACAGTTGGGATACAGTGTTTCCCCAAATACAACAGCGCAAATACAACGTGTAATTGACAATACAAAAGGGTTTGAACACGTCGAAAAGCATTTGATTGCTTTACATGTTGCGCTTCAATCACATCACTCTTTTGTGGCACTCTCTAGTAATAAGGACTATTTTAAAATAAAAAATGAAGCCTTAGGGGATGAGATGATTGCAGAAGTGGATGAGATGATAGTCAAATGGTCCCAAAAGTATAAAATAGCGATAGAAAAAGTTCCCAATAAACATACCTATTATGTCATAGGTTACAATTAAATACAAAGGCAATACATGTCTAAAATGAAATATCTAGTAGCCTCAGGAATTATTGTGGCGGCGGTTGCTGCGACTCCTTTATTTATCGCAAGTGGTATTGACCAAAAAGTCGAAGAGACTAAAGTAAAGCTCGAAAGTCATGGCTTAAAGCAAGAGATTATCAGTAAAGTTGGTTATTTAAATACCACACGAACCTTTACACTTGAGGTTGTAGATGCGCAAAAAGTTAGGGATTTTTTACTGGAGGCTTTAGTTGAAAAAAACCCACAATACAAACTTTTTGCACAAAACATGAAAAGACAAACCAGAGATGAGATTAATGAAGCATTTAATGGTATCAAATTTAAAGGAGAGATGACGAATTCGAACCTTTTAGCAAGTGATACAACCGTGAGTTTAGCATTATCTTCTCTGTCAACGTCGTTACAAAATGAATTAGCTCAAGAAAAAGTTGCCGCTGATGCTATTTTGCCTTTATTGAATCGAGGTGTTTTTGCTGCTGACATGGTCTTTGGTAGCGATGAAAAGTTAAAATCTTTCAAGTTAAAAGATATTAAAGAGGAATTAAAACTCGAAGCAGCAACGTTAAGCCTTGATATGGGTAATCAAATGCTTGATTTGAGTGAAAGTGGTGGTGTTATCACAGGGAAAGCGAGCATTGGTAAACAAGCCATCAATCTTCACAGTAAGAGTGTGAATTTCTCAACACAATTGGATAATTTTAACTATGGGTTTACTTATAAAGATGATTTAAACAATAAAGGTGATCTGTCTATTGACAAATATGCATTTGTTTTAGAAGAGCCATATAGTACAACAAAGCTTTCATTTGGCCCGATTAAAGCACTAAGTAGTGTTGAAGATGTTGCTAAAAGTCTCCATGTAAAGGCTGATTATAGGCTCAATATGATTGCTTTTGCTGATAGTGTTCAAGATTCATTAAATATTGAAAAATTAGGCATTAAACTTGTTTTAGAAGGCATCAATAGTGACACAATGAAAAAAATTCAACAAGATTACAACACGTTACTCATCAGTGGAGCGACCAGTGTGAATGATAAAGTCATTATTGATGATTTTGTGGCTCTCATCAACAATGGTATAACAATTACGTTGAATGTAGCAATGCAAAATATCACGGGAATCATGACACTGAAAGATATCGGTGTCGATGTAACGTTAACAATACCAAAGAACAGTTACAGCGATAAACAAAGCCCGTTAGAACTTGTAGGTTTGCTGGATATTACGTCACGCATCAAAGTGCACAAAGAGGATAAACAAACATTAGAAACGCTTAGTGGTTCTACACCAGAGATGAACTATGGCCGTGCGGAAGGTGATTTTTTCATTTATGATATTGTGATGAAAAAAGGTGAAGTTACTATCAATGGTAAAGCAATTCAATAATGTCCCATAATATCTTTATCTCAGCCCTTGGTGATTTTTTCTCACCGAGGGTATTGTTGGTGACCTTGTTTTCTTTTATACTTACGATCGCTGTTTTTGTCATAGGTGTTGCTCTTTTATTTGGCAGTGTTGAAACCTTGGCAACATGGTTTGTCTCCATGATGGATGGACTCAATCAAAGTATTGAGCAGTCGTGGTTTCTAAGCCTTATTTCGCTTTTTTTCGTGACAAAAATGATTGTAACGGTTCTATTTTTCTTTACATCAGCGTTTATTGTATATGTGCTTTTTTTAGTAGTTTTTTCAACGATTGTAGGATTTTTTAGCGGTTATTTTATTAAAGAGATTGGGACAAAATATTATCCTGAGGTTCAGCAAAAGGGAATGAGCCTCTTTGCTTATGGGTATCTTTTGGTCAAAACGCTTGTGATTTCATTAGTACTCTTCATGGTACTGTTACCATTAGCTCTTTTACCATTGGTTAATCTACTGCTTTTTCTTCCTATCTTTTATATGTTTCATAAAATGTTGGTGCTTGAAGTTGCTTCTGCACTGATGAATCAAACAGAATATACAATGCTTAAAACACGTAAGAGTATAGAATTGAAAGGGATATCAATGGTCTGTTTCTTCTTAACCATGATTCCCTTTTTTGGTGTGGTGATTTATCCCTATTATGTGATTGTTATGAGTCACTTTATCTTTAGAGAAACAAAAAACTTACGAGTCTTGTGAGTTTTCACAAGGCTCAAAAATTCCTTTCGTTCTGTTCTTATAAATAGCATTGTATGGGGCAACTAATCCGTGCATAGCGATAAAAATACCTCTTTTTTCTCTACTTTGCAAGTCTGAAAGTGCCAACATAAAATTGGATGTCGCTTCAACGGTATTGATACTAAAAGGAACCATGGCTCCTGTAAGAATCACTGTTTTATAGGTAACATGTGAGGCTAAATAAGATGCTGTAATATCCATAGTGTCAGTACCGTGTACAATGATAATTTTGTCATGTGTTGAATTATTGATGCATTGCGCTATTAAAGCACGGTCATCATCGTTCATATCTAAGCTGTCTTTATGAATAATGTTTTGTATTTCATAGGCGCTATTATAACAGTAGCATAAGATTGACTCTAATGCAAATGAGTCATTGGGAACTTCTAATTCACCGCGTAGTGGATTATAACGTTTATTAAATGTTCCGCCTGTATTGAGAATAAGGATTTTTGACATAGTTTAGACCTTTGGGTGTATGGTAATTTTACGTGGATCGAAAAGCTCTTGTGCTCTTTGGATAAAAGGATCCTTTAGAATCTCTTTAGCATCAATCTCACGTTTCTCTGCACTGATATGACTTGCTACACAACTTTCAGTATTGCTTCCTTCAAGCTGATTTAATTCATCTTCTAACATCGAGGAGCTTTCCTCGTTGGCATGGGTTTCCGCTTGATTGTTTAAAGGTTGTGTAAGCGCTTCTTCTTTCGTATTTTTAATAATTTTGATTTTAGTCTCTAAGCCATAAAGTTCTTGAACAAAATGTTTGATAATACCATAATGGGTATTGAGTTTTTTACTAGCTTCTTCAACGGCTGAGGATTCAAGCATTAAAAGATGCTCTTCATGGCTGATAAAATGAATATTTTGCTCAAAGCATTCGCCAAGCTCTATATTGCGATCATATAGTTTTTCGATCAATTTTTGAAATAAGCCTGATGAAGAGGTCGTTTGCGCGTGAACTGTTGTAGTAGTAGGTACTTCTGCCTTTTCTATGGGTTTTACTGCCGCATGATGAGGTACTCTGAATTTTTCATTTTCAAGTGAGTCAATCATCTCTTCGATGGTTTTAATATGTGTTGCTTCCACCATTTTAAAAAGGAGTAGGCTGAGTACAAAACCATTGTTAGCATTGATATATAAAAGCTGTTTAGATTCACTGAGTATCTTAAAAAAACGTTCATACAAAAGCGTTGAAAAGCGTCTGTCTTGCTCAAAAAAAGCGTTTTTAAGATAAGCGATAAGCTCATCTATAACGACTTCACATTCGTAGTTTTCAAGCTCTTTGATGATGTGTAAAAGTGCCGTTTTGTCGCCATTTAAGATAGCTGTAAAAATGGTTTCTAGCTGATTGGGATCAAGTAATCCTAGCATTGTAGCAATACTTTGTGGAGATATAAAGCCTTTAGCATAGATTATTGCTTGATCAAGTAAGGTCAAGGTGTCACGCAATGAGCCATTGCCTGCTCGACTAAGCATCTCTAGAGCCTCTTTTTCATATTCGACATTTTCCAGATTAAGGATATGGCAAAGGTGGTTGACTACATCGGTGGTTTTGATCTGTTTAAAACGAAAATGCTGTGTGCGTGAAAGTATCGTTGCTGGAAGTTTAAGTGGATCTGTTGTCGCTAAAATAAATTTGACATAAGGCGGAGGCTCTTCCAGTGTTTTTAAAAGGGCGTTAAACGCTTGTGGGGTTAGCATATGCACTTCATCGATGATAAAAATTTTAAAACGAGCGCTATTAGGTTTGTATTTGGTATTTTCGATTAAATCACGGATATCGTCGATTCCACGATTTGATGCGGCATCCATTTCAATGATGTCGATATGGCGATTTTCATTGGCACTTAAGCAGTGAGGGCAGAGTTCACATGGGGTAGCTGTTGGCCCTAAATCACATAAAAGTGCCTTTGCAAAGATACGCGCCGTTGATGTTTTTCCACTTCCTCTAAGGCCTGAAAAAAGGTACGCGTGAGAGAGCCTATTTTGCGTAAGAGCAAGAGTAAGTGTTTGCGTAATCGACTCTTGCCCAATCAATTTATCAAATGATGATGGGCGATATTTAAGGGCTAGTACTTGTGACACAACGCTACCTTTGTAATAATTTTAGTCATTCATAATTGATAAAAGTTCTTCATTATCCTTGGTTTTTAACATTTTTGCATAGAGAAATTTAAGAGCCTCGATATCATCCATTTGGCTAAACGCACTTCTAAGTGCCCAAATTTTTTGGAGACGATCAGGTGAGAGTAGAAGCTCTTCTTTACGTGTAGCTGATTTCATGATGTTAATCGCTGGGTAGATTCTTCTATCAGAGATATTTCTATCCAAAACAATTTCACTGTTACCTGTACCTTTGAATTCTTCAAAGATAACTTCATCCATGCGACTACCCGTTTCAATAAGTGCAGTTGAGATGATGGTTAAACTACCGCCAAATTCAATATTTCTAGCCGCTCCAAAGAAGCGTTTAGGTTTATGTAAAGCATTGGCATCGACACCACCGCTGAGTACTTTTCCGCTAGAAGGCGTTACGGTGTTGTAAGCACGTGCAAGTCGGGTGATAGAGTCCAAAAGAATGATAACATCTTTACCCATCTCTACACGGCGTTTTGCTTTTTCAATGACAAGGTTTGCGACACGCACATGGTTTGATGCTGGCATATCAAACGTTGAACTATACACTTCACCTTGTACACAACGTTGCATATCCGTTACTTCTTCAGGTCTTTCATCAACAAGTAAAACGATAAGTTCCGCTTCAGGATGATTGCGAGAAATTCCATGCGCAAGCTCTTTCATAAGTTCTGTTTTACCGCTTCGTGGAGGCGCTACGATAAGCCCACGTTGACCTTTACCCAATGGCGTAAAAAGGTCAAGTACACGCCCAGTGATCTTCATCGGATCGTATTCAAGTTTGATTTTTTCTGTCGGATAAAGAGGTGTTAAGTTTTCAAATAAAGGACGTTTTTTACTTTCTGCCATCGGCAAATAATTAATCGCTTCGATTTTTAGAAGCGCATAATAACGCTCTTGATCTTTTGGTGGTCGTACTTGTCCTGTGACAATATCACCTGTTCTAAGTGCAAATTTCTTAACTTGCGTACTACTAACATAGGCATCATTAGCACTATCTGAGAAGTTAGCATCGGTAGCTCGCAAAAAGCCATAGCCTTCGCCAGCAATTTCTAAGATACCCGTAAAAAGGATAAATCCACCTTGATTGACTTGCGATTTTAAAATTTCAAACATCAAATCTTGACGTTTAAGTTCATTAGGATTTTCGATACCAAGGTCTGTTGCAATTTCTAAAAGTTTTTCAAGTGGTGTTGTTCTCAGCCCTTCTATTTTGTAACCATCAACAGGAACGTGTGTTCGAGATTTTGCATGATGATTTGCTTTAGGATGACCGGTGGGAGTAGCACAGTTTGGATTGGTTGAGGTTGGAGTGTTTCCGCTCATTTCGCCTTCTTTTTATGTATTTTATCGTTCATGAAGCTAAGATGTCTCTTGTTAAAGAATAAAGGTATTCTAAGAGAATGAGTTGCTTGAGTCGATTTAAGTAGTAATGCCGTTATTTTATTCAAAGCAAGAAAATTTGTCAAGTAAAGCTAAAGTCAAAGAGGGTAGAATTTGACTTTCAAAATTTAGAATGTCATAAAGTAGAGAGTATGAATGATTTGGAACATTTAGCAATTATCATGGATGGCAATGGGCGTTGGGCAAAACGTTATGGCAAAGAGCGCTCCTATGGTCATAGGGTAGGGGCTAAAAATGTACGAGAGATTACAAAATATGCCGCTAAAATGGGGATAAAGTATCTTAGCCTCTATGCTTTTAGTACGGAAAATTGGAATAGACCCAAAACAGAAGTTGCAGTGTTGATGAAACTTTTAGAAAAATATCTTAAAACAGAAGTGAGTGTTTTAAAAGAGCATAATATTAAGTTTACCGTCATCGGAGATATCAGCAAGTTTTCGCATTCGTTACAAAAAGAGATACATAATGCAAAAGAGCAAACAGCTCATTGCACAGGGATGACGCAAGTCGTTGCCATCAATTATGGTGCCCGTGATGAGATTATACGTGCAATCAATGAAGCAACAAAAACACATCAAATCCTAACACCAGAGATACTTGAAAATCACCTTGATACAGCAGGTATGCCCCCTGTAGATTTACTCATACGCACAGGTGGAGATTGTCGGTTGTCGAACTTTTTGCTTTGGCAAGCCGCCTATGCGGAACTCTTTTTTACCAAAACACTTTGGCCTGAGTTCTCTTTTGGAGAGCTTGAAGCGATTGTCTCCGAATACCGCCAAACAGAACGCCGTTTTGGAGCTGTTATTAGCGAATAACTTCTACATTGATTGATGTCAATCAATGTAATCTTTTTTTGCTCCTGCTAAGATTTCCTAAAATTTAATTAGGAGAAAATATGTCTTTAAGTATGTTTTGTGACCAATGCTCAATGAGCGCCATTAATGGCTGTGGTGCTAAAGGTCAAGAAATAGGAACGTGTGGCAAAGATGCCAATCTCGCAAAGTTACAAGATATCATGATTTACGGTCTTAAAGGACTTAGTGCTTATAGAACGCACGCCAATGAATTTGGTGCCGATACCAAAAAAGTTGACGATGTTATCGCTGAGACACTTTATTTTACCCTTACCAACGTCAATTTTAACTTTGATGACCACATCAAACAACTCATGAAAGTAGGAACTGCTGGCATTGAGATGATGAACATCTTAAGTGAAGCGCACACGTCTCACCTTGGTATCCCAACGCCTGTTCGCATCTCTCAAAACAAGGCTGAGGGCAAAGCGATCTTGGTCAGTGGTCACAACCTTGATATGCTCTTAGAGCTTCTTAAACAAACCGATGGCAAAGGCATCAACATCTACACGCACTCTGAGATGATCCCAGCACACGGCTACCCAGAACTTCGCAAATATGCACACCTTAAAGGGAACATTGGCAAATCATGGTTTGACCAAACCAAACTTTTTGAAGCATGGGGTGGAACCATCATCGTGAATACCAACTGTATCGTGCCTCCAAAATCAAACTCAACCTATGTGGATAGACTCTACACCTACGACATCGTAGGTATCAAAGAGGGCAAAAAAATTCACAACAATGACTTTAGTGAAGTGATCGCTCAAACGCTTTCTTTGCCAGATGTAACAGGTTTTGACAGTGAGGAAACACTGGTCACTGGTCACCACTATAAAACCATCTTAGGACTTGCACCTCAAATTTTGGAAGCAGTACAAGCGGGTAAAATCAGCCAATTCTTCGTTATCGCGGGTTGTGATGCTCCAGGCAGTGGTGGTGAATACTTCAGAGAAATGGCAAAAAATCTTCCGAATGACTGTGTGATTTTAACATCAAGCTGTGGTAAATTTAGATTTAACGACATTGACTTTGGAACGGTTGCAGACACAGGCATTCCTCGCTACCTCGACCTTGGACAATGCAACGATAGCAATGGCGGCATTCACATCGCATTAGTACTCAGTGAAGCATTAAGCACTCCTGTGAACGATTTACCCGTTTCGATTGTTCTAAGCTGGATGGAGCAAAAAGCGGTATTGATCTTGTTGTCACTCTTTAGCATCGGTATCCAAGATATCTACCTCGGACCAAAACCACCACAATTTGTCACCGATGACATCTTCTCATTCTTGCAAGAGAACTTTAACTTGCATTTAACGGGTGATGCAAGTTCTGATATGGAAAAATTGTTGATTAAAAAAGTAGAGTAAGGTTTTACATGTAAAAAGACGGGTAAGCCTTGAAATGGCTTTCTCAGTCTTACATGTAAAAGATTTAATAGACTGCTTTTAACCTGCTCAACAAATTCTCCAAAATAGCAGTATCCAGTTTGACATCTAATTTATCTTCTAAGATTTTGTGCAATTCTACGACTTTATAGATGTAGTCTATTTGTTCTTCGATGCTAAATCTCTGCCAGCTGTTTTTATACTTTTTCACATTGTGGTATTTAAGCAAAAGTTGAAAATTGTCAGGGTGATGTTTGCCTTGTTTGGCATCATCTAAAAGTGCCTGAGCGTGGTCTATCTCAAAGTCAATGCCAAGGAAGTTTTTAAATTTTTTTTGAATGTCCTCAAACTCGCTAATCCTGTAAAGCTCTTTTGCTTCCAAACTCTCTTTGGCTTGGTTGATGATGTCTTGACGGCGAAGCGGCTCGATGTCTTCTTCTAGCTCTTGGGTCGCTTTTTCGGTGAGTTCTTCTTTGGTGATGTATTTGACTTTGCGAGGGCGTTCGGTTGCATCTATCTCAACCAACCCATCAAATCCACCCGTGGCAAGGCGTGAAGAGATACGCGCGGCAAGTTCACGCAGACCTGTTGTATCGTTCTTTTGGTTTTGGGCTTCTTTGTTGGCTTTGTCCAAAAGCTCAGGGTACATTTCGCCAAATCTTACTGCCCATTCGGAAACGGTTACGAAGTCATCAAATGTCTTTAACGCTTCGAGGTATTTTTCATGGATTTTCATAGTCATCCTTTAAATTTCTAGTTTTCCCAACCACTCTTTATGCTTTTTATAATCTCCCATTTGCGTTTGAATAATTTTCCAAAATTTATCACTATGGTTATGCTCTAACAAGTGGGCGAGTTCATGTATTATCACATAGTCTATAATATAAAGAGGTGCTTTAATGAGATGGTAATTCAGGATGATATTACCATCACAGGTGCAGCTTCCCCATCTTTTTTGCATTGACAATATTTTTGTTTTTTGTGGGGTTACGCCCATTTGGCTTGCAAATTTTTCAACTCTTGGAATTAGCTTCTCTTTTGCCTTTTGCTTGTACCATTGTTCAAAAAGTTTCTGAGCACTTTTTTGCTCTGTTTTGTTGAGGATGAATTTGTTTTGTTTAAATACTAAACCTTTGTGCTCACATGCTGTTACATCAAGCCGAAATTTTTTACCCAGATATAAAAACGACTCACCCGATACAAACTCTTTTTCAAAAGCCATTTTTTTCTCAACAAGTTCTTTTTTGTTTTTATAAACCCAAAATTTCTTTTTTTGCACAAGGGTGTCGATTTTTTCATCCGATACATCTATCGGTGCTAACACTTCAAGCGTTCCATCTTGAGCCATTTTCAAGCACAAAGTTTTGCGTGCAGAGCTTCTTTGGATACTATAGTTTAGTTCCATTTTTATTTGGCTCCGCAATATTCATAATCTGTACGATTAAGGTTTTGTATTTTTCGCTTATACCTTTTATTTTGATGTAGTCCTCGCTTAAAAGCGTATCTTGTATTTCCATTTGGAGCCTTGCTTTTGCAGGTGTGCTACTCCATAAAAAAGAAGTCTCTTCTGCTTCGATGATAGCTGTTATATCTTTTGTAAGCCTTATCGCCAAAGAAGTTTCATCTTCATTCAAATCCTCTATTTTTCCAAAAATCTCTTGCGCAAAAAGATTGAAATAGGGTTTATACTCTTTTTTCAGTCCATGAAAAGTCTTCTCTTCTGTCTTTTTGAGCCTTTCTCGTAACGCTTCAAGCTCTTTGACGATTTCGTCCCAGTTTTCTTTAAATTGCTCAAGGATTTTTTTAAGCATCTCGAAAAAACTACTATAAAGTGCAGGGTCATATTGCATATTGAGGTTGATGTGCCGAATCAGTGCGTTTTCTATCTCCGCAGCTTTTGCTTTTGCGCTTTTCCTTGCATCTTTTCTTTTAACAAACTCATCACTAAAAACTTCAATAGGGGCAACTCTTTGCTTAATGCCTTTTGATAGAAGATGCTCGTCAATGATTGCCTGAAGTTTTTTAGAGTCAATTTTGTAAGCATTTTCATCCACTTCATGACATAAAGCTTGGTCATGTAAGTCTTTGAGTTTGTTAAACTCATCGATAAAAGCCACTGCTTTTTCAGACGGATAAAGCTCGTCAAGATATTGTGCATACTCTTTAAAAAGCATTAAAAATTCATAACGCAATTCATCATCGTAAAATTCTGCGTACCAATCATCCTTATCATCTATCGCAATTGTGCGGCTTGCTATAAACTCATCGATTTTTCGTGAACACTCTTTAAGCTCACTCTCGAGTTTATCCACATCCCAAAGCCCGCTATTAAGTGAGTCTTTTTGTTCTTTTTCATTGTAGTATTCGACAGCTCGTTTGAGCAAATCCCCCACCCCGATATAGTCCACCACAAACCCAACGGTTTTGCCCTCATCATAGACACGATTGACCCGAGCAATGGCTTGAAGCAGACTGTGCGCTTTGAGCACTCTGTCGATGTACATGACTTGCTCTATCTTGGCATCAAAACCTGTTAAAAGCATGTTGTTTACGATGAGTATGCCTATCTCTCCCGTGATGCCGTCTTTTGCTTCGCTATCAAATTTCATTATAAAGCTATCGGTGATGCTTTCTTTGTCCCGTTTGCCATACTCTCTAACTTCATCGTCGTTGGCAATCCCTGAGATAACGATGTCAGCTTTAACCGTTTTTTCTTTTGCCTCTTCTCTCTCTTTTAAAAGCGCATCAATAATCTTTTTATAACTCACCGCCGCCTTTTGAGAAGGTGCGACGATTTGCGCTTTGTAACCGTTAGGAAACACATGCGTAAAGTAGTGCTCCAACATATCTTTGGCTTTGGTCGTGATGGTTTTTTCACTCTCTAGGTAGGCTTTTTTGATTTGGGCATTGAGACCTTTGAGCTCATCACTCTCATCATCTTCCACATCCAGCTCATCGTAGATATTAACGATGGCACCTTCTTTAAGTTCGGTATCGTGCGCACGCCCTTCATAGACAATTCTCAGCGTTGCGCCGTCTTCGATGGACTCTTTCATCGTGTATTTATCGATGTAGTCCTTAAAAAGTTTATGGCTTTTTTCGATGGGTGTGCCCGTATAGCCTATCATCACCGCATTGGGTGCGGCGTTTTTGATATTAGAACCCAGTGAACTGTAAATACTTCGGTGCGCTTCATCGACCATGATGAGGATTTTTTCGCTTTTGTTGAGTACGGGAAAGGCACTACTGCTTAACTCTCGTTGTTGGAATTTTTGCACCATTGCCATCACGATGTCCGATGCGTCGCTTTTGATAAGCTCTTTAAGTTCGGCAATGCTGTTGGCACTGCTGACTGTCACGCCGATTTTTCCTGCGGTTCCTTTGAGTTGTGTCTCTAAGTCGGTTCGGTCGTTGATAAGGATGATTTTCCAGTCATCAAATTTTTTGGTCGCATACATCGCACGAATCAAAAACATCATCGTCAAAGACTTGCCGCTACCTTGCGTATGCCAGATGAGTCCGCCTTTTTCCTGTGCCGTTTCACCGTTTTGAAGTCGCTCTATCGCTTTTTTGACGGCACGAAATTGTTGATGACGACAGACCACTTTTTCCACACCGCTCTCGGTCGAGCTAAAGACGGTAAAGCTTTGGAAAATCTCTAGTAAATGGCGTGGTTTGAGCATTCCGTAGATGAGTCTGTTTTGGTCATTGACCACACCTGCTCCACTCATAGGGAGCTCTTCTAAACGCATGGGGTAAGGGTTGCTCCATCGCCAAAATTGTTTGAGGTTTGTAGCAGTGATGGTACCAAATTTTGCTTTGTTGTTGTCGGTAACGACTACAAAATGGTTGAAGTAAAAAAGCTCTCGGTTCCCTTTTTTGGCTCCCTCTTTTTGTTGTGCGTAGTCTTGTAAATCGCTCAAAGCCTCTTGCAGGCTGTCTTTTTTGCCTTTAGGTTTTTTGGCTTCGACCACCACCAAAGGGATGCCATTGAGAAATAAAACCACATCGGGGTAGAACATCGATACTTTTTTATCTTCGACTTCGATGCCTTTGACTTTAACCCCAAGCTCACTCACGGCGATAAAGCTGTTGTGTTCTAAGTGGTCAAAATCGATATAGCGTACCGTGGGGCTTTTCTCTTTGGTTTTTCGGTTTTCATCGACGCTTGTGCCGTTTAAGAGAAGCTCAAAAATACGACTGTTTTGGGAGATGAGCGCATGAGAAGAGAAGTTTAGAAGACGATCGATACACTCAACTATCTGGTCATCTTCTAAAAAGGGATTGATGGCGTGTAGCGCATCGTGGAGTTTAGAGCGCATCACCACCTCTTTAAAGCTCTCTCTATGGCTTTGTTGGGGTGTTTGATGCAATCTATTGAGACGTATCACTTCCCAATCAATCCGTTCAAGACTCTCTAAAAACGGCTCATGCACAAAGGTATCTTCTCTCATTGCTCTTCTCCTAGCAGGTGGTTCACGCGTTTGGTTCCGTTGAGCAAATCTTGCATCAGTGCGGTTTTAAGTTGCTGTAATTTTTCGAGTTTGGTTTTGACTTTTTCTATTTTGTCATCGTGGGATGAAAGGATTTGGGCTATTTTTTGTTGTTCTTCTTGTTGAGGTATTTTAATTTGAATATTCTCTATTGTTGTTTTCGATAGACTAGGCACCCCAGAAGCTTCATTGTATAGCTTCCAATTTATGTTTTGAAAAACATAATAGATATATTTTGGAACGGATTGTTTAAATTTGTGGGTATAAAATAATGTATCTACTGTCCAAAACTTACCCTCAAGATACATTGGATTATCAATAGTTCCCTTTCTTCCGATACAGACACTTTCCCCATCATATAAAAAATTATTTACGGATGTCATATAGCCCCCTGTTCCATATACTGGGATTGCACCTTCTTGTAGAAATTTATAATCTTGTCCACTACCAATTTTTAGAATCTTTTGTAATTCTTTAACATCCCACTCCACAGGTACATCACCCAAAAGGGAAGGTTTGTAGGCGTGGGTTTTGGGGTTGCGTATCTTTCCGTGTTGGTCTATCCCGTGGGTGAGGAGGTCTTGCATCAGGGCGGTTTTGACTTTTTGATGCTTTACATGTAAAGCTTGCGCATGTTCTATAGCACTATCGACTTCGCTTAAAATCTCCGCAATTTTCTCTTGCTCTTTTTTTGATTTTGGAAGATTTATTTTAAGTTTTGAATATGTAGAAATCCAATGCCTCTTATGTTCTTCAGGTGCAAAATTTAGCTTTTGCATCAACTCAAAAACTAATTTAATATTTGCAAGATTGTCTTTTAATTTTAAAATTTTCATGGCTGATGATTTTGCTTTAAAATTGAAATCTACAAATTTCGACGAAGTAGTAAAATCATCAAAAATAATTACAGGTAAATTACTTTTAAAAATACCATCTTTTTCATCTGTATATCCTAAAATAAAAGTTTTTCCAGCTGTTAAAACGGGTGTGTTAAAAGCATTGTCATAATTTTCAGTTTTAACTAAATATTTTGTAGGTTGCTCATATTCTAATACTTCATTTAATTTAATACTTTCCCACCCCTGAGGAACATTCAACACCTCACGCATCAATATACCCCAACGCTTTTAAATACCCTTCTATCGTTTGCTCGCTCTGCTCTAGGTTTTCCTCAATCGCTTCTAAGCTTACGGAGTATTTTGCGTGCAGATTTTCAAAGATGCAGTACAGGGCGTTAAGCTCCTCTTTGAGCTCACTCTCTAGTTCGTTTTGGATAAGTCTGTAGTGTTTTTGCAGCGTCAGCGCTTTGGCTTCTTCATGGGTGATGATGCCTACTTCTCGCAACAGAGCATTGAGTTTTGCCTGTGCTGCTTCTAGCTTTGCTTTATCTTTGGTGAGTTTATCTTGCTCTTTTTTGATGAGGTTTTTCGTTTGAAGCTCTTTGTGAACGGCTTGAAGTGAGGCATTGAGTTCCTCTAGTTCTTCAACTTCACCGTAGCGTTTGATCTCTAGTTTGATGCGTAGCTCATACTCTAACGTTTTCTTTTGGGCTTTAAGCTCTTTGATGATTTTTTCCAGCTCCTCGATGGCTATAAGTTGTGTTTGCAAGCCCTCTCGTTCACTCACATACGATGCCCTCTCTTCAAACTCAAGGGCTTTGATGCTCTCTTTGAGATAGGCTTTTGCGCTTGAGGGTTTTTTCTCCTCTTTGTTGCCCTCATTGTCTTCCTCCGTCTCGTACTCCACCTCTTCGACCGCGTCACTAAGAGCGTTTTCACTCTGAGAAATCTCCATCTCACACGCTTCTATCTGCGTTTTTTCACGCACAAAAAAAGCATCGATGAGCATCTCATCACTCAGCAGGCTCTCACCAAAGCCGATAGCGCTGATGGTTTTGAGGTCATACTTGATGGCATTCCACCACTCGGCAAATACCCCTGCAACTTGAAAAGTGTCAAGTACATGGAAATGTAAAAAATGCTTTTTAAAAGAGTCCAAAAGTATGCGCTTGGTTTGGTTGATGTTTTTGGTCTCTTCAAGAAGACTAAACGTCTCTTTGGTCTCATCCCACCACTGCGTTAAATGGGTGCGGTAGGTTTCGAGCGATGTTATAACACTTTGGTTTGATGCGATGTGCTCTTTGATATCTTCATAGACTTTAAACTCAAAATAGGCTTTATCTTTTACATGTAAAACATCCAAAGGGTCAAAAGCAAATTTGTCATATTGGTTTTGGTGCAAATGTACCTCTTTTTTGGGTATGCCGCCTTTGAGGTGTGCTTTGACATCTTCCATCTCACTGGGGGTAGAGTTATCCACATATCTTCTGATATTGAGGTTGTAGTCGTTATCTCTTAGCGTTTGAAGGCTGATGAGTTTTGAGTAGCGCTCATCGCTCACATCTTTGGTGCGGTACACATACGATATTTTTTCAATGTCACGAGCTCTAAGACGGTTACGGGCTTTTTCTTCTGCATACTGAGCATCTGCATTGATAAAAAGCACCCCTTCATCTTCTTTGCGGTTTTTCCTAACAACGATAATCGCCGCAGGGATTCCCGTGCCGTAAAAAAGAGCAGGAGGCAGACCGATGATAGCGTCGATGATGTTGTCTTCAAGCATGGAAGCGCGTATCTCTTTCTCTTTTGAGCCTCGAAAGAGCACACCATGCGGTACAACACTTGCCATCAAACCGTTTCGTTTGAGTGAGCTTGCCATGTGTTGTACAAACATCAAATCCGCTTTTTTCTTTTGTGGTGCATAGCCCCATCGGTAGCGTGAGGTTTGGGTGAGGTTCTCTTTTTTATAGTCGATACTAAAAGGTGGGTTTGCCAAAATCTTGTCAAATTTTTTGTATTTTCCACCGTAGTCTTTAAAGAGTGGCTCTTCTAATGTGTTGCCGTGTTCGATCTCAAAATCTTTGACATCGTGTAAAATCATATTCATAATACATGTAGCCCACACACCACCATCATTTTCTTGACCGTTGAGTGAAATGCGGTTGGTGTTTCCACCGCTCTCTTCAACGAATTGGTGGGACTGGATAAGCATACCCCCACTTCCCACTGTCGGGTCGTAAACGCTTTCACCTTCTTTGGGTTCGACGATTTGTACCATGAGTCTGACGACTTCATTAGGAGTATAAAACTCGCCTCCTTTTTTGCCTGCACTATCGGCGAAGTATTTGATGAGATACTCATACGCCGCTCCTAAGAGGTCTGGAAACTCAAAGTTTTCTCCGCTAAGTGAACCAAAATTTTCAAGCTTAATCAGCAAACTTCGCCAGTCACTATCTTTAACCCTTTCGTTGTTTTTGCCACGGCTTTCGTTGAAGTTGATGTTATTTTTGAGTACACCGTTTAATCGGTCGTTACTCTCCTCAATAGCAGCAATGGCTTTGTTAAGTCGCTCACCGATGTTTGATTTGAGGTGCTTTAAGGGAGGTTGTTCGTTACCGTTTGCATCTATAAAACCCTCATGCCAGCGCGCTCGCTTGGGAACAAAAAATATATCGCCATAGGACATGGGGTCTTCTAAAAGTCTTTCTTGAAATTCTTGAGGAAGATGTCTGTACTTTTTCTTGACATCTTCTTGTGCTTTTTTAAACTCATCAGAAAGTCGCTTTATAAAAATAAGTCCGATGATGTAGTATTTGTATTCACTTGCATCCATTTTTGAACGCAAATCATCTGCAAGAGAGAAGAGAAAATTTTCAAGTTTTTGTAGGGTTATTTTTTGTTTCATGGTTCGGTTATTTGCTTTTTTGTGAATTTTTAGGAGATATTCTATCTAAAAGTTAATTACATTGTCCCTTGGAATCCATTGTGTAAGAACCTTTACATGTAAAAAATATTCAAGCCCTATCCACAATGCTGACAATCTTCCCCTCACGAAACATAAACTCTGAGCGTCCTTGGAGTTGGAGGAGCTCGCCAGTTTTTAGTCCGTTGGGGAGGTCGATGGTGAGGGTGGCTTCAAATGTCACGTCGATGCATGTTTGAGTCTCGTTTGTTTCGACGTTGGTGATGGTTTGTTTGCGTGAAGTAAAGAGGCTTTTGGACTGTTCAGCGAGGGTGCGAAAGGCTTCGATGCCGTGTGTTTCGGCGTTGATTTCGCCGCTTGAAATGTTTTGAAATGTGATGTCATGGTGAAGCGTGCTGAGCATGGTTTCGATGTCAAAGGCATTATACGCTTCGATGTAGTGTTCTATCAACTGTGAGTGATTCATGATTGATTCCTAAAATAATTGTTATGAGTTAATTATAGCAAATGTGATACGCGAGTAAGCGGCTAAATTCTCAATCTTTCACACCTTTTTACTTTGACATATAAAAACGCTAGTGCGCAAAATCTTTGAGTAATTCAATAACCTTTTGAGCCGCTTTTTCGGAACCATACAAAGAAGCATCCATCGTGACATGGTAATTGGTTGCATCTTTCCAATCGTGTTTGGTATAGTGAAGGCAGTAATTGGCACGATTTTTATCGGACATCTCTAAGTCTTTGTCGCTGCACGGTGGCGTGGCTTTGTATTTTTCATTGACTTTTGTTTTACGATACGCCATGTTTGCGTGAATGAAGACATTGAAACAATTTGGGTCGTCTTTCAAGATAAAATTGGCACAACGCCCGACAATGACGCACGCACCTTTAGCGCAAATGTTGCGAATAATCTTGCTTTGCACCATAAACAAAACATCCGCAGGCGGGAGTTGGTTGTCCACGTAGGCGTAGTTTTGCTCGTAGAGTTCATAGAGCAATTCACTGGCTAAATGCTGTTCGTTGGCTTGGATGTATTCCGCCGTGTAGCCCGTCTCTTCGGCAGTCAGCTTAATAAGCTCTTTATCGTAAAAAGGAATGCCAAGCTTTTGGGCGATCATCTCTCCTATCTCATGGCCGCCACTGCCGTACTCTCTTGAAATGGTAATGACCAGAGAATTAAGAGCCGTCTCTTGGGTGCTTTGTGTTTGAGGAGCGACATACGTTCCCAGCCATTGTTCGACAAACACCAATTTGGTACTGTAAAATTTAATCAACGCTCCGACGAGTAACGCGGCAACAACACTACCTTCACGTATGCCTTCCAGTCGATTTAAAAAAGTAAAAGAGCTGATGATACCTATGGTGACCATTGAGCTGTCTAAGATGATTTTGACTTTACCAAACTCTTTGTGGTACGTGTGTGAAATAGCAACCGCCAAACCATCGAGCGGTAAATAGGTCAGTTTTGTTTTTAAGAGTAAAAAGATACCAAAGGCGAGTGTGGCACATGCTAGTAAACACCAAAAAACTTGTGCGACATACGACATTGGAGTTAGCAAAGAGAGCAGATGCATCGAAAAATCAATGCAGTACCCAAAAATGATCACAGAAGGGAGTTGCACCAGTTGTGCCCATTGATAGTTTTTGCGCAGAACCGCCATTTGTAGGGCAATAAAAACAAGGTTGAGCAAAATGGTCAATTCACCCAAACTAAGAGGCATCGTTAAACTGTACACATACGGTACACACGAGATAGGCGAAACACCGAGATAGGCTTTAACCGAAAGTGAGACACCTAACGCCATGACAAATTGCCCTAAAATAAAAACGGCAATTCGCTTTGTCATATTCAAATTTAGCATAGTTTAGCCATCCTTCATGAATGCAGTAGCGACAAAAAACGTTTTGAGGATGCATTGTAGTGTTTAAAATGAAGGAGGTACTATACTCCAAATTAAATTAGAGAAAACAATGCTTTTTAAAGTAGGTGTGTCCTATTTCACATCGAAATGGCTTCAACTGTGATGATTTCACCGCCCACTTCGATCTGCTCGCCTGCAACGATTTTAGCACGTTTTCTTGTCTCCACTTCACCGTTTCGTTTCACTTGTTCCTCTTCGATGAGCATTTTAGCATGCGCTCCACTTTCTGCAAGCCCCAAGACTTTGAGTAGTTTAAACAACTCGATGTAGTCTTCTTCTAGTTCAAATTTCATGTTCATTCCTTTGCGCAATAATATCCGAATTTTTCTTTACACATCAATTTTTAAACCTCCTCTAAAGTGAAAACATTCTACAATGGCATAAAGACTCAAAGGATGCCAAACGATGCCATTTTCCACCCTTAAATTCTGCCCTCAAATCCTCCAAGCACTTTCTGAAGAGGGCTTTTTAGCGCCAACGCCGATTCAAAAAAAAGTGATTCCTTTAGTGTTGGAAGGAAGTGATATTTTAGCGCAGGCGCAAACGGGTAGTGGGAAAAGTGCAAGCTTTGTCTTGCCACTTTTGGAGTTGTGGGCGCACAATAAAGGTGAAGGTAAAGCAAAAATAAACGTGTTGGTTTTAACACCCACACGTGAGTTAACGCTGCAAGTGGCTGAGGCATTTCGCGCTTTTGGAGCATTGTTGGATAGCAAGCCAAAAGTAGTTAGCATCATTGGTGGTGAGCGTATCGGTGAGCAACTTTACGACATCCAACAAGGGTGTGATATTGTCGTGGCAACGTCGGGTCGTTTGTTGGACATTGTTGCCAAAAAGCAAATCAATCTTTTACATGTTAAGCATTTTGTATTGGATGAAGCGGACAAAATGTTAGACTTAGGTTTTGCAGAGGAGTTGGAGCTTGTTTTAAAGGAGCTACCAAAACAACGGCAAAATCTTCTTTTTTCAGCAACCTATCCGCTTAAAATGCAAACCATTGCATCACATATCACTCAAAACGCTGTTGAAGTCAGTATCGAAGAAGAAACTCCAACAGTTGCTAAAATCGCACAGCATGCCATTGAGGTCAATCGTGAAAATCGTGGTCCATTATTGCGGCATCTTTTACACACAAACGCTTGGGATTTGGTCTTGGTTTTTATGGCAAATAAACGGGCTTCTGATAATATCGCGGAGAAGTTTCGTAAACATGGTTTTTCAGCTGAATCATTTCATGGCGCTTTAAATCAAGATGATAGGACTTGGACACTTGATGCCTTTAAAGCACGTAAAATTCGCATTTTATTTGCAACGGATATTGCCGCGCGAGGTCTTGATATTAATGATGTACAGTGCGTGGTGAATTTTGATTTACCTCGCTCCCCTGAAGATTACATTCACCGTATTGGGCGAACGGGGAGGGCAGGCAAAGATGGTGTTGCTATCTCCTTTATCGACCATGTGGATAAGGCGCATTTTGCCTTAATCGAAAAACGCTCTTCTATCCATTTGCCTTTTGAGCAGATAGCGGGCTTTGAATTGGTTGGTGAGGCGCCTATTAAAGAAAAAGGTAGTGCTCCTGTGAAGGGCAAGCGCAAAAGTAAAAAAGATAAACTCAGAGAAAAGGCGCAAAAAGAGAATGGCTAACAAAAGAGCATTTAATGAAAAAGCACGACAAATCGCACAAAATCCAAAAGTTCAAGAAGCGTTTAAATCCATGAAACCCCAAAAGAGTCTTTGGGGCATTTTAGGCGTTATTATTTTTTTTATCCTTCCTGAGATTATCGCTTATATTTGGGGTGCTGAGATTACGCAGTACGCAAAAGCAGCTCTTCTTCTTGCGGCATCCTTTGCGGAAGCCAAATCGTATGAACTCTTAATCATGCTTTTTGAAGATGGTATGAGTTGGTTTAACCTTCTGTTTGGACTGGCTTTGTTAGTTTGGCTTTTTTTCTAAAAAATGCAAGCATTGCCTCAAGGCAAATTTCAGGTTTTTCTTCAGGAACAAAATGACCACAGTTTTCAACGGCAAACCCACTCACATCATCGGCAAACATTCGCCATCCCTCTAGCACATCCCACAGTTTTCCAACGACACCATTGCCACCCCAAAGGGCTAAAATAGGCGTGCTAATACGATGTTCTCTGTCTTTTTTGTCATGCTCTAAGTCGATGGTATTTGAAGCACGATAATCTTCGCAAATTCCATGAAGACAAGCGGGGTCACTGTAATGACGAATATATTCTTGAATAACATCTTCTGGAAATCTTTTTAAAGCTTCAGGTGCTATTTTATTGAGCAGATTGGTACGAATAAAATACTCAGGATCAGCCCCTAAAAAACGCTCAGGAAAGCCCACTTTTTGGATGTAAAAAAACCAATGCCAATACTTCGTTGCAAATTCTCGATTGGTTTGTTCATACATATCATACGTTGGTAAGATATCCATCATCGTACATGTAAGTGCTTTTTGCGGGAAATCAAGTATTAAACGATGCGCCACTCTTGCTCCTCGATCGTGTCCTACAACATGAAAGGAGTCAAAGCCTAATGTTTCCATGACGCTTACTTGGTCTTGTGCCATCACTCGTTTAGAATAATTAGAATGATCAGGCAACCCTGTAGGTTTTGAGCTGTCACCATAGCCTCGAAGGTCAGTTACGACAACGGTATACTCTTTGGCTAGTATAGGTGCAATATCACGCCAAATCAAATAATTCTCAGGATGTCCATGCAAAAGTAAAATAACCTCTTTACCGTTTCCTCCTACAAGGGTATTGATAACAATACCTTCTCCTACATCAATCAATTGCCTTTTAAAGCCTAAAAAATAGTGATCCATTGCCATCTTAACTCCTCTCTTCAAGTTGTTGCTTAACCAGAGGCTTTATACCCCCACTTTCTAAGATATGAACGACATATTCTGATAAAGGTTCTGCTTTGGCTAAAGGTCCTGAAGCGTTACTTATAACACCTGTAAAAACATCGATACTCACACGATCATTGTGTTGTATTAGTGTTGAAATATGAGGACATATAAACAGAGGCAATCCTAAATTGATAGCATTGCGGTAAAAAATACGTGCAAAAGACTCTGCAATAATAGCACCAATACCAACTTCTTTTAGGGTAATTGCAGCGTGTTCACGACTCGAACCACAACCAAAATTGGTTCCTGCAACGATGATATCGCCGTCACGGACTTTAGTGATAAATTCTGGGTCGACTCCGTGCATCGCATATTGTGCTATGTCTTTGGCATCGGTCAATTCAACAAATCGACCGGGATAGATTTGGTCTGTATCAATGTTGTTGCCAAAGAGAAACGCTTTTCCCATCAGTATGGGTTTCATTTTATCTCCTTAGTTATTTTAAATAATCACGTGGATCAACGATTTTGCCCATTAAAGCAGACGCCGCAACAGCTGCAGGTGAGCCTAAAAATATCTGTGCGCTCACATGTCCCATCCGACCAGGAAAGTTACGATTGGCCGTGGTAATGCATGTTTCCCCCGATGCAAGCATCCCTTCATGCGTTCCCAAACATGCCGCACAGCCTGGTGTGACAAAGGTCGCTCCTGCTTCCATCAAGGTTTTGACATAGCCTTTTTCCATCGCTTCAAGTAAAACACCTTTGGAAGCTGGCACAATAACAAAACGTGTGCGAGAAGAGATTTTTTTACCCTCTAAGATAGCCGCAGCGATACCTATATCCTCAGCTCTACCACCTGTGCAAGAGCCCAAATAAGCTTGATCAATGGCGATACCGATGTATTTACTGATATCATCGACATTATCAACACTCGAAGGAGCGGAGAGTTGTGGGGTAAGATGAGAAATATCAAACGTAATTTCATCGACATAGCAAAAATTGGCATCCGTTTGATAGATTTCATAAGGATGGGTCACTTTTTCATTCAAAAAAGCCATCGTTATCGCATCAGGCTGAATGTAGCTTGCTTTCGCACCCATTTCAGTACTCATATTGCACATCGCCATACGTTCTGAAACGCAGAGATGCTGAAGCGTTGAGCCACCAAACTCAATGGCCTTATACACGGCATAGTCCGCACCCAATTTACCAATCGCATATAAAATCATATCTTTGGCATAAACGCCTTTTTGAGGAATACCCTCAAAGTTAATTTTGATAATCTCAGGCACTCTAAACCACAATTTGCCTGTGGCTAAAATAATAGCCAAATCAGTCGCCCCTACGCCCGTTCCAAAAGCTCCAAAAGCGCCATGTGTTGTCGTATGAGAATCGGTGATGACCACAATTTCCCCTGGATAAGCTAGTCCTTTGTCTGCTAAAACTTGGTGACATACGCCTTGGTCGATGTCCATGAGTAGGTCAATCCCTTGCTCCCAACAAAATTCGCGAAATTGTTTTTGATTTTGAGCTTGTGTTATGGTGGAAGCAGGTGCGTAATGGTCCATGAACATAATGACTTTATGAGGGTTAAATACACGCGTTGCACCCATCTCAAAAAAAGAGCGAATCGTTTGAAGATACAAATCATTAATGCCTGCCATATCTATCTCACAATTGATGATTTCTCCTGTTTGTACAGAAGCTTTACCTGCTTTTTTTGCCAGCAGTTTTTCAATCGCATGCATAACATCTCCTTGCAATTTTCGCTATTATATTGCAAAAAGTTATTTAAAATCAAATAATACATAATTATAGACAATATAAAGGAGAGCAATATGGATTCATCATTGTTGAAAGTATTTGTAGCTGTTGCCAATCACAAAAGCATCTCACTTGGAGCCAATGAGCTCAACTTTACTCAGTCCAATGTCACGCTTCGCATCAAACAATTAGAAAAAAAACTAGGTTATCCCCTGTTTCATCGTGTACCAAAAGGGGTCATTTTAACCCATGAGGGTGAAAAACTTTATCCCTATGCTGTTGAGATTGTGCAAAAAGTTGAAATGGCAATTTTACATATGAAAAATCTGACACATCAAGAACTCTTACGCATAGGCACTTCTCAAGCAAATGCAACCATTAGGCTTTTGCCATTTATCGAACAATTAAAGCATGATTTTCCTCAAATGGAATTTGAGCTTTACGCCAGTGGTACGCCGCAGGTGCTTGAGAAACTATTGGATTACAAGGTTGATATTGCCTTTATTACGGGTAATCCCAATCATAAGGATATTGAAATTTTAAATACTTTTAATGATGATTTGTATGTGGTTGAATCTAAATCCAGAAAGAGTCAAAATTGCATTTTAGGGTATCGTGAACTAAGTACGCATTTTCAATATTTTCAAAATTATTGCAAACAAGCGGGAAATAATACTTATAAAACCATCATTTTAGAAAATTATGAAGTGATGTTGGGATGTGTCAAAGCGGGTATGGGGAGAGCCTTCTTATCAAAGATTATTGTTGATAAATACGGCTATAGCAAAGATTTAAAACTCACTAAACTGCCTGAAAAAGAGTGTGGTTTAGAAACGCATTTAGTATGTCGAAAAGATTATGTCCCTATGATTGCAGAGTATTTAAAAACGCTAAGGCTAAACCATAAGCCTTGATAGAAAAATTGGAGTTGTGGATAACCAAACTAATCTTTAAAATGTCTATAAATAGATGTTTTATCCATATACTGCATTATTTGTTGCTATAAAAAATACCGTGAAAAGTATTTATTGTATTTTTTACTGTGGGCAAATAATATCGAGCAACGATGTATGTCGTGTTCTAGTTATTATTCAAAAAATCAGATACAAACCCATTTTCTTTTAATACTTGCATAATTCCTCGTAAGAGATAATTGTTTACAAAGTGTACGGTGTATATTCGCCCACCATCTGTTATAGGTGCAATCATTTTTTTATCTCTTAATTTATTTATAACTAACGATTTTTTCTTTGAGTCTGTTATCCCAAATGTACTAAGCTCTTCAGCTTTCATTGCCATATCATCTTTTTTGATAAGATAAGACAAGATGTCGAATTCTTGTTTTGTGATATGTTCTCTTTCAAGCGCTATTTTTAACGTTGGTAAAAGTATCTCTTTTTGCACATATTCTTTTTTTAAAAGATGGTCTATCTTTTCAATCTCGTTTTTGAGACCTCTTAAGAAGTACTCACACCATGCCAACAAATCACTTGCTTCTAAACTATCAGCACGTGAAAGCATGTCATAGTATTGGTCTCTATTGGTATAAAAAACTGAAGAAGGATTGATAAGTCTTCCTTGTTTTACTTTAAAACCCAGTTTTATCAAAAAAGCATAATTTAAAAGCCGTCCCATCCGACCATTTCCGTTGTCAAAGGGGTGAATATGTTCAAATCGATGATGCGCAATTGCTACCATTAAAAGTTGATATTGCTCTTTATAAGGAGCATTGATGAACTCAACAAATTTTTCAAAATATTCAACTAAGACAAAATGTTGTGGTGGAGTATGCCCTGATTTTTTAATACTTACATCATGTTTTCTCAGCTCTCCTGGGTATTTAGAGCCTTCACCATGTGGTGGTGGCGTTAAATCTTTTGTGATAATTTTATGAATCTGCGAGATATAAGCACGATTAAAAATAGTCTCTTCATCTGTATTTTCTTCTATAAATCGTATGGCATTCTCTAGATTCTTTATTTCATCATCACTTTCATCTTTAATATGGGTATCAATAAGTTTTTCGACATACTCAGATAATGTAGTGTTGTTTCCCTCAATCCTAGCAGAACCTAAGGTCTCTAAAATTTGAAAGATATTTTTGAGCTGGAAAAAGATATATGGAGGAACATTACCACTAAGATGTCGAGTCCGTAGCTTTTCCAAATCCAAAATAATATTAGCCAAATCACTTCCCCAAGATGGGTCAGGAATCGCAATTTTTTTACTATTTAGTTCTTCTATCATGTTTCACTACTTCTCTTTAAATGTTTTTGAATTACCATTATATCGAAATAAGTATTATAAAATAAGACTCAATTACTTCCATTCTTGGCCGTGCACTACTTCCTTTTTGACTATCAATATTTTTCATTATAGTGCTTTTCACAACAAATAGTAAAAAAAATATTTTAAGGTAAAAAATCAGCTCAATTTTTTTACTCATATCAATTTAATAATAAGTATTATGAAATTGACTTCTTAATTAGCTAACCACTTTTCCCACCACTCAATAAGCTCTCTTTTCTCTTCAAAATACTTCATTTTGCTTTCACGATTGTATGCGGAACGTACTTTATTGGTATCGGTGTGCGCTAAACATGATTCAATGATTGCTGTATGAAAACCATGCTCTTTGATATGCTCATGTGCCGTAGTAGAAAACACAGCTCTAAAGCCATGAGGTGTCATGGTGTCTTTATATCCTAATCGCATAAGTGCTTGATTAAGCGTACCCTCGCTAATGACTTTTAAGCTTGAAGTTGGGCTTGGAAAGACAAAAGAACTTCTCTTATAGGAAAAAGATATCGAAAGAACTTAGTACCATTGGGCTGAACGACAAAAAATAAATTTTGTCCGTCGCTTAATTTATATAATTTGTCTTTGGGTTTAGCGAGCTTTATTTCGGTATCTGTGAGAGGTTTTACGTTACGGTATTCACTTGTGTTGTAAATGGCTATACCGTTAATACTACCGTAAGAAATATTGGAAGTCAATGGATTTACATGAATACAGACGAAGCGAAAAAGCCCTATTTGAAGAGGCTTTTATATTCTTACGAATCCTTTTGAAGGTAAAATTGGTGGAGTTGTGGGGAATTGAACCCCAGTCCAAAAATAGCCACCTATGACGTCTACATGCTTAGATATTGTTGATAGTGTTTGATCTCGCTTCGTACAACAATCAGAAAACTACACAAGACGAGCCTTTAACTTCGTTACATGTAAAGGCGTTCATGTAATATAGCTATTATGGCTATGATACTTCCCGGTCCTCCTCAAATAGCATTAAAGGGGGAAGCAGTCCGTTATTTATTAAACTTACGCTACAGCGTAAGCAGGACGATAGTTACTGTTGTTAGCAGTTATTGTTTGAAGGTTGTGTAACGAAAGACCCTCACTTCCGACATGCAGCCATAAGCTAAAACTACTCCTGTCGAAGCCATGTCAACCCCAGAATAGAACTTCAATTTTATCATAATAAACCTACAATTTAGTTAAGTCTGTTATAATTCGCAAAATAGAATAAGGAAATCGTCGTTGAAAAATTTTATACCGTATCGTTCATTTTTTGTATCATGTGCTACCGTTGCCCTTTTGATGCAAGGGTGTGCTTTAACTTCACCACAGAAAACACCTACAATCAATACTAAAAATGTTTCGAAAGAAACGCAAAGTGTTGCCTCAACTAATCCAAAACTTTCCAATCTTGTCGGAAGAAATTACATCAAAGGGATTGTCACTTCTGTTAAACGTGATGATGGGTTGAATACATGGAATTACATTATTGAAGGTATTGATACGAGTAATGGTAAACTCCCGTATGTTAACTTCAATCATAAAAGTGTGCAAGCTAATGAGTCAGACCTTGTTTATGCAACCTTCGATGGCAACCATTTGACTGAGATGTTAGTGATTAAACCAGGATTTATGAAGGCTAAACGACCACCTGTGATGCCTAAAAAGAAGAATTCAGGTGAAAAATCTGCTGGAAAACGTGACAAAGAGCATCAAATCTTAGCAATTCCTCAAGAAGAGACGATTAGATTAAACTAACTATTACCTATGTTAACCGACCGTTTACTTTGAGTTTCTATACTTCTCTTAGCGAATTTCATATTTTCTTTTGAAGAATAACTCAAAGAGACGTTCCGCCAAGCGTCTCTTTGAACTCTCTTTCCTACCTTCCCAAAAATTCTTTTAAAAAATCTAGCTTAGTGTGTATCAATAACAATTTTTAGATCCATGAAGTCCAATATGTTAACCGATCGTTTACTTTGAATTCCTATACTTCTCTTAGCGAATTTCATATTTTCTTTTCTAACTTTTAAAAACATCTAAGAGGCGTTCCGCCAAGCGCCTCTTTAAGATTCTCTTTTTAACCCAATCGTAAAAATTGCCCCATTTTCACTATTTTTTGCTTCCAAGGTACCTTTCATACTTTTTTCAATAATGAGCTTTGACATGTAAAGACCAATACCGATACCTTCATTTTGCTCTTTGGTACTAACATAAGGCTCGAAAATCTTTTCAATAGGCTCAATTTTGATACCTCCACCATTATCTTCAATACTAAGCTCAACACTGTAGGTATCATGCTTAAGCGTAATAGTAATTTTAGGCTGAGGTGTTTTGGATGCGATAATCGAGTCTTTAGCATTGCTAAGGAGGTTTAAAATAACTTGTTCATATTCTCTCATATACCCAACAACAAAGACATCTTCCTCGATTTTCATTTCGATAACGATACCTTGATTGGTAATGGATTTCCCAATAATACGCAATACTTCTTCAATAGAATTTACGATGCTAAAAGACTTTTTGTCTTTATTAGGCATGAAAAAATTACGAAAATCATCAATGGTATGGGACATGTATTCAAGAATTTTTTCGGCTTCCCCACATTTGTTTTCCATCTCTTCTTTTGTAAGTTTATTGAGTCGATGCTTGAGCTTTAGTGTCATCATCAGAGCAGAGAGTTGGGAAAGTGGTTGACGCCATTGATGAGCGATGTTGCTTATCATCTCTCCTAATGCTATAAATTTTGATTTTTGAATGAGCAGTTGTTCTTGTTCCCTATTTTTTGCTATCTCTTCGCTAACACGACTTTCAAGTGTTTTGTTAAGGTTTTCAAGCTCCAGTTTTTTTTGTTTGACTTGGGCATTGTAGCTACTTAAAAAACGTTCAATACGCTTACCCAGCATGACAGCAAAGCCATTAGCTATAAAAGCAAAGAGGATAAAAATGATAACTGCCGACGTGGCTTCAATCTGAACCTTATGCTTAAATTTTACTTTTTCTGCCTCCAAGTCTTCATCTATATCATCCAAATAAGCTCCTGCTGCAATGATAAGATTCCATGGTTTATACTGTTTAAAATAGGAAACTTTAGGACGAACAAGATTACTTTCAGGTTTTTTGTACATGTAATTAACAAAGGAGTACCCTTTTATTTGAATATCATGTAAGAAAATTTTTCGAAAAGCTTTACCATTATCGTCGGTATATGCATCAGAAATAAAGCGCCCTTCTAAATCAGGTCTATTGGGATTGATAAGCATTTTTGCAAAATGATCTCCACCTTCAAAATTTTCGACTTTATACACAAAAACATAATTATTTTCATCTTTACCAAAACGAATATGGCGTATCCATGCGTAAACTTCTTCTTTGAGGGCAATTTCTACCTCTGGGCTATCGGCTAATATGGATTGTCGAAAAGTAATAAAATCAATGATTGAATCGACTTCACGTTTCAGTATATTACGCTGATTTTCGATAAAGGTATTTCTACTATCGTTAATTTGTGTATCGAGTATTTCATACTGTTTAGTGATAAAAAAGTAGCCATTAAAAAGCATCAAAGATGTAATGATGAAAATAGTACTAAAAATAATAATACTTGAGATATTACTCTCTTTGATAATTTGCATCGAAACTCCTATTTTAATAGAAAGAAAAAAGAAAATATATTATCATATCTCTGTTTATTCTTTCTATCTGCAAACGATATTTTTCAAAAGGGTTGTTATGGACGAGAAGATGTTAAAAAAACTGACAAATTATAGTGTTGTTTATGCTGAAGATGATGCTGGCGTACGCAAAAATGTCTATGAATTACTTTCTTTACTTTTTAAAGATGTCTATTTGGCAGAGGATGGTGAAGAAGCGTATGAGCTTTTTTTAATGAATAAGCCTGATTTGGTCATTACAGATATTAAAATGCCAAAATTAAGTGGTATTGATTTGGCAACTAAAATACGTGAAAGTGATCATGAAGCCCATATTATTATTATTACTGCATATACTGAAGTTGACTTTATGCTTCAAGCGATTGAACTTTCATTATTACGGTATATTGTAAAACCGATTACAGAGCCAAAATTGTTTGATGCTTTGGAAAAGTTTTTGCAATCTAAAGAAAAAACAAATCTCAAAGAGTTGGCACCAAACTGGTATTATGACAATCTTCAAAAAATGGTTTTACATAATGAATTAATGTATGAACTTACAAAAAAAGAAGCAAAATTAGTTGAACTGCTTTTAGCTAAGGATTCGATTATTACTTATGAGGAAATTGAAGAGAAGTTATGGGAGGGAGAATATATGAGTTTAAATGCTCTAAGACTCATGATAAAAAACTTAAGAAAGAAGCTACCAGAAAGCACTTTAAAAAATATTCAAGGAATTGGTTACAAATTGTAACGTAGTAATTTAATAAAACTTTCAATTTACTCCAAATAGTTACAAAAAGAAACTTTTCTTAACTGATTGATGATTCTTTACCGCTTTACATGTAGATTTACATAATTTTGACATAACTTTCACATATAATCGAAAGTGAAAAGAAATTAAAGGAGTAAATCATGACAAAATTCTTGAGAGTTGCTGCAGCGACAGCACTACTAGTTTCTTCAGTTATTGCTGCAGAATACACGATAAAGCTTACCCACGTTGTAAGTCCAAATACCCCAAAAGGAATGGGTGCAGACTTTTTTGCCAAAAGAGTTGGTGAACTTACGGCTGGTAAAGTTGAAGTGATTGTTTTCCCAAATTCTCAACTTTACGGAGATGGTGAAGAGATGAAAGCTTTAAAACTTGGTAATGCACATATCGCAATTCCTAGTTTTTCAAAGTTTACAAGTATTGTTCCTGAAATGCAAATCTTTGACTTGCCATTTTTATTTAGAGATAAAACACACTTACATCATGTCTTAGACGGTGAAGTAGGGCAAGCGATTAAAGATAAAGTAACGGCTAAAGGTTTCGTTGCTCTTGATTACTGGGATGCTGGGTTTAAAAGTCTTTCGGCTAATAAGCCTTTGATTAAGCCAGATGATGCAGCAGGTCTAAAATTTAGAATTATGAGTTCACATGTATTGGAAGCTCAGTTCAAAGCTGTTGGTGCAAATCCACAAGTTTTACCATTTTCAGAAGTGTATTCAGCATTACAACAAGGAGTTGTTGATGGTGCAGAAAACCCACTCTCAAACTTCTATACTAAAAAATTCAATGAAGTTCAAACTGACTTAACGATGACAGAACACGGATACCTTGGTTATTTAGTTGTTATGAGTGAGAGTTTTTGGAAGAAGTTTCCAGCAACATACAAGCCTTTAATCATTCAAGCGATGAAAGAAGCAACAGAATATGAGCGAAAAATTGCATCAGAAGATGATGACGCTACAATGGCCAAAATTAAAGAATATGCCAAAACTTCTGGTAAATTAACGATACATACCTTAACACCAGAGCAAAAAGCAGTATGGCAAAAAGCAATGGAAAGTATCTATCCACAATTTTATAACACAATTGGCAATGGGTTGATTAAAAAAGCACAAGCAGTACAATAAATCTTGAGCTGTTGAAAGAGAAAATATGAAAAAGTATTTTGAAATTCTTGACTTAGGTGTCACCGCGATAAATAAAAATATCGCGGTTGTCGGTATAGCAGGAGGCGTACTATTAGCATTCATTAATGTTGTCCTTCGCTATGCATTTGATATGAGTATCACATGGGCCGGAGAGCTAACAAACTATTTGTTTATGTGGTCAGCCCTCTTTGGTGGTGCTTATGGCTTTAAAAAAGGCATTCACATTTCCGTTACGATGCTTTTGGAGCTTTTGCCAGCCCCATTAGCAAAAGTAATTTTGATGCTAGCACATGCGTTTAGTTGTGCCTATCTGGCGCTAATGGCGTACCTTGGTTATGAATTGATATTGGTGTTAATTGATTTTGGTGAGATGAGTATTGACCTTAAGATACCGATGTGGATACCACATCTTATGCTGCCGTTTGCTTTTATTGGTGCGGCATTTCGGGCAGGAGAAAAAGTGTTTGAAGTTGCAGCGATGGATGCAAAAGATGTCATTGTAAATAGTGAACTTGAAACTATTAAAGATGAACTTGAACTAAGAGGAGGAAATCGCAATGCTCATGCTTAGTTTATTCGGGTTACTCTTTTTATTGATGTTCTTAGGTGTTCCTGTTTCCGTTGCATTGGGCTCTAGTACACTCATTACAGCGCACTATTTTACAGATTATGATGTTATTGGCATTGTTTCACATGTCTTCGATGGACTTAATAAGTATTCATTGATGGCAATTCCAATGTTTATTCTAGCGGGCTCATTCCTCTCAAAAGGTGGAGCGGCTGGGCGTATCATTGATTTTGCTAAGTCTATTGTTGGGCACCTTCCAGGAGGTCTACCCATAGCAGCTATTTTTGCATCGATGATTTTTGCAGCAGTGAGCGGAAGTTCCCCTGCAACCGTTGCAGCCATTGGTTCTGTTATGTTTAGCGCGATTAAAGAAGCGGGATATCCGCAAGGGTATGCGATAGGAACGATTGCAACCTCAGGAAGCTTGGGTATTTTGATTCCACCTTCCATTGTTTTTATCGTGTATGGTGTTACAGCAGACCTTTCGATTGGTAAGCTTTTTATGGCAGGTGTTGTTCCTGGTTTTTTAATTGGGTTTATGCTCATGGCTCTTACCTATATAGGGGCTGTCAGATTAGGATTTAAGAAAGAAAAACCAGCATCTTTTAAAGAACGTTTGATAAAGTTTAAAGAAGCGTTTTGGGCGTTAATGCTGATTGTTATTGTTATTGGTGGTATTTATGGCGGACTTTTTACACCAACTGAAGCGGGAGCTGCTAGTGCAGTGTATGCTTTTATTGTTTCTGTCTTTATCTATAAAGATTTGAAACTTAAAGATGTCTATCCTATTATACTAGAATCAGCAATGACCAGTGCAATGATTTTCTTTGTTATTGCTAATGCGATGATTTTTGCGCATTTCTTAACCGATGAAACCATCCCTCAACAAATCACACATATGATTATGCAAGCCAATGTTGGACCGATTATGTTCTTGGTTATTGTCAATATTCTATTGTTGTTAATGGGACAGTTTATGGAGCCAAGCTCTATTGTTATGATTACGGTACCTTTGTTGTTACCTCTTGTTATGGCATTAGGAATTGATCCTATTCACTTTGGTGTAATAATGGTTGTCAACATGGAGATAGGGATGATAACTCCACCTGTGGGGCTCAACCTTTTTGTTGCCGCAGGAATGACAGGACTAAGCCTAAAAGAGGTTGTTGTTGCCTCTTTACCATGGGTTGCCGTTCTATTTGTAGGATTATTACTTATAACATATATCCCAATTATCTCTTTGTGGTTGCCACAGTTGATGTTTGGAATTTAGGCCTACATTCTAACAAGAAAAGGGCAGTATTTCTGCCCTTCTTCCCTCACCCATTATAATACTTTCAATAAAAACACATCTTATGAGCCAGACACTTCTCATCTAACCCTTGTTATAGAAAAGTATTTTTTATTTTCCCTATAAGATTTAATTTTTTTTACTTTTGATTACCACTTGATTACAAAATAACACATAGTGACGCTATTTGCCAAGTTTTTATTGAATATTCTAAATTTTTGTGATAGACTTATCTTGCATTTATAAAAATTCAAGGAGAAAATATGAAATTAGCTCAACTTAGCTTGGCGGCTATCGTAGTTGCTGGTCTTGCGACTAGCTCTTTTGCAGCAGATACACTTGCTGACGCATTTAAAAACGGAAAAGTAAGTGGTGAACTTCGTGCATGGTATTTTGACAGAGATAGAGCTGGTTCTACAAACGATGCTGATATTTTTAATACAGGATTAGTTCTTGGTTATGTGACAGACTCTTTATATGGATTTAGTTTTGGTGCTACAATGCAATCAAACTTTGCACCATTTGCTGATGCTGATGCGAAAAGAGTATTTAAAACTGATATGTACGGTTCAGGTGCAATTTTATCAGAAGCATATATTCAATATAAATTTGGCAACACTGTCGCAAAAGTTGGTCGCCAATTTATTACAACTCCATTGGTTGCTGGTTCTGGTTCCCGTATGATTAAGCAATCATTTGAGGGTGCTGTAATCATTAATACAGATTTACCAAATACAACTTTAGTTGCAGGTTATGTTGATAAATATCAACAAAGAACAAGCACTAATACTGATGCAACAGATATTGGTAATATGCCAGAGTTTGCACAAGTTGGAGCAAATGGTGATGGTGCTTATACATTACTTGCAATTAACAAGTCACTTCCTGGTACAACATTAACAGCACAATGGGCAGAAGTTACTGATGTAGTAGATGATTATTATTTTGAAGCAGCATATGCTGGAAAAGCTTCTAATTTTACATATGGCTTAGCTGCAAACTACATGATGTCAGATTATGACGCTTCAGGTACTGATACAGCTAAAATGTATGGTGCAAAAGCTAGTATTGGTGTTGGTGATTTTAATGCATACGTAGCATATTCAAAAATCAAAGATGGTTCTGACTTAGCTCCAGGTCTAGGTGGTGGTGCTCAGCCTGTGTTTGCAAAAGGTTACCAATATACTGCAGGTACATACACAGATAATACAAAAGCATACTCTTTAGATGCAACTTATAACTTCAAGGCTATCAGTACTTTAGTTGGTGCTAGATATACAGAAGTAAAAGATGGCGATGTATCTACTAAAAAAGCTTACACAGATGTTTATGCACAGTACACTTTTGCCGGTGCTTTAAAAGGTCTTGGTGCTGAATTATCTTACGAAGATATGAGCAAAGATGCTGAAGGTAAAGAACTTTGGTTTAAAGCTAACTACAAATTCTAATTTGTACATGATTTAAATCTTAAAACGGTGACATTTTTGTCACCGTTTTTCTTCCAAACTTCCTAAAAGCTTACTTTTTAATCATTTTTTTTCTTCCCTTTTAATACTTTTTTTTGTATACTTCTTTATTGAAACCGAATGGTAATCAAAAAATTCAAGGAGAAAATATGAAATTAGCTAAACTTAGCTTGGCGGCTAT
>JAQUVE010000099.1 GCA_028693565.1 Sulfurospirillaceae bacterium | reverse complement strand
TTGTTCAGCTAATGTTGGGGGAAAAGGTGATACAGCTCTCTTCTTTGGACTTTCAGGTACAGGAAAAACAACACTTTCAACAGATCCAAAACGTAGGCTAATTGGTGATGATGAGCATGGTTGGGATGAACATGGTGTCTTTAACTTTGAAGGTGGATGTTATGCAAAGTGTATCAATCTTGACCCAAATAGTGAGCCAGAAATTTATGGAGCTATTAAACGAAATGCACTCCTTGAAAATATCGTGATGGATAAACAAGGTGTGATTGATTATGCCGATGGTTCAAAAACGGAAAATACACGTGTTTCATATCCGATTTTTCATATTGACAATCATGAACCTTCTTTACAAGCAGGACATCCTAAAAAAATTATTTTCTTAACGGCAGATGCCTTTGGTATTTTACCTCCTGTATCAAAGCTTAGTAAAGAACAGGCGATGTACTATTTTTTAAGTGGCTATACGGCCAAAGTTGCAGGAACAGAAAGAGGAATTACCGAACCTGTTGCAACGTTTAGTTCATGTTTTGGAGAAGCTTTTTTACCGTTACACCCAACAGTTTATGCAAAGCTTCTTGGCGAAAAGATTGATAAGCATGGTGTTGATGTTTATTTGGTCAATACCGGATGGTCTGGTGGAAGTTATGGTGTGGGAAAACGTATGAGTATCAAAGCTACTCGTGCGTGTATCAATGCTATTTTAGATGGTAGTATCAACGCTTGTAAATTTGAAAAAATTCCTGTTTTCAATATTGAAGTACCGACATGTTTAGAGGGTGTTCCAACCGAAATTTTAAATCCACGACAAACATGGAGCAATAAGAGTCTTTATGACGCAACACGTGATGAACTAGCGCAAATGTTTATTGATAACTTTAAAAAATATATTACCCCAAATTCTGATTATTCTGGTGCGGGACCTAAATTATAATACTTATATGTAAAGGGGAAAACCATTCCCCTTTACCCAACTGTACACTATCAAGGAGTCTTTTTTATGTCAAAACTATGGTCTGGCAGATTTGCCAAAAGTGGAGCCAAAATATTGGATGAGTTTAATGCCTCATTACCTTTTGATAAAAAATTATATGAAGAAGATATTAAAGGCTCTATTGCCCATGCAACCATGCTAGCCAAACAAGGTATTTTAAATCAACGAGAGGCTGATCAAATTACTGAGGGTCTACTTGCCATTAAAAAAGAGATTGAAGATGAGAAATTTATTTTTGATATTGCCCATGAAGACATTCATATGTCTGTTGAAACAAGGTTAATAGAGCTTATTGGAGAAGCGGGTAAAAAATTACACACAGCCCGTAGTCGTAATGACCAAGTTGCAGTTGATTTTAGACAATATGTGCAAAAACATACATTGGTTATCGTCTTATTATTAGAAGATTTGATGAATGTTTTAGTGAGTATTTCTAAAGAGCATACCACGACATTGCTTCCGGGTATGACGCATCTACAACATGCTCAACCAATCAATTTTGCTTTTCATCTTCTAGCCTATGTTTCCATGTTTAAACGTGATATTGAGAGGCTTGAGAGCTCCTACCAACGTAACAATGTTTTACCACTTGGTTGCGCGGCACTAGCGGGTACTCCCCATAATATCGACAGAGAATATGTTGCGAAGCTTTTGGGTTTTGATAGTGTGAGTGTCAATTGTTTGGATACCGTGAGTGATCGTGATTTTGCATTGGAAATTTTATTTAATATTTCCACAATCATGATGCATATCTCGCGTTTTGCAGAAGAGCTTATTTTGTGGTCCAGTTATGAGTTTAAGTTTGTAACACTCAGCGATGAATATTCTACTGGAAGCTCTATCATGCCACAGAAAAAAAATCCCGATGTTCCTGAACTTTTACGCGGTAAAACAGGGCGTGTCAATGGCAATCTTATTTCATTGCTTACTGTTCTTAAAGGTTTACCATTAGCCTATAATAAAGATATGCAAGAGGATAAAGAGGGTGTATTTGACAGTGTTGAGACGGTTTATATGTCACTTAATATTCTCAAAGAAGCTGTACGAACTATGAGCATCAATACGGACAATATGTACAGTGCTGCTCAAGTAGGACATTTGAGTGCAACCGATTTGGCAGATTATTTGGTACAAAAATGCGATATTCCTTTTAGAGAAGCACATTTCATCACAGGTCGTGCTGTAGCACATGCTGAGAGTTTAGGTGTAGATTTAAGTACATTGAGTGCTCAAGCATTACAAAAAGTAGATGCACGTATTGGCGAAGATGTCGGGATATATCTTAGTTTAGAGCACTCCATGAATGCAAGGAATTCACAAGGTGGAACGGCAACAGAGTCAACATGCAAACAACTTGAGATTTTTGAGAATTGGCTAAAAAGTAGACATTAAAAACTGTACAAGGTGGGATTGACCACCTTGACGATTGCTAGAGGTTGTTTTTTGGATCGCTATCTGAGAGATGACCCCATGACAATTTTGCACCTCCTAAAAGATGAAAATGCAGATGCAAGACCTCTTGTCCTCCATCTTCCCCGTTATTGGTAATGAGTCGATAGCCACTTTGATCAAGGCCTAAAAATGCTGCGACTTGATGAATAAATTGTGTCATCTCTCCCATTATTTTTGGATCAACTTCTTGAAAATTTTTGTACTCAACTTTAGGAATGATTAAAATGTGAATAGGTGCTTTGGGGTTGATGTCATGAAAGGCCAGAAAATTTTCATTTTCAAGGACTTTGTTACATGGTATCTCGCCATTGATAATTTTGCTGAAAATCGTCATTAACTTCTCCTTATTTTACTTGGTATTAAGAGATTTTAACTCTTTTATAATTAAAGTTTCTATAAAATAGGAGCACAAAATATAACTCTATGAAGGGTAAGCGTTGAAAGAGATTGAAAAATCAATAGAAACCTGTGTGTCACTGGTTGAATTAGAAAAAATTAGAGTCTCTCTTTTTGGTAAAAAAGGCTATTTTGCGGCACAATTTAATGAGCTTAAAACATTAGAAGGTGAAGCAAAAAAAGAGTTTGCACAAAATTTAAATACCAATAAAGAACATTTTTTAGAGATACTCAATCAGAAAAAACTGTTTTTAGAAGCTGCAATGATTCAAGAAGAGATGCAGAAAAGCCGTGTTGATGTAACATTGTTTAATCAAGAAAGTTCAGCAGGAGCATTGCACCCTGTTATGGAAACGATGGATAAAATCATTGAATATTTTATAAGTATGAACTTTTCAATCGAAGAAGGTCCATTAGTTGAAGATGACTTTCATAATTTTGAGGCATTAAATTTACCGAAGCATCATCCTGCGCGTGATATGCAAGATACCTTTTATTTTAATGATGCAATGCTTCTTAGAACACATACTTCACCTGTTCAAATCAGAACGATGCTCTCACAACAAGCACCTGTGCGTATGATCTGTCCAGGAGCGGTTTTCAGACGTGATTATGATATTACGCATACACCAATGTTTCACCAAGTTGAAGGTTTGGTAGTTGATAAAACAGGGAAAGTCTCATTTGCTAATCTCAAATTTATTTTAGAAGATTTTTTAAAATATATGTTTGGGGATGTTAAAGTGCGTTTCCGTCCTAGTTTTTTCCCTTTTACAGAGCCAAGCGCTGAAGTAGATATTAGTTGTATTTTTTGCCATGGCGAAGGATGTCGCGTTTGTTCACATACAGGCTGGCTAGAAGTACTTGGATGCGGTGTTGTCGATCCTAATGTATTTAAGGCAGTAGGATACAAAGATGTAAGTGGTTATGCCTTTGGATTAGGCGTTGAGCGTTTCGCAATGCTTTTACATCAAGTGCCAGATTTACGTTCATTGTTTGAGGGCGATTTGAGATTATTGGAGCAATTTAGATGATAGTAACAAAGCAATGGTTAAATGAATGGATTGATATTAACGCTATTGATACAGATAAAATTTCAATAGCACTTAACGCTATTGGTTTGGAAGTAGATGGAATCCATAAGATTCGAATTCCTCAAAAAGTTGTAGTAGGACATGTGCTTTCATGTGAAAAACATCCCAATGCAGATAAACTCAATGTTTGTCAGGTCAATGTAGGTGAGAGCGTACAACAAATTGTATGTGGTGCTAAAAATGTAGCTGCTGGCCAGATGGTTGCGGTTGCACTGATCGGTGCTGAGCTTCCAGGTGGGCTCAAAATCAAAAAAGCAAAACTCCGTGATGTTGAATCATGTGGTATGCTCTGCTCTTCCACTGAACTAGGATTGCCGAAAATTAATGATGGCATTATGATTTTAGATGATAGTATTGGCACGTTGAGCATAGGAAAAGAGCTGTGCGAATATCCGCTCATGAATGATGATATTATTGACATAGGTTTAACACCTAATCGAGGGGATTGCCAAAGTGTTTATGGTATTGCACGCGATTTAAGTGTTGCTTTTGATTTGGAAGTTAAAGTATTACATCAAAAAGAGGAAGAAGAAAATCAACCAGGCGTTGGTAGAGTTTTAAATCTTACTGGTAGCGAAGCTTTAGATGGCTCTTATATGTATAAAGTGTTTGATAACAAAGAGATTAAAACGCCTTTGTTGATTGACCTCCGCCTTGGTTTTGCAGAAATTTCAATTAACTGTCCATTGGGCAAAATAGTTGAATACAGCACGTATGTAACCGGTGTACTATTACGTGCCTATGATCATGGATGCTTTAGTGCGGGTGGTGATAAAGCTAAAATTATTATCAATAAAGACGAAAATGATCTTGATGCGATTTTTGCTGAAGGCAAGAAAGTAGGCATATGTGGCGTTTCTCAGGAAGAAACATGTCGTGCCAATACTCTCAATACACGTATTATTGTGGAAGCAAATTATACACATCCAGATATTATTGCTGTTAAAAGTGCCAATAAAAAGCTTGCTTGCGATAAGCATCTTTACCGTTCCAGTAGAGGTAGTGAACCGCATCTTTCCTTTGGTTTGAACTACTTTTTCAAAATGCTTAGCAAGTACTCTTCGGTCATGATATATGCAGATTCTCAACAAATTATGCATGATTATGAAGAAAAAGCGATTAATGTACATCAATCTGATTTAACAGCAATGATTGGCGAAGAGATTGCCAAAAATCAAGTTATTAAAATATTAAAAAAACTAGGATTCGGTGTCAATTTTGCATTTGAACAAGATGTTATGAATATTAAGATACCACAATTTCGTCATGATGTGCTCAATATGCAAGATATTTGTGAAGAGATTGTACGTATTGTGGGCATTGATAATATTACTGCTAAACCTTATGTTTTTGCTGAAAAACGTAAAACAAATAAAGCTTATCAAGATTTTAAAAAACGTCAAATGTACCGCCACAAAGCTGTAGCTATAGGTTTTTTTGAGACCTTACATTTTGTCTTTGATGATAAGCAAATAAGCCAAAAATTTGCACTGCCTACATTAAGTGAAAATTTAGAGTTAGCCAATCCCATCACGAATGATTTTAACACTTTACGCTCTTCTATGATCCCAAATATGCTACGAGCTGTTAGCCAAAACATCAAGTTTGGACGTAAAAAGGTAGCTCTATTTGAGGTAGGTAGTGTTTTTGATGCCAAACGCAACGAGCGAAAAAAAATAGGTTTTATTTTCAGTGGTGAAAATGCATTACCTGAAGTAAGCAATCATGGAAAACCTATTGAGATAGACTTTTTTGCATTTGCACAAAAAATTCAAAGCGTGATAGGACAATTTACGCTTTTGCCGCTTACTTCAACAAATGGGTTAACAAGCCCATATGAAGCAGCGCTTGTACTTATTGATGGTGTTGAAGCAGGGTATATCGCTCGTGTTAATATTCAAATTGAAAAAGAGTTTGATTTGGCACGTACGTATATTTGTGAGTTGGATTTTGCAACGTTATTGTTTGAACAAAAAGTAGCTAAAGAATATTCAAAATTTCCTTCTACATCGCGTGATATTAGTTTGATGGTTCCTCAAACCATGCAATATGCAACTTTGGAGAAGTTTATTCAAACAATTGCACCAAAGGAGCTTGTGAAATTTTCAGCCATTGATCTTTTCGCGCATGAAAATTTTGGAGAGAATATTAGTTTAACTCTTAAATTGCAATTTCAATCTAATGAAAAAACTTTAGAAGAAGAGGATGTGAACAATGCTCTTATATCGATACTTTCAAGTATTAAAGAGCAATTTGGAATCACAATACGATGAAAAAAATGATCGTTTTGCCCAAGGGAAATTTTGACTTTACAACGGATAAAATAGCAAGTGATAAGTCAATTTCGCATCGTTGCGCTATCTTTTCACTTTTAAGTGATAAGCCTTCTATTATTGAGAATTACCTTGGGGCTGAAGATACCATGTGTACACTCAATATCGTAGAGCTTCTAGGCGCAAACATTGAAAAAAGTGATAACAAAATCACGATTACACCGCCTTTAAATATTAAAGAGCCTCCTGTGATTTTAGATTGTGGCAATTCTGGAACGGCAATTCGTCTTTTAATGGGATACCTTTGCTCATGCAAAGGCTTTTTTGTCTTGCATGGAGATCAGTATCTTTGTTCTCGTCCTATGCGACGTGTAGCAGATCCTCTTCGTTCAATTGGTGCGCACATTGATGGGCGTAGTGATGGAAATTACGCGCCTTTGGCAATTAGAGGCGAAAAAGTAAAGGCATTTCATTATGAGAGCAAAATCGCTTCTGCACAAGTTAAAAGTGCATTAATTCTTGCAGGACTTCAAGCCGATGGAATCTCAACCTTTGTTGAGCCAGAATTGAGTCGAGACCATAGTGAGCGTATGCTTCGAGGGATGGGCGCAACTATTGTTTCGGAGGGATTGCATATTAGTATTCATCCTCAAAAAGCACCTTTTAGCCCCTTGCATATAACGGTTCCCAATGATCCTTCTAGTGGTTTTTTCTTTGCTGTTGCAGCCGCCATTTGTCCAGGAAGCCGTGTTGTTCTTAAAAACATGCTTTTAAATAAAACCCGTATTGAAGCTTATAAAGTATTAGCACGAATGGGTGCTCATGTGGAATTTGTTGAAACACATAATGTGTATGAAAGTGTTGGAGATATTGTTATACAAGCAGGAGAATTACACGGTGTTTGTGTGGAAGAAAATATTTCATGGCTTATCGATGAATTACCTGCTCTTTCAATTGCCTTTGCATATGCAAAAGGTAAAAGCATCGTGAAAAATGCGGAAGAGTTACGTGTTAAAGAGAGCGATCGCATCAGTAGTGTTGTTAAAAACCTACGTTTATGTGGTATCGTTGTGGATGAATTTAAAGATGGCTATGAAGTCATGGGTGGTATCATGCAACGCACTACAATTAATAGCTTTGGTGATCATCGTATCGCTATGAGCTTTGCAATTGCTGGATTACGCAGTGGCATGGAAATCGAAGATACAGAGTGTATTAATACTTCTTTCCCTAATTTTAGAGAACTCTTATCACAGATTGGGACAATACAATAATGCAAATAAAATTGGCGACTAGTTATGGATTTTGTTTTGGTGTTAAACGAGCGATTAAAATCGCTGAGAATACGCAAAATGCGTCTACCATAGGTCCCCTTATTCATAATAACGAAGAGATTAACCGTTTAAAAGAAAATTTTAATGTTAAAACACTGCATGATATTTCTGAAGCCAAAGGGATTGAAAAAGCTATTATTAGAACTCACGGTATTCCCAAAAAAGATTTAGAAACATTGTTAAAAAGCGATGTAGAGGTCATTAATGCAACGTGTCCATATGTGACAAAGCCACAAGAAATTTGTGAAAAAATGAGTATGGAAGGGTATGAAATCGTTATTTTTGGTGATGCAAACCATCCTGAGGTTAAAGGTGTAGAAAGCTATGCAATCCACGGTGCGATTGTGGTACAAAGTGTAGAAGAGCTCAAGCAAGCAAAAATTAAGGGACCAAAAATTGCGGTAGTTTCTCAAACAACACGTAAAATAACAGAATTTTTAGAGATTACAAATTATCTTGAATTGCATTTTAAAGAAGTTCGTGTTTTTAATACAATTTGTAATGCAACTTTTGAAAATCAAGATGCAGCTAAAGAGCTCGCTAAAGAAGCTGATGTAGTGATTGTTATTGGTGGTAAGAATTCTTCGAACACCAAGCAGTTACATAGTATTTGTAAAGAGTATTGTATAGACAGTTTTTTGGTTGAGAGTGAAAAAGATTTAGATACGAAATGGTTTTTAGGTAAAAAATTATGCGGAGTGACAGCTGGTGCATCAACGCCAGATTGGATAATTGAAAAAATAGTTGGAAAAATTAGCGAAATTAAAGTATAATAGACAACTTTTACATGATTGCATGTAACGAAACTTGTTAAAAAATCAATAAAAAAGGGTACAAAATGGTTAATGAGGCGAACGGAACTGTTCATACACAAGCCGTAGACGAGCACGAGGAGATGGATTTTGCGGCTATGTTAGAAGAGTCTTTTAAAGATTCTGAAAGAGATGCACTAATTAATGGTGTTGTGGTTGCAATCAAGGAAGATGTTATCTTAGTTGATGTTGGCAAGAAGTCAGAGGGAAGATTAAATGCTTCTGAAGTCATGGACGAAGAAGGCAACATAACATGTAAAATTGGTGACGTAATCGCTGTGGTTATCACAGGTTTCAGAAATGAGAGGCCAGCAGTTTCGCACAAAAAAGCCTTACGTAAAGAACGTGTTAAAACATTTATTGCTGAATACAAAGAGGATGAAGAATTTTCATTGGATGTTAAAATCACTGGTAAAAACAAAGGTGGATTTATAGCAGAAAATAAAGAGGGTATTGAATTTTTCCTTCCACGTTCTCAAGCAGCTGTTAAAGATATGAATACATTAGTAGGCAAGACGCTTAAGGTTAAAATTATTAAGATTGATACAGAAACAGAATCGATTATTATCTCTCGTAAGAAATTTTTAGATGATGAACGTAAAAAGCGTAAAGAGATTGTTCAAGAACTAATTGACAAAGATGAAGTGGTTGAAGGAACGATTAAAAAAATCACAACGTATGGTATGTTTGTTGATGTTGGTGGTATTGATGGCTTGGTTCACTATAGTGAAATCAGCTATAAAGGACCAGTCAATCCAGGCACAATCTATAAAGAAGGCGAAGTAGTTCCTGTCAAAGCAATTAAATACGATAAAGATAAAAAACACCTTTCACTCTCGATCAAAGCGGCGATGCCAGATCCATGGGATGAGATTAAAGATGAGCTAGAAACAGGCGATTCTATTCAAGTAACTATCAGTAATATTGAGCCGTACGGAGCATTTGTTGATCTTGGAAATGATATCGAAGGCTTCTTGCATATCTCAGAAATTTCATGGGATAAAAACATTAAACACCCGCGTGATTATATCGAAGAAGGCCAAGTAGTTGATGTTGAAGTAATTGAAATTGATGCTAAGGAAAGACGTTTACGTGTTTCATTAAAAAATATTCTTCCAAAACCTTTCGATGACTTTATGAAAAAATTTAAAGTGGGCGATATTGTTAAAGGTGAAATTACAACCGTTACGAATTTTGGTGCTTTTGTTAAAATCGGTGGTATTGAAGGATTGTTGCACAATGAAGATGCTTCATGGGATCGTAACAATAAATGTAAAGAACTTTTTAATGTTGGTGACGAAGTTGAAGTCAAAATTGTAAAGATTGATACCGAGAGTGAAAAAGTCTCTTTAAGCAAAAAAGAACTTGAAGATAGCCCAATTCAAAAATATGCAAAATCACATGAAAATGGCGATATCGTTCATGGCAAAATTAGAGATATCAAAGAATTTGGAATTTTTGTTGAACTAGAAGATAATGTCGATGCGCTAATCCGCAAAGAAGACTTGGGTCAAGTGAATGAAGCTGATCTTAAAATTGGTGATGAGATTGAAGCGGCAATAACCTTTATTGATGATAAAAAAAATCGTATTAGACTCTCTGTACGCAGACTTTCTAAATTAAAAGAGAGAGAAGTA
>JAQUVE010000004.1 GCA_028693565.1 Sulfurospirillaceae bacterium | reverse complement strand
CCTAATGGTGCCGTCAATGTGACGATTAACATCAGTGGTGATGGCAATTTTGAAGATATTGCGCCTTTTGTCCTTCAGGCTAAAGGCGCAACGATTTTTGCGGATGAGCCCAAAATCAAAACATTTTTAGCAGGCGATACCCTAAAGGGTGAATTTGTGCAAAAATTTTCCCTGAGTGCTCAAAAAGATTTTCAAATTGAGCCCATCACGCTACATTTTTATAATCCAGATACGAAGAGCATAACGTATTTTAAGTCTAAACCTATTGAGATTAAAGTCCTGCATGCCAATACCGTTGAGAAATCAAGCCGTGGGGTTTCTGAACTTTCTGCCGCGCCAAAAGAGCCTAAGTTCTACACCTTTGATGGTCTCAATTTGAGCATTGGATTTTGTTTAGGGGTCGTGTTTTTAATCCTATTGCAAGGGGCACTGCGTCATACGTGGAAAAGAAAAGCTTTAGTGTTAAGTGAGCGTGAATTGCTTCAAAAATTACTCAAATACAAAGGTAAAGATGAAGAAGCAACGCACATGATTACGCTTTTAGAAGAAAATATCTACGGAAAAGCCAATCATGTGCTTTCAAAACGAACAATTAAAAAGTTGCTAAAGAATCTTATGTAAAGTGGTAGCTTTGCTCATCCATTCTTCTAATAAAGGCCAATTGTCCTCTTCGATCATCTTTTTTGATTTGGCGAGCTCTTGTTCAAAAACATCGATAGAGTGCAATAAGTTTTTCTTGTTTTGCTTAAAAATATCTGACCACATTTGAGGCGAACTCTTAGCGATACGGCTCATATCCCTAAAACCACCCCCAGCGAGCGATAAAATGCTTTTAGGATCTTCTTGCCCCATAACAGTATTGGCGAGAGCGTAGCTGATAACGTGTGGCATATGAGAGATAAACGAGGCGTGTGCATCATGTTCTGTTGGGTCCATAAAGACGATTTTCATACCAACATGCGAGAAGATCTGAATGGCTCTGTTTTTGTGTTTTTCACTGTTATGATAGGTGTCACATAAGACGATGATTTTATCGTGGTAGAGATTAGGAATTGCTGCGCTTGGTCCGAACTTTTCCGTTCCAGTCATCGGATGTGCCGCAATAAAATTTTGTCGAATCGCTTCAGGAACGGACTCAACGATTAGGGCTTTTGTACTACCAAGGTCGATAATGGTTGTTTCACTCGAGACATCTTTCATCTCTTTGAGTACTTTAATGATACCTTCAACAGGGATAGCTAAAAAAATCACATCACACGTTTTGATATCTGAAAAAGAAACAATCTCATGAACAAGTCCAAGTTTGAGAGCTTCTTCACAGTGGCTAAGGTTGTGGTCAAAGCCTACGATTTTTGTTACAAATTTAGTGTTTTGAAGTGCTAACCCTAAAGAGCCCCCCATTAATCCTAGCCCTATAATTCCAATAATCATTCCCGTTCCTTTTTCAATGCCAAAGATTTAATAGGCACTTAATTCTAGAGATGGTATTATATTTTAAAATATCTAAAAATACTCTATTTAGGGCACACTAGAATGAAAAAAACAGCTGTTATGTCGTTAATCGTTGCCACCTCTTTGTATTCAGCCACACTTAAAAGCCTTAGTTATGAAGGGATGATTCATCTCTCTCCTGAAAGTGCTTCTGAGATGATTGATATCCATGCGGGTGATGTGGTAGATATGGAAAAGCTAGATAAAGCCATTAAAACACTTTACAAACAAAACTATTTTGAAGATGTGTGGATTGAAGAGGTGAGTGAAGGTGCATTAGTCATTCATGTTAAAGAAAAACCAGTTGTTGCTAAAATCGAATACCTTGGTATTGGCGAGAACGATAAAGATGATATTGCAAAACTTGCTGGCATTAAAAAAGGTGAAGTTTTTGATGAACAAAAAGCAGAACTTTCAAAGTTGAAAATCATCAAATTTTTTGAAGAAAAAGGGTACTTTGATACCGTTGTAGAAATACAAAAAACTCCTTTAAATGAAAAACTTTCACTTTCTTTAGATTTTGTTATTAATAGAGGTGAAAATATCATTATTAAAACGGTTGATTTGTGTGGTGCTAAAGAGTTGCGTTACAAAGATGTTGAGCCTAATATCGCTAATAAATCAGCTGAGTTCATTCCATGGATGTGGGGCTTTAATGATGGGAAGCTTCGTATGAATGATCTCGAACATGATTCTGCCCGCATTAAAGATACGTATTTGCAAAAAGGTTATTTGGATGCAAAAGTTAGTGCACCTTTTTTAAAAACCTATTTGGATAGTTATACTGCTCATTTAGTTTACTCAATTGATGAAGGTGAACAGTATACAGTTGGTTCTATCGCTATTGACGTACCTTCTGATATGATAGATACAGTAGCGATCATTGAAGAGATGTTTTTGCAAAATGGTAAGGTCTTTAATGTATCAAAGCTACGTAAAGATATGACACTCATCGAAACAAAAGTAGCGGACCTTGGATATGCTTTTGTTAAAGTTATCCCTGATATTAAAAACGATAAAGAGAAGCATCTCGCCAATATTACCTATAGAGTTCTTCCTGGAGAAAAAGTTTATATTAATAATGTGAGGATTGCAGGTAATAGCCGTACGATCGATAGAGTCATTCGTCGTGAAATTTACTTAGCCAATGGAGATCAATATAAACGTACCGATGTAACAGATTCAAAAAGCGCCTTAAAAAGGACTGGTTATTTTGAAGATGTTGAGATTAAAGAGGAAAAAATTAGTAAAAATAGCATAGACTTAGTTGTCAATGTCAAGGAAGCAGCAACAGGCTCTATCGGTGGTGGTATCGGATATGGCTCTTCTGATGGATTGTTGTTGAGTGCTAGTCTTTCAGATGGTAATATTTTTGGTTCAGGGATGAAAGCAAGCATTGAGGTTGAACGTTCTGATAGTGAGCTTAATGGTGCTATTTCATTATCCAATCCTAGAGTATTTGACTCTATTTATAGCTTAAGTGGTAGTTTATACGCTTCACAAAATGATTATCTCTATTATGATCAAGACAAGATGGGAATGAGCATTGTGGCTGGGCGAAAGCTAGGTCGAAATTGGGGAGCATCTTTAGGGTATGTATTACAACAGTCAAAGCTTTCTAATGTTTCAGCAACGATAGATCCAAGTCTTTATACAACAGAACAAGTATTGAAAAGTGCCATAATCCCTTCTCTTACATTTAATAATACCGATGATTTTTACCTACCAAGAACAGGTATAGCAGCAAGTACAAGTTTAGAAGTCGCTGGATTGGGTGGTGATGAGAAATTTATCAGCAGTGTTTCAAAGTTTGCAACTTATTATGGCTTGCAAGACCTCATAGATTATGACTTGATTTTACGCTACAAAGCACAATTTAAATATCTCGCTATGGATGCGGCAGACGAGAAATACTCCTATGGTGAGAAATACTATATGGGTGGTATCCGAACGATTCGTGGTTATGAATCAAACTCGATTTCTCCTAGGGGGGCTGCTTCTGTTGCCGAGCCTTATGGTCCACTACTTGGTGGTAATATAATGTTTGCTAACTCTATAGAAGCAAGTTTTCCATTAATTGAGCGTATGAAAATGCGTGGAGCCATTTTTCTTGATTATGGTATGATTGGTGAAGATAATCTTGATATTAAGCGTGCAGGTACAGGTGTTGCTTTAGAATGGATATCACCATTAGGACCTATCGGATTGGTTTTCTCAAAAGCCTTAATGGAAGAAGCGGGTGACCGTACCGCATCATTTGAATTTACGATTGGACAAAAATTTTAATCTGCAAGTCATGAGGCTTTAAGCCTCATGACATAACCTACTTTTTATTTAATAATAATGGCAAATGAGGCAGGCTTTAAGAGTTGTTTAATCATCTCTTTTGCCAAAAAAAGATTGGTTTCTGCCGTAATGCAAAGCGTATGGTTTTCATAGTTTAACGCAATCTTCCCTCGACTTAAATCCCGATTGATAGCTTTTGCAAGAGCCAATAAGAATCCAAGCCAATTAATAGTTGTCATATCTGGCAATAGTGATTTGTAGGCAGTGATTTCATCTGGGCTAATCATCTTTTTTGCGTGATATTTAATAAGCATAGCAACGAGTATCTTTTGTTCATGGGAGAACCCATAGTTAAGATTATTGATAACAAAGTAAAAACTATGAAGGTTGTTTTGATAATAGCCTAGTTTAAGTCCAATATTGATTAATTCAGAAGCGACTGCTAGTTCGAACTTATACGATGGATCTATATTATGTATTGGCATTAAAACATCGAAGAGTTGGAGTGCCGTTTTTTTAATATAGTGATCATCTTTTTCGTATATTGAAAAACGATCCTTAAGGCTTCTAAGACTAAGTTTGAAATTTGGACTAAAGCGATGGTGACATGAACGTAAAACATCACATAGATAAGCCCCTTCTCGAATACCTGCACCACTTGTAATCAGTCGTTTCGCATTAAACCTTTGGTACAATTCTTGAAAGATTAAACAGCCTTCACGCATCGTATCATATCGATCTTTTCGTACGCCTAAATTTTTCAAATCCAAAACATCTGATGTTACAATGGTGTTGATTAGGTTATGATACTCTTCTATCGCATATTCAAATCCATGTACGGTCTTGATAGGATAACTACACTTCTCCATAATCATCTTAGAGAGAGATCTGAGTGTTCCACCGATGCCAATGATAGTAGGCGATGCAAATTGCTCGGGAATCATTTGAATCTCTTTATCTAGAAAAGCGCGTATTTCTTCTAAAGATTTGCGTTTATCAAAGAAGAGTTCTTTGAGTCTTACCGTACCGATATTTAAAGAGATTGTATCAACAATTTTTCCATGTTCAATGCGAGCAAGTTCTGTTGAACCACCCCCAATATCAATTGTGACAGCATTGTCTATGGGTTTAAGATAATTGAGCGAGCCAACTGCTCCAAAATAAGCCTCTTCAGTACCCTCAATAATCTTAATTTGAATGTTAAGCTCTCGCTTAACTTTTGCAATAAATAAAGAAGCATTAGGGGCATCTCGGAGTGCAGATGTTGCAATACACATTGTCTTTTGACATTTGAGGCCATGAATAATGTGGCTAAATTCTTCCAGTGCACTAAAAGCTCTTTTTAAAGCTGGCTCTTGAAGGACTCCGCCATCATTATAGGCTCCTTCGCCAATACGTACTCGACTTTTGGTTTCGTTAATCAAATGAAAAGCAAAACGACTACTTTTTTCAAAGATTGCCATTCTCGCAGAGTTAGAACCTATGTCGATAATGGCCGTACGTTTAGCCATTATTCTTCGCTATTAAGTTGTTCGTATTTTAACTTTAGCTCTTCAACACTCTCTATGTTGTCTGGATCAGGGATAATGCACTCTACAGGGCACACAGCAATGCATGAAGGCTCATCATAATGACCAACGCACTCTGTACAAATATCGGGGTCGATAATATAGATTGGATCTGACTCTTCGATGGCACCATTGGGGCATTCATCTCGACAAGCATCACAGGCAATACATTCTTCAGTTATCATCAACGACATACAGTTTTTCCTTCATTAAAGTCTAAATTTGGAAAGTTTATACACTAAATATACTTTAAGAAAATTTAAACAGCAGTTTTTTTAGAAGGAATTATAAGAGACGCTATCGTTCCTTGTCTGTCAATTCTATTTTTGAGTGTGATTTTTGCACCAATTGCATCGGCTGCATTTTTGGCTAAAAAGAGCCCTAGACCCGCTCCTGTTTGGTTACCATAGCGTTTGAAAGGGGCAAAAAGATCTTTGCTCTCATCAATTCCAATGCCTTCATCCATCACAATGATATGAAATCCTTCTTTGTCAGAATAAGATTGAATGAATATTTTACCCTCTTTAGGTGTAAATTTAATAGCATTTTGAACAAAGTTCTGCAAAATATGGACTAAAAGAGTTGGCTGAATCATAAGAGTATAAGATTTTGGCAAGATATTAGTCTCAATATGCTTTTCTTCCATCTTTGACAAAATAGTATAGTTATTGACTTGTTCTTTTAAGAAAGCAATTAGGTCAATTTCAATAGGTTTTTCAAATTGTGCCCCTTCTTGGCGGCCAATTTCAAGGATATTGCTAATCATTTTATTCATATCATTAATGGTTTGATTATTACTTTTAATGGTTTCTATATATTTTTCAGACTCTCTAGGCTTAAGCAGTGTAACTTCATTTTTTGTTTTCATAACTGCTAAAGGAGTTTTGAGTTCATGAGCGGCTCCAATAAAAAGCTCTTTTTGTGAATTGACAAAAATTTGGATTCGATCAACTAACTTATTAATGCTATTTCCAAGAGGTTGAAATTCACTAGGGAGTGTTTTTGTATCAATGATTTGTAAAAAATTTTCGTTCATTTTAGCGAGCTTTGTCGTGAGCGAACGAACCGGTAAAATAAGCATACGTGAAAGGAAAAGTGCATAGAAAAGAATTAAAAAGATTGCCGTAAAATTAATAATTAAAATATTAGTAAAAATTTTATCCAGCAAGATATCGGTATTAGAAATATTTTTGGTGATAGAAATAAAATGATGTTTACGTTTTTCAAGGGGATAAAAAATCGTTAAAAATTTTTCACCATCTTTTTCACTGTGTTCGAAGGAAACAATATTACCTTGATTAACACGAATAGCTACAGTAACATGAGTATCGGCAGGATTATTAATAGAACTAAAGGAAGGGTCAAAGATATTAATACCCATACGTTCTATGGAATTCATACGCGAGGTTGCTATAACAGATGCCTGTTTTGTCAGCTCTTGGGTGATGTCTTCAAAGATTGAAATTTTAATGTAATTGTAAAGAATAACAGAGAAAATGACAATTAGTGTCGCCGAGGCAGACACTAATTGGAGTATAAAATTGTCCCTTATACTTTTTTTGGAAAACAAAATCTATAACCTCTTCGTCTTACTGTCTCAATCGTTGAGATTTCTAATGGTTTATCCATTTTTTGACGAATTTGGTTAATAGCAACTTCAATAACATTTGGTGTTACAAGCTCAGGCTCTTCCCAAATTGCATCTAAAAGTTGTTCTTTAGAGACGATTTGATCACTATGTCGCGCAAGATGTGTTAAAACTTCAAACGGTTTACCCTTAAGCTCAATTTCTTGGCCCTTATACGTAATTTTTTCTTCATCTGGATCAATGGTTAAATCATCAATTTTGATAACATTAGTACCACCAAAACGAAGGCGAGCTTCAATACGTGCAACTAAGATATCAAAATCAAATGGCTTTTTGATATAGTCATCAGCACCTGCTTTAAGTGCTTTAATTTCACTCTCTTTATCGTCTTTTGCTGAAATGATTACAGCAGCTGTGCGAGGAGATTTTTGTTTAATAAGGTTGATTAGATCAACGCCATCACCATCTGGAAGCATCCAGTCTGTCAAAACAAGGTCATAATTTCGGATGCCAATGTAATATTCTGCATCTTTATAATTTTCTGAGCTGTCAGTTTGATATCCAAACTCTTGTAAGCCTTCTGCTATGGTTTTATTGAGAGTAATTTCATCTTCTACGATTAAAATTCGCATTATAGATTCCTTAAGTGCTAAAATTTAAACGGGATTATAGCATAATTTTAGCTAGATTTAAAGTTTTTTTAATAAATTTTTAATTTTTTAGAAAGTTTTGTGTAAGATTAAGCCAACTGTCGCATTTGGTAAGATGTTAGGTTTGAGAATTTTTAACTTGATTTTGGTGGTATGTGGATAGGTATTTTTTATTTTTTGGCTTAAGGATTCAAGTGCATTTTCTAAAAGTTTGTATTGAGATGCAATCATGTCTTCTTCAATCAATGTGCAAATATCTGCATAATTAATAAAATTTTCACCGTCATAGTTATAATCCAAATGAAGTGTTACACAAACTTTTTGGAGCGTTGTTCGCTCCACTTCCAATATACCAATAATAGTTTCAAACGTAAGGTTCTTGATAAGAATACGCATATTAGATAACTTGTGATTCTTTACCTTGAAAGAGTCTCATTATATTGGGTATGTGCTTATAGACAATAATGAAAGCAATGATAAAAATAGGTGCGTGTGTTTTAATGCCTGTAATTTCAGGATGAATAATTAATGAGGCAACCAAAAGTGAGATCAAAGCAATTAAAGACGATAAAGATGAAATTTTGAGGAGTTTTCCTGTGATAAACCATGCAGCAAATGCGATTAGTAATTCAATAGGTAACATCACTAACAACACGCCTGCACCTGTCGCAACACCTTTGCCCCCTTCAAATTTTAGGTAGGGACTAAAGCAGTGTCCAATAACTGCAAAAATTGCAATAGCCCATAAAGTTTCGATACTAAGATTAAGATATTTTCCAACTAAAAGAACAGCAATCCCCTTAAAAGCGTCTAGAAAAAGTGTGATAATAGCAAGTTTTTTGGCGAGTGCTGGATTGCTTTCTTTAAGAACGCGTAAGACATTTGTCGCGCCAATACTACCACTTCCACTTTGACGAATGTCATTTCCTGAAAAATATTTTGCGAGTAAGAGCCCGAAAGGAATACCCCCAACAAGATAGGCAATCATATAAAATTGAATATTGATATTAAATAAAAAATCCACATAGTATCCTTTGTTAAAGTAAGAAAAGTATAGCAATAATTTTGTTATTATTCCTTTAACGTTATAATCAACTTTTTAATGGCTCTTAAGGAATATACATTGAATGATACAGAATTAAAAGAACGTATAATCACTTTGAAAAATAAATTAGATGTTAGTATTGTGGCTCACTTTTATCAGAAAGATGAAGTTTTTGAATTAGCTGATTATGTAGGGGATTCCCTACAATTAGCTCAATGGGCAGCCCACGATAAAAATCCTTATTTGGTTTTTTGTGGGGTTGGTTTTATGGGGCAAAGTGTTAAAATTTTGGCACCTAATAAACGTGTATTTATGCCGAAAATTGCTTGCTGTGCGATGGCTCGTATGATTGATGTAGATTATTTTGATGCCAATGTAAAACTACTCAATGATGCAGGAATTGCACGTACAGATATTTTACCTGTAACATACATTAACTCTTCAGCAGAAGTTAAAGCCCGTGTAGGAATGATGGACGGTTATGTTTGTACCAGTTCTAATGCCAAAAAGATTATTGCTAAAGCACTTGAGAGTAACAAAAAAATTCTTTTTGTCCCCGATCGCTGTTTGGGACAAAATATTGCTCATGAGATGGGACTCAAATCGTGTGTAGTTGGTGATGGAAGTGACCCTAAAGAGTTTGATATTCTTTGTTACAATGGGTTTTGCTCGGTTCATCAGCTTTTTGATGTTGAAGATATTGCTTTTTTCCGTGAAAAGTATCCTGATATTTTAATTGTAACCCATCCTGAATGTAAGCCTGAAGTGTGTGCACTTTCGGATTTTGTGGGTTCAACCAGTCAGATTATAGACTATGTAAAAAGCTTGCCGCTTTCACAAAAAGTAGCCGTTGGTACAGAATACAATATGGTTAAACGCTTACGTCAAGAAAATACCTATGTGCTTTCTTCCAGTAAACCAGAATGCCCCACAATGAATGAAACAACCTTACAAGATGTTTACAACACTCTTTTAAGTATCCAAGAAAAACGATTTGAAAATGAGATTAGTATTTCTGAACAAACGCAAGAATGGGCATTTAAAGCATTGAATCGGATGTTTGAACTATGATTAAAAAATTTGTTAAAAAAGCTTTGAAAGAGGATATTGGTAGAGGTGATTTATTTTCTTTAGTGGCACCAAAAAGTTTTGCTAGCGCAAATATTGTTTGTAAAGATAACGGTATTTTCGCAGGGCGTAGTTATGCTGAGGCCTTGTGTGAAATGCAAGAATTGGAAGTAAAATTTTATAAGCAAGACGGTGATAGTCTTCAAAAAGGTGATATTGTTGCAACAATTGAGGGTATATCAAAAACAATATTGCAATGTGAGCGCGTACTTTTAAACATTATGCAACACGCTAGTGGGATTGCTACCAATGTGGCTTCATACAAAGCAGTTTTAGATGGGCAAAGTGTGAGACTTCTTGATACACGAAAAACACGACCTCTTTTACGTGTTTTTGAAAAATATGCTATTCGGTGTGGCGGTGGAACAAATCATCGCATGGGATTGGATGATTGTTTGATGATTAAAGATACGCATTTGCAAACCATTGATGATCTAAACCTTTTTATGCAAGAAGCAAGAGTAAAACTTCCTTTTACGTGTAAAATAGAGGTTGAATGTGAGGATGTTACTTTTGCACAATTTGCAATGAAGTGTGGTGCAGATATCGTAATGTGTGATAATATGAGTATTGCAATGATCCAAGAGGTAGTGGCTTATAAAAATACTTATTTTCCGCATGTTCTACTTGAGGCAAGTGGCAATATTACTAAAGAAAATATTGTTGAATATGCTCAAATAGGAGTCGATGCCATTAGCAGTGGAAGCTTGATCCATCAAGCAACTTGGCTTGATTTTTCGATGAAAATCACCCATAAAACAACATTATAATTGTGAGGCTATAATGTAATGGCTGATGATCAAGAAAAGACAGAAGAAGCCACCTCCAAAAAAATAGAAGATGCCTATAAAGAAGGCAATGTTCCTAAAAGTCAAGAGACAAGCGGTTTTGTAACTTTACTGGTTGCGTTTATCGCTTTTATGTCGCTACTGTCATGGATTGAGAGTAGAATAGTTTATTTGTATTATTATTACCAGTCACTTTTTGGGGTGGAAATTACCAAAGAAGTTGTTTTACAACTTTCCATTGTAACGTTTCGTGAAGTTATTTTTATGGTGATTCCATTAGCAATATCGGTTGCTATTGCTGGTTTACTTGCAGGATTTATGCAAATAGGTTTTATTTTCACAACCAAACCATTAATTCCAGATCTTTCGAAACTTGATCCTATTAAAGGATTGAAAAATCTTTTATCCATAAAAAAGCTTGTTGAAACCATTAAAGTGCTTTTAAAAGTGTCAGTTGTATTGTGGGTATGTTATTTTTATTTAATAGCTTTTACAAAAGAACTTCCAACCGTTATCTATTTCCCTATTTTTGACCAACTAGCTTGGCTTAAAGAGAAGGTTATCCTTTTAGCTTCTGTTATGCTTATTATTTTTTTAGTGTTGGCTTTATTTGATCTTTTCTATGTACGGTATAACTACTTTAAAGATCTTCGTATGAGTAAACAAGAAATTAAAGATGAATATAAACAAATGGAAGGTGATCCTAAAATTAAGGCAAAAATTCGACAAATTCAGATGCAGATGACTAAAAAAAGAATGATGCAAGAGATACCTCAAGCGGATGTTGTAATTACTAATCCTACGCATTATGCTATAGCGATACGCTATGACCAAGAAAAAGAAGCAGCTCCCAAAGTTTTGGCAAAAGGTACTGATTTTTTAGCGCTCAAAATTAAAGAAATTGCGATGAACTATGATATTCAAATTGTTGAAAATCCTCCTCTTGCACGAGAACTTTATAAAAAGTGTAATCTAGGTGATACAATTCCTGAAAATCTTTATAAAGCGGTAGCGGAAGTGCTGGCTTTTGTCTATCGCAGTTCAAAAAAAGCACGATAAAGAAGCTTCTCAATAACTTTTCAGAAAAAATTAAGTATAATTCATTTTTTATGCACTATGTGTATAGGATAAAGAAATGGAGTTCACATGTACCAAGAAGCTTGGCAAGCAATGCTTAAGGCTGAACATATTGTTTTAGTCTCCCATGTCTATCCTGATGGAGATACACTAGGAAGTACATTAGCTTTGTATGCGGTATTGGTTCAAGCAGGGAAAAAAGTAACGCACTATAATTATACACTTGCATTACCACAAACATATGATTTTCTTCCAGGGTTTTCGAAGATAAAAAATAGTTTGCCAAAACATTTTGATATGGTTGTAAGTTGTGATTGTTCTACGTTTGATAGACTTAAAATACCAAAAGGAGAATATACACTTATCAATATTGACCATCATATTACCAATACGTATTTTGGTGAGTATAATCTTGTGGTAGATCGTTTTACAAGTGCTGGTATGGTAGTGTATGAGCTTTTAAAAGCAAATCAAATCGAAATTAACAAAGCGTGTGCTACTTGCTTGTATACGGCTATTGCTGATGATACAGGTTTTTTTCTTTACGGTGACATTGATGAGTTAACATTTAGTATTGTGTCACAACTTGTTAAACAAGGAGCAAATCCTAAAGAGATTGCTTCAAAAGTGAAACGAAGGGAGTCACTTTCTAAGATTCGATTATACGCTTACATTCTTAATCATTTTGAGCTGCATGAAAATGGTACAATTGCAACCGTAATTATTGATCAAGAGGCCTTGCTAGCAACAGGGGCAAGTCGAAATGATACTAAAAATATCATTAATATTTTGCGTACCATGGTTAATGTGACAATTGCAATGATGATTTTAGAGGAGAAAGAGGGGGGATATAAGATCTCACTTCGAAGTAAAGATATTAATATTTCTAAGATAGCTTTAGCGTACAATGGAGGAGGACATAAAACTGCAGCAGGGTTTGAAGTTCCCCCTTGTGATCCAAAAGTTTTGAGAGATGAAATTGTAGAAAAAATAAAAAGGATTGATATATTATGCGACACCAGAGAAAATCACCCGCTTCATTAATACTGGGGATACTCTTACTTTTTACAGTAGGAGGTATTGTCTATCTTTATAATTCAAGTTTATTTGAACGTATTCCGCCAACTATTACCGTTGAAAAAGAGGTTGATTGGAATTTAAAAGAGCCAATAACTGTCCATATCAAAGATAACAGAGGCATTCGTTTTGTAAGAGCAATATTGAGTGATGGTGAAAAAGAGGCTGTTTTAGAAAGCCGAGAAATTAAAGTGCCTGAAGAGAGTCTTGATTTAAATATCACCTTTCCTAAAACAGGATTTGGAGCTAATAAAAAAGTTTTTGAACTTCGTGTTGAAGCTGTTGATGCGAGTAAATGGAATTTTTTTGAAGGCAATCGTGCTGAAGCAAAGTCTATTATTAAAGTGGATACAAAGCGTCCAGAGTTATCAATTATTGGGAATTCATATAAGATCATGAAGGGTGGAGCTGCTAGTGTTATTTTTAGAGCACAAGATGATTCAATGAAAGCTCTTTATATCGAAACGAACTTTGGTAAGAAATTTTATCCGACACCGTTTTATAAAGATGGATATTATATTTCGTTAGTAGCTTGGCCGTCTCGTGTAGAAAATTTTAGCGCTTCTATTGTCGCTATTGACAAAGCAGGTAATATTTCAAAGTCTCACATCTCATATTTTTTACAGGATAAAAAATACAAGACATCTACGATTGCATTACAGGATAAATTTTTAGATGGCAAAATTGCCGATTTAACGGCTGAAGTTTCACCAGAAAATAATGGGCTAGAGCGTCTAAAGAAGTTTAAATATATTAATGAAGATTTGCGAATCAGTAATGAAGATAAGATTTTAAAGGTAACATCTAATGTACCTACGCAGATGATGAGTGATTTCATTGTCAAGACATTTTACCCATTGCGCAATGGTAAAGTAGTAGCAAGTTTTGGGGACCATCGTTATTATGAATATGAAAAAGTTCCTGTGAGTGAGTCGTATCATTTAGGTTTAGATTTGGCAAGCAATGCACAAGCGGGAATGCAGACATCTAATGATGGTGTTGTGGTTTTTGCAAAAGAAAATGGAATTTATGGTAATAATATCATTATTTCTCATGGGTTAGGAGTCTATTCGTTATATGGCCACTGTTCTAGCTACCTTGTCAAAGAAGGTGACAGTGTTAAAGCGGGCGATGTGATTGCCAAAACAGGTATGACAGGATTAGCGTTAGGAGATCATCTTCATTTTGGAATGTATGTCCAAGGAGTGGATGTACGACCTGAGGAGTGGATGGATGAAAGTTGGCTTAAAGATAATATTTTTTCCATTATTAATGCAGCAAAGAAAATTATAGATAGATGAAAGTAACACAAAAAAACATAAGAGTTTTTCACATTGTTATTGATGAAGAAGCTCTTTTTTTAGAATATTTTAGAAAAAATAGTATACTTCTGAAGGAATTCTTTTTGCTTGTTGAAGGCAACATTACTAAAAGTATTGCTTTTGTGCTTGAACAAAGTGGTGTATGTTATAAAGATATTACTTCATGTTCGTTGCGTTTTGGTGCTATAAAAAAAGAAACAACAGCAGATACGCAACAGTCATATGGTACACAAGAAGCAAAGCAAGAAGATGCACAACCTTTAGCACAAGAAAACAAAAAATTAAAAATTTTTGATAGAACAATACGCTCAGGTGAAGAAATTCACGAAATTTTTGCAGTTACAATTTTTGGAAGAGTCAACAGTGGCGCCAAAGTGTTTTGCGAAGATTGTATGAGTATTTATGGTATTGTTGATGGTTTGGTAGAGTGTGATGGTGAATACCTTATAATTAATGGCATTAGCCCAAGAGGCAATGTGATTTTTAAGGGTGAAATTATTGATAAAGAGAGCGTAAAACAGAATGTTTTACAGAAAATTACCATGCGTAACTCAGTGATTGAAATAAAGGAAATGGTGTGAAGCAAACCACCTTAGCTAAGGCTGTTAGTGGAGTTGGGATAGGGTTGCATAAGGGTGAACCTATTCAGATTTCACTTGAACCTTTAGAGGCCAATAGTGGAATTCTTTTTTATAGACGTGATGTAGGACTTTTAGTACAAGCATTGCCTGAAAATGTTGTTAATACACAAATGGCGACTGTTATTGGAAATTCAAGTCATTATATTTCTACGATTGAGCATCTACTTTCTGCCATTTATGCTTACGGAATTGACAATATTCGTGTTGTTTTAGATGGTGCAGAAGTGCCTGTCATGGATGGGAGTAGTGCCAGTTTTTGTATGATGCTTGATGAAGCAGGCAAAAGAGAATTAGATGCTACAAAGCATATAATGATTATTAAAAAAGAAGTCGAAGTCGTAGATGGTAGAAAATTTGCACGTGTTAGCCCTAGTTTGGCACCCTCGTATCATTTTACGATTGATTTTGCCCATCCTATTATTGGATGTCAGGAGTATCTTTTTGAATTTAGTAAAAAAGGTTTTATTGAAGAAATTTCACGGGCACGTACTTTTGGCTTTTTAAAAGATGCGCAAATGTTAAGAAGCCGTGGATTAGGGCTAGGTGGTTCTCTTGATAATGCTGTTATATTGGATGATAAAAAAATTCTTAATCCTGAAGGATTGCGTTTTTCAAATGAATTTGTGCGTCATAAAATTTTAGATGCCATTGGTGATTTAGCACTTCTTGGGTCTGCTTTTATTGGTAATTATGAGTCATTTGCAGGTAGCCATAATCTCAATCATGAACTTACTAAAGCAATTTTAAGAGATCCTAGTAACTATGAAATTAAAACGCTTTGCATTGAAAATGCTCAAGAATTTGAAAAGGTTTACGCATAAAACAACTTGTTGATATTGTAGTGATTTCATTCTCTTCGCCTCTACTTGTAGGCATTTATGATAACAATCGCTTAATTAATTCTTTTGAGAGTAAAGAACAAACCAGTGAAGTATTGCCCTTATTATTCCAAAAAATACTTTCACAATATCTCTGCCGAAAACTTTTTTTTGCAAAAGGTCCAGGAAGCTTTATGTCTATTAAAATAAGTTATGTTTTCTTACGAACATTGAGTATTGCATTGAATGTACCATTGTATGCGTGTGAGGGGTTTGTTTTTAATGATAATAGACCTATTCGCGCAATGCGCAGCTTATATTTTGTTAAAGACGCATTAGGGGCAATTAGTACAGAACATTTTTCGCATGAAGTTGAACAAAATTTTACATTACCAAATATTTTAGATGAAATGCTTTTTAGTGATGATACAGCTCCCCTTTATATATTACCAGCCGTATAGGAGAAATAGGTGCAGATAAAAATACCCGCAACGAGTGCCAATTTAGGTCCAGGGTTTGATTGTTTAGGATTGGCAATTGCCCTTTATAATAGTGTGTGTATTAAACCTTCGAGCTATTATAGTATTTCTATTAAAGGGGAAGGAGAACAAAATGCAAAACTTAAAAAAAATAATATTTTTGTCTCTATCTTTTATGAAATTTATCAAGAACTTACCGGTCAAAAAGACCCTTTTCGCTTCGAGTTTGACAATAAAATACCCTTTTCAAGAGGCTTAGGCAGTAGTTCCGCTGTTATCGTTGGAGCAATAGCAAGTGCTTATGAGATGGCGGGTGTTAAAGCCAGTAGAGAGTGTATTTTAAATAAAGCTCTTGTTTATGAAACACACCCAGATAATATTGCTCCTGCAGTTTACGGGGGTTTCACAACGTCAATTGTTGAGATGGGGAAAGTTAAAACACTCAAAAAAGAGTTAAGCTCTGATATTAAAGTCGTGATGGTAATTCCTGATCGCTCTATGTCAACAGCTCAATCACGCACTCAATTACCTAAATCTTATATTATGACAAATGTCGTTTATAATCTTTCTCGTGCATCGTTATTAAGTGCTGCTTTTTTTAGTGAAAATTGGGATTTTTTACGTGTTGCGTCCAAAGACTGTATGCATGAGCACAAACGGATGCGTCAACTTAAAGAGCTGTTTGATGTACGAGAGATTGCTTTAAACAATGGAGCATTGATGAGCACGCTTTCCGGCAGTGGATCATCTTTTTTTAATTTAGTGCGTGCTAATGAGGCAGCGAAAGTAACCAATGCACTTAAAAATACGTTTGAAATGTTTAGGGTAGAAGAGTTTGAATTTGACAATAGTGGATTTCAAATTTTAAAAAGCTGAAAGACAGTTAAATTTTGGTACAATCAGGAATAAAATGAGCAATCCAATACGCATGTGCATTATTTGCAAAGAACGATTTTTACAAAAAAAGTTGCAAAGAGTACAAGTAAATAATGGAGAACTTATTGCGTTTACGAAAATAGGTAGAAGCTTTTACCTCTGCACACCATGCGTTATGAAAAATGAAAAAAAGCTAATAAAAATATTAAATAACAAATGCAAAACAAATCACAAAAACTTGATGGAATTTGGGAAACTTTTTAAGGAGACTGGTACGAATGGATAAAGTCCGTATAAATGAGATAGCAAAAGAACTTGGCATGAAAAGTAAAGATGTCATTGAAAGAGCAGTAGAAATGGGAATAGATGTCAAAGCGGCGTCAAGTTCTCTGAATACCGAAGATGCTGAAAAATTGATGAACTATGTTCTCACAGGCGAGACAATTCAAAACGTAAAACCAACTCCAAGCGTTAAAACACCTGAAGTTCCAAAAGTTCAAGTTATTGAAACTGTAAAAATTGAAGCAGTTAAAGAGGCTAGTGTTATTGTTCCTAAAACAAAGACTTTGAAAGAAAAAGAGAAAGAACAAGAGCAACCTATAGGGTCAGTAAAAGAAAAGTTAGCAGTCATTGATTCGGAAACTGAAGATGAAATATTGGATAAAGCTGATTCCACAAACGTTCAAAAACGTAGAGGTTTGGTGATCGTTAAGAAAAAAAGACCAGAAATAAAAGAGCGAGAAGTTGAAGCTGTTGCACCAAGTGTAAGTTCTCTCTTTAGCTCAAATGATAAATCAAAACCAATAGAATCTGTATTTACTTCGCAAGCTGAAATGGCTAAGAAAAAGAAAAAAATTAAAAAAGCTCCTGCTGAAAAGAAACATTCAGCTGAAAAGCTTGATCTTGGTATTAACATTGAAATGGCTGATATTAGTATTGATTCGGATGATGAAGATGTTATTGTACTCCCGGATTTGAATATGGGATTAGCGATTGCGGAAGATAGAAAGAAAAAGCAAATAGACCCAAGTCAAATTCGCACGACTAAAAAAACAAATTTTGTAATGCAAGGAATTCAGCGACAAGGTAGACGTAAACGAAGACGCCCAACCGCAGCGATTGAAAATGTAGCGATTGATGCAATTGAAATTCCTGAAGAAATCAGAGTTTATGAATTTGCCGAAAAAATCAATAAACCAGCCAGTGAAATCATCAAAGAGCTTTTTGCACTTGGTGTTATGTTTACCAAAAATGATTTTTTAGATAAAGATTCAATTGAGATTTTAGCTGAAACATTTGGCGTAGCTGTGACAACAGTCAATGACCAAGATGCGTTTGATTATGTAAAAGCATATGATGAAGAAGAAGATTTAGAAAGCACAACATTAGTTGAACGAGCACCTGTAATTACCATTATGGGACACGTTGATCATGGTAAAACATCATTGCTTGATTATATACGTAGTGCTAAAGTAGCCGCAGGTGAAGCGGGTGGAATCACTCAGCATGTTGGTGCTTATATGGTCGAAAAAAATGGTAGAAATATTACTTTTATCGATACCCCAGGCCATGAAGCTTTTACTGAGATGCGTTCTCGTGGTGCCAAAGTCACAGACATCGTCATTGTTGTTGTAGCAGCAGATGATGGTGTTAAGCCACAAACTAAAGAAGCGGTAGAGCATGCTAAAGCAGCAGGTGTTCCTATTGTGATTGCGGTAAATAAAATGGACAAAGAAGCTGCAAATCCAGATTTAGTGAAAGCACAACTTGCTGAAATGGGATTGACGCCTGTCGAATGGGGTGGTGAACATGAATTTGTTCATGTATCGGCAAAAACAGGTATGGGAATTGAAGATTTATTGGAAACAATTTTAATACAAGCGGATTTGTTGGAACTTAAAGCTGATCCTAGTCGGGATGTTAAAGCAACGGTTATTGAAAGCTCTCTTGAAAAAGGAAGAGGTCCAGTAGCCACTATTGTTGTTCAAGATGGTACTATTAAAGTAGGTGATATTGTTGTTGCAGGGGTTGCTTTTGGTAAAGTAAAAGCACTTTTAGATGATATGGGAAAAATTATTAAAGAAGCAAAACCAGGCGAGCCTGTTGTTGTTTTAGGACTGAGTGAAGTACCAGGCGCTGGTGAGACTTTAGTCAGCGTAAAAACAGATAAAATAGCACGCGAATATGCTAAGAAAAAAGCTGAATACCTCCGCCAAAAAGAGCTTTCAAAAACAACAAAAGTAAGTTTAGATGATTTAAGTGAGATGATTGCAGAAGGTGCATTGAAAACATTGCCTGTCATTATTAAAGCAGACGTTCAAGGGAGTCTTGAAGCGATCAAAGGTAGCTTAGAGAAAATTAGAAATTCAGAGACGAAAGTCAATATTATCAGTGCAGGTATTGGCGGTATTACAGAAAGTGATGTGGCTCTTGCAGGTGCTAGTTCAAACTGCGTTATTCTCGGATTTCATGTACGCCCAACAGGAATTGTGAAAGAAAAAGCAAGAAGTATGGGTGTAGAGATTAAAACCTATAATATTATTTATGATTTAATTGATGATGTGACAGGATTAGTAACAGGTATGATGGCTCCAGTGATGAGAGAAGAAAATATCGGTCAAGCATTGGTTCGTGAAGTATTCTCTGTTCCAAAATTGGGTCATATCGCAGGGTGTATTGTAACCGATGGTACGATTAACCGTGGTGTAAAAATCAGAGTTATACGTGATGGTATCATTGTTTATGAAGGTGTTGTATCTTCTTTGAAACGTTTTAAAGATGATGTTAAAGAGGTTACGAAGGGATATGAATGTGGTGTCGGGATAGAAGGCTTTAGCGAAATGAAAGAGGGCGATTATATCGAAAGCTTTAAAGAGGTTCAAGAAAAAGCAAAACTATGATAGATAAAAGTATAAAGATACAACGCACACAAAGTGTGTTAAGGGAGTTAATCCCTGAAGCACTTTCCACATTAAGTGATGAAATGCTAAGAGGTTTATGTGTGACTGAAGTTGTTTGTAGTCGTGGAAAATATGACGCAACAGTTTATCTTGATAAAATGATGTTTGATGAGAAAGAGAGAGCTTATATACTCTCTCACCTTGATAAAGTGAAAAGGCATATTCAAAACCATTGTATGCAAACAGAAGGATGGTTTCGATGTCCAAATTTTAAGTTTGAATTTGATGATACTTTGGAAAAACAAAATAAAATTGATACTCTTTTCGCCAAAGTAGAAGAAGAGTTAAAAAGAGGTAAAAAAGTCCATGATGAATCATGAAACATTAATAAAAATTTTAGAAGAGTGTGGTGTAAGCCTTTATGATACAGAGATTGCAACAGAATTTGATAAAAAAATTTTTAGACTTTACATAATGTCAAAAGAGGGTATAACTCTTGATAAATGTCAAGAAGTCAGTAAAATATTATCACCTATTTTTGATCTTGAGCCTCCTCTTGATGGAGAGTATTTTTTTGAAGTCAGCTCTCCAGGCATTGAACGAAAGCTTACGAAACCGGAACACTATCTTTTTTCTGTGGGTGAAAAAGTCAAAATCAAACTTAATAATAAAGAAAAAATGATAGGTATATTAGATGCTTTTAGCAATAATACACTAAGCCTTATCCTTGATAATCAAGAAAAAGTAACGATTTCTCTTAGCGATATTGATAAAGCAAGAACTTATTTTGAATGGTAGTTCCAGCCGATGAAGCTTTGATGCACCTTGCACTTCAAAGTGCGTGGGAGTATCAAGGCTTATGCTATCCAAATCCAGCTGTTGGTGCGGTTGTGAGTGATCCATGTGGTAAAATAGTGGGGTTGGGTGCTCACCATGCTTCAGGGCAACCGCATGCAGAGGTGGAAGCGTTAAAAATTGCTTATATTGCCTTAAGTAATGATAAAAGTATCTTAGCATGTCAAACTTCAGAGCAGATACATCACTTTTTACAGATACATCACAACAATCTTTTTCATAACCTTTCTTTACACGTCACGCTTGAACCTTGTCATCATTATGGTAAAACACCACCTTGTTCTCAATTGATTCATACACTTGGGTTAAAACGAGTGGTGATTGGTTCAAAAGATGAAAGTCTTAAAGCAAGTGGTGGAGGGGTATTCTTACAACAAAATGGCGTGAATGTTGAGTGGGGTTGTTTGAAAGAAGAGTGTGATATGCTCTTAAAACCTTTTTTAACATGGCAAGCACATCAACCTTTTATTTTTTTCAAACTCGCTATGAGCCGTAACGGAGTAGTTACCGGTGGACGTATCAGCTGTGAAGCTTCACATATAAGGGTACACGCTTTGCGTAATGTATGTGATTTATTAGTCATTGGGGGAAATACAGTACGTATAGATAGGCCAACTTTAGATGCTCGCTTATGTGATGGAAAAGCGCCCGATATTTTAATTTATTCAAATCAAAAAAATTTTGATACTACAATTCCTCTATTTAGTGTTTGTAATAGAACTGTATGGGTTGAAAATTCATTGAATAAGGTTCAACAATATCGTAATGTTATGGTAGAAGGAGGGCAAGGCATGTTAGATGCATTAAGCCCAATGATAGAGTGGTATCTTATCTTTCAATCACCTCATGAGAAAGAGGGTGTAGCGCTTACTTTACCAAAAATGGAAAAAGTCTTTTCAATGCCTATGGGGCAAGATACAATGAGTTGGTACCGAAAAGTAATACATGGATAACTATTTTTTATGGGAAGTAATAATCGTCCTTTGTTCTGGCATAGTTCATGGCGTTGTAGGTTTCGGCTTTCCAATGATAGCAACACCGCTACTAGCAACTTTTATGGATCTTAAACGCGCTGTTTTATACACACTTATTCCTACGTTAGTTGTTAATAGTACGAGCATTAATCGTAATAACTCATTTATCCAGATATTCAAAGCGTATAAAGTACTGATTATATCGGTTATGGTTGGAAGCTTAATTGGAACACATATTTTAGTGGCCTATTACAATAATTACTATAAGTTGATTTTAGCATTTGTTATTTTGATGTACCTTAATAAGGAGCGTTTTAAAATCTCTTTAACGCCCTATATGGAACATCATACCTTTGCTGTGACACTTATATTGGGATTTGCAAGTGGTATTGTAGGTGGAATCGTCAATATTATGATACCGGTGTTGCTGATTTTAATCATTGAGCTAAAATTGGAAAAAAAGCGTGCTATTGGGGTTATGAATCTTTGTTTCATTACCAATAAATCACTTCAAATTTTTATTTTCGGCTATCATGGTAGTTTTACAGCAGACAGTTTATTAGCTATTTTACCACTCACACTCATCGCTGTCATAGGATTTAATATTGGTAGTAGAATTCAGGATAAAATTGATGAAGAACTCTACAAAAAACTTTTAAATATCTCGCTTTGGTTTTTATCTATCTATTTAATATATACAACATTTTACAGCCATTAAGAAGGAATTGTAATGCAGCAATTTACCACACAACCTCCATTAAAAAAACCTCAAGAGAACTATTTTCTTTCACAACCTCACCAGCCTTTTTTTGTTTTAGGTGTGATATGGGCCATTGTCACTATGGTTATTTTTATGTTAGGTTTTAAGGGTACGATTTCTTTAATGATTAGTCCAATCTATTTTCATATATATTCGCTGGTATTTATTGTCTTTAGCCAGTTCTTTTTAGGTTTTTTATTGACAACATTTCCTCGATTTTGTGCGAGTTTAGGGGTTTCAAAAAAGTTTTACTTACGTACATTTTTCTTATATGAACTTGGCGCATTGGGTGTAGTCCTAGGTCTATTTTTATCCGAAGATCTTTTATTTTGTTCCGTTGGTGTTTTGTTGCTCCTGCATGGAAGTGCATTTTATCAGCTTTACCAAATGTATAAACATGGTAAGTCCCATATTAAAAAAGATCCTTTTTGGATTTTAGTAGCCTATGGATTTGGACTTTTAGCACATAGTGTTTTTGCGCTTGGATTTGTTATTGATGCTTATACAGAGCCATTTTATTGGTACGATATTGCTTATGCTACTGGATTTTATCTCTATGCCATATTTTTAACGACAGTGATAGCACTTCGCATGGTTCCTTTCTTCTCACACGTGCAAATTCACAAAATACCAAAATTAATTCCTATCGTTTTTACTTTGTTTATGATGAAAGCATTAGCCATTATTATGATACTCGAATGGCTTGAAATTATGATTGATATCGTATTGGGTCTTTTCATTCTTAAAGAGTTATTACGATGGGAATTGCCATTGAAAAATTCACCTGCGATTTTAAGTATTTTGCATCTTGCCTTATTTTGGTTACCTTTGGGGCTTATTTTTGGGGCCATAGGTAAAAGTTGTGAACTTTATTTTGATGTTTCTTTTATTTCTCTTGATACGCATCTTTTAGCCTTAGGGTTTTTAAATACTATTTTTATTGGATTTGGAACACGTGTGACACTAGGCCATTCAAGTCAACCTCCACGTGCCAATCGCTTCACAGTAGGTCTTTTTGTTTTAACGCAAATTGTTTTAGCTATTCGAGTTTTGTATTCTATTACAAGCGGATTAAGTATTAATGCTGCATGGACATTTGATCTTTCTATTAGTGCGTGGCTTATCTTATTTATCGCTTGGGGTATTTATTATGGGCCCGTTTTGATGTGGGGAAAGAAAATTGTATAAGCTTACATAAAAAGATGTTTTTTAGCATCTAAAAGTGTTTCTGCCTCTTTGTAAAGTGGTAAGTTTTCGCATGCTGTTGTTTGAAGAAGCGGACGATATTTTTCAAAAGTGAGCCAAACTTTTGCTGCCCCTTCAGATTTTCCCTTTGTTGCTAATGCTAATGCGGTTGAAGCATTGATAAGACCTTTAAGAATTTTGCTTTCATTCTCTTTATCATGGCATTTTTTATAAAGATGCCATTGCTCTTCTAAGACTTCATGTCCCTCTACAAATTCGTTATTTGCAACAACTTTTAGAAATTTTTCAATGGCTTTCATAACATATCCTTGGCTTTTATCAAAAAATATTATAGCAAAGTTTAAAAGAGTTGCTTTATTTAAAAAATTAAGGTAAACTGCCTATTCAGAAAGATGAGGTTAGAGTTCATCTTTGGTAGTTTTTTTATACGTCAACCTTCAAGTTAGCTGTCTAAAATACTCCAAAATACTCAATTTTATATTTTCGACCACACTTTAGCAATAAAGTGTAATTTTACACAGGAGCATTTTATGGCACTATTGGAAGGAACCGTTAAATGGTTCAACAGCGAAAAAGGTTTTGGATTTATTCAACCAAATGATGGTAGTAAAGATGTATTCGTACACTTTCGTCAAATCAACAAAACAGGTTATGGTCGTGTTTCTTTGAACGAAGGCCAAAAAGTTACTTATGAACTAGGCGAAGGACAAAAAGGTCCACAAGCTGAGAACGTAACAGCGCTATAATTTCTACAGAAGAAGAGTTTCTCTTCTTCTGCTTCTTTTTTTCCCACTTCATTCTTTCTAAACATCAAAAAGAGTAAAATTTACTAAACTTAATTAAAAAGAAATCGTATGACGACAGAAAAACTCCATGAAAATATGCATATTTTACACCGTTTTATAGGACTTTATTGTGAGCGAAAGCATCACGATAAAACCAAAGAAATAGGCTCTCTTGTAGAAGAGTATCATTTATGTGAAGAGTGCAAAGCCTTATTGCATTATGCACATGAACGTTTAATCGCTTGTCCTCATGAGCCAAAGCCTAGTTGTCGCAAATGCCCAAAACCTTGCTATGAACGAAGTATGTGGAAAAAAATGGCTAAAATTATGATGTATAGCGGCATGCAATTGGGACTTACTAAGATGCGGAAGTTTTTTTCGAAATAATGCATCTCCCTTTTTCAACGTATAAAAATTATATGCTCAAACACTATGGTGAAGCGCTGTATAGTATTCCCGTGGATTTAAACTTTGGATGTCCCAATAGAGATGTTAACGGTAGGGGTGGGTGTACCTTTTGCCCCGAAGATGGTGCGCGAGCAGCTCAGACTAAAGATGCTAAAAGTCTAGAAGAGCAGATAGAATACGCTATTGCTTTCGCGCGAAAACGCTACCATGCAAAAGCATTTGCTCTTTATATTCAAGCATATACTGGGACATTTTCTTCATTAAAAAAACAACAAAAAGTCTATGAAAAATTACTAACAATATATCCATTTAAAGCAATACATATTGGTACAAGGCCTGATTGTTTAAGTGAAGAGACCTTAGATTATTTGCAAGAGCTCAATAAAACAGTAGATGTTTGTATCGAATTAGGTATTCAAAGTATGCATGATGCAACACTTGAATGGATTCATCGCGGGCATAATGCTCACGCGTCTCAAGAGGCGATTAAAAGATTACATGCACGTAATTTTAAAGTTTATGCTCATTTGATAGTAGGCTTTCCGAATGAGACATTGACGCACTGGCAAGAGAGTGTAGATGCCTTAGTGCAACTTGGCATTGATGGTTTGAAGTTTCATAATTTGCATATTATCCAACAAACTGTTCTAGCGCAACATTATGCTACCACACCTTTTCATACTTTAAGTGAGTATGAGTATGCTGAGGTATTGATACACTTATTGCGGCGTATTCCTGCGACAATACCGATTTTACGTTTAGCAACTGACACTCCACGTAAAGATTTAATAGCACCACACTGGCATATGGATAAAAATAGTTTCAGTGCTTACCTCGTAAAAACGATGCGTTTACGAGGAGTAGCACAAGGCGATTTATATGAACTGAAAAAACTAAAAAATAATGAAATGCGACAAAAAATACTATTAAAAGATGGTAGTACGACTTTTTTTAATTCAGAATACAGTGATTATTATCATCCTAAATCAGGAGCTTTAGTACAAGCAAGGCAATTATTTATCTTAAAATCGTCTCTTATTAAGCGCCTTGAGAAGTCAAATATAAGGCTTTTAGATATTGGTTTTGGCATGGGGTATAATAGCTTTGCTGCATCTCATGAGGCACGCACGTTGGAGCATTACACCTTACATATTAGTGCAATAGAACATGATCTTATGCTACTTGCACAAAGCGCACAAGTCATTTCTGATCCTTTACATGTAAAAATGCTTAAAAATTTATATGAAAAAGGAATTTTTCATGAAGCTAAAGTCAAAATAGAGCTTTTAAATGCTGATGCGCGTTACGCGATTACTTTTTTAGATGAGCAGTTTGATATCATTTTTCTAGATCCTTTTTTAGAGAGTAATAATCCATCCTTAATCAGCGTGGATTTTTTAAAAAAGCTTTATTGCTTACTCAAACCAGAAGGTGTGTTGATTTGTTCAACTTCTTTTCGCTCAGTATATGTAGCATTTCTTGAAGCAGGTTTTTGTGTGGAAGAGGTTATCATTGAAAAAACGGATATTGTCGGGTTGGTCGCAAAACATTCAATGAAGAAAGAAGAAAAGATGGAAGGTGTAGCCTATCGTGATCCTTATGGTGTATGGAGCGATAAAGAGATAGCCCGCCATCGAGAGAGATTAGTTAAAAATTAAGGGACAATTTAACGATATAAAAGCCTCCAAATATAAGCCACAAGAAAAGAATTCCAGCAAGATACAAAGGTTTCATTCCGACATTTTGAAATTTATTGACACTTGTTTCCATCCCTAATGCACTCATTGCCATTGTCAGTAAAAAAGTGTCAAGTGCATTAATCTTGGTAATAGCAACGTCTGGTAAAAGGTGAAATGAATTAAATCCTGCTACGAGAATAAAAAAGACAGCAAACCATGGAATATTAATCTTTGTTTTGTGCTTTGTCGTACCTTTCAGTGCTGCTTTAGATAACCAAAAGCCCAAAACAAGTAAAAAAGGTGCGATTAGCATGACACGAATCATTTTGACGATGACAGCAGGTTCAGCCGTTTCGCTTCCGATAGCATTGCCAGCGGCTACGACATGGGCAACTTCATGAATCGTTCCACCAATATACATCCCCATCGCTTCAGGGCTTAGAGGAACAATTCCCAAATGGTAAACAAAAGGGTATAAAAACATGGCGATACTACCAAAAACGACAACCGTTGAAACGGCAATGGCACTTTTATAAGCTTCAGCATTGATCACAGGTTCTGTCGCTAAAACAGCGGCAGCCCCACAGATGGAACTTCCCGCACTTGTAAGAATGGTTGTTTCTTTATCCAGTTTCAGTATTTTCGTGCCAACAAAATAACCGATGACAAATGTTGAGCTAACAACCATAATGCTGGTAAAAATACCCGCTAAGCCAACAGTTTCTATATTTTGAAAAGTCAAGCGAAATCCATATAATATGATACCTGTACGAAGCACTGTTTTTGTCGAAAAAATAATCCCTGCTACCCATTCTTTAGGGAGCTTATTACGAAGCGTATTGGCATATACCATTCCTAATACTATCCCAATAATCAAAGGGCTAATGCCTAAATGTTTAAAGAGTGGAAAGTCTGAGAGGTAAGTTGCGCTCATGGCGAATAAGGCCACGAATAAGATGCCATTGAGAGTATTTTGGCGGTGTTCTTTTTGAAACATACTATTCCTTTAATGATATGGAAAAGTATAGACCAATTTAATTAATAAGTAAAATAAATTATATTTGATATAATCATAAATATTTTTAATTAAAGAAGAGAGCATGACGTTAAAAGAGTTAAGTATATTTTATCACCTTTGTGAGGATTCTCATTTATCAAATTTAGCACAGAAACGAGGCATTACTCAATCTGCAGTATCACTTGCCATTAAATCACTGGAAGCAAAAATAGGGGAGCAGCTTTTTGATCGAATTGGCAAAAAATTAGTTATCAATGAGATAGGAAGGCTTTTTAAAGAAAAAACATATCCACATTATCTTGCCCTCGTGGATGCAGAGAATTTTTTTAAAGATAATCAAATTTCGGGTATTTTAACCGTAGCTTCGAGTAAAACGATAGGAGACTTTATCACCTCACAAATTGTTTTTCACTTTTTAGATAGCCATACGAATGTGTCAATTCAAAAAGATATTCAAAACTCATCTCAAATTATTAACCTTGTTAAAAATGGCATTATTGATATTGGCTTTATTGAGTCAGTGTGTTCGGATGAGGATATTATTAAAGAAGAGATGGGCAATGATGAGTTGATTCTTGTTACGAGTGACAAAAGCTTAGAAGGTAAAACATTTTATATTGACGAGCTTTTAGAAAAAAAATGGATCGTACGAGAAAAGGGCTCTGGAACCAGAGAGGTTTTTTTAGAATCTATTGGAAAACTTTCTAAAGAGCTCAATATTTGTATGGAATTTTCAGAATTTGAGGAGGCTAAAACAATCCTTTTGAAAAATTCCCAAACCATTACTTGCCTTTCAAAAGTAGTGGTTGAAAAGGAGCTCAAAAGAGGTGAACTTTATGAAATTAAGCTTCATAATTTACCGATTGAGCGAAAGTTTTATTTGATTTACAATAAAAATAAATACCAAAGTAAACTTTTTTTAGAGTTTAAAAACTTCGTCAAAAATTTTGCACTTACATAAGAAAAGCAGTAAAAGTGCCCACAAAGAAAACCTATTTTGGTTATAATATCACTAAAAACTACGAAGGAATTATTATGGTAACCTATGCATGCGGACATATCAATCCGGATTCTGATTCTATTTGTTCAGCGATTTCACTCTCTTATCTCAAAACACAATTGGGCGAGCTGTGCATCCCTGCACGACAAGGCGAACTAAGCCCTGAGACAGAATTTATCTTAAAAACATTTGGCTTGGAAAAACCAATGCTAAAAAATGATTTTTCCGGTGAAAATCTTTACATTACAGACTATTCTGATCTGGCGCAAGCTCCTCACAACCTCAAAGAGACAAATATCTTAGGTATCGTTGATCATCATAAACTTGGTGATATTACGACGACAACACCCCTTGAATGTTGGATTCGCCCAGTAGGATGTACCAATACCATTGTCAAAGAGATGTTTGATCACTATAAAATTGATATTCCTAAAAATATCGCAGGTGCTATGATGTTGGCAATTCTTAGTGACACGGTTTTATTTAAATCACCTACGTGCACAAAAGCCGATACCAAGGCAGTGAAAGAGTTGGCAAAGATTGCGGAGATAGAGGATTTTAAAGCACTTGGGATGGAAATGTTTTTGGTAAAGTCCGCGGTTAAAGGTGCAAGCCCACGTACGCTTTTACTTCGAGATTATAAAGATTTTGAAATGGGCGGTCATAAAATCGGAATTGGTCAGCTTGAAGTGGTGGATCTAAAAATTTTTGATGAGATGAAAGAAGCTCTTTTTGCCGATATGAAGGCATATAAAGAAGAAGGTGGACGTCATACCGTTATGTTGCTTTTGACTGATATTATGATTGAAGGTTCACAATTTTTAGTAGTCAGTGATGATGAGAGTAAAATTGAAAAAGCGTTTAATGCAACATTAACTAACCATGAAATGTGGGTTGATGGTGTATTGAGCCGTAAAAAACAGGTTATTCCTGTCATGGAAAAGCAGTTCTAAAAGCTTTCGTGTGAAAAAGTATACGCTTAAACGACGTTATTTGATTCAAAATCCTAAAGAAGTGGTGCACTCTCTTGTCACCACCTCTTTAGACACAAAAATGATACATCAACTTTATATTGAAAATTATTCTAATGATACGGATACATTTGGCGTTTTGAGCATCCATTTTCAGAGCGTTGAGCAAATCAATATTTTTGAATCGGGCATAAAAAGACATCTTGTCAAAGACGTAAGTTCTGATAAGCGCTATAAAAATCGTTATTTGTCTTTGTTTGGGTTGCCAGAGAGTTATGATTTTTCACTTCAAGAAGTATTTAAAAAATGTGATAAAATAGCCCTAACAACGCTTGATTTTTCTTTTTCTGCTGGAATGAGTACGCAAAAGGTACTCAAAGTATTGCTGTATCGAGAAATGCAATTTTTGGAGCATGAAGTAGAGCTTTTATTAGATGATGATGCTAAAGCGTTAAAAAATATCCATAAAGTTGCTGAAAATATCTGCTATCTTTTTAGTATTGGTAGAGTAGTCTTTGATAACACGATGATTGTTTGTCTACGTAAAACGTTAGAAGTACTTTTAAGTGAAAGCAGAGCAACACTTTTAGTGTTTGTACAAAGTATTCATTATCAAACATTGTTGTTAGATATACGTTTTTTCTTACACGAGCAAAGTGGTTTTTATCTCCTCAAAAAAAGTGAAATGCCACTACTTGTTTTTGTGAATAAATACCTCAAAAAAGAGGAATTTCGTATTGCTAAAAAGCTCAAAAAAGCACTCATCTAATTTTATGTACAATACCATTTTTATCTTGATTCTTTTTGTTTTTCTACGTTAACATTTATTTTGGATAATGCGGTACAATAACAAACTTGTTTCTAACAGAATAAAGGATATATAATGAAAAAGACTTTACACGTAGGCTTGGCACTGAGTGCCGCACTTTTATTGATGAGTGGCTGTGCAACATCACAATTACAAACCAGCGCTCGTATGACACAGAGTGTTTTTATCAATCCCGTTGCAAAAGATAAACGAACGATTTTTATTTCGACTAAAAATACCAGTGGCGCTGATATTAATTTAGAACAGCGTATCGTCCAATCTCTTTATGCTAAGGGCTATACTGTCGTAGATGATCCTGAAATGGCGACGTATGTATTGATGACCAACATTCTTTATTGTAATAAAAAAAGTGAAAATAATGCGGCCAGCGGTGCGATGATGGGTGGTATGGCAGGAGCTATTGGAAATTCTGGAAGTAATGGCAAAAGTATGTTAGCAGCAGGTGTAGCAGGTGCAGTTGTGGGTGGACTTATCGGAAAAGCAACCGAAGATACCATTTTTCAGATGCAAGTGGATATCGTGATTCGTGAGAAAGCCAAAGGCAAAGTGATGGCATCTACGGGTAATGTTGGTGGACAAGCTTATGTTCGTGATGGACAAAAAAGTGGTTTTCAAAACAGCTATGCTGGACCACTTCGTGATAATACCAGTGGCAGAATTAATTCTAACACGTATAGCAACAGTAGCCAATCGTATGAAAGTGACTTTATAGAACATCGTACAATGATGTTTGCAGAAGCAACAAAGATGGAGTTGACACTTCAGGAAGCAACGCCGATTTTAGAGCAAAAAATAGCGCAGCAAATTGCTGGATTATTTTGATTTTACACGCTTTTAAGTAAAGATAGCCAATTCTTTGGCAAACTATTTTAGAATTAGGAAGAATTTTGGAAGAACAAAACAAGCAGCAAAAAATTGTTCAGATGTTTGATGACATCGCAGGAACTTATGATACAGCAAACCGTGTTTTAAGTATGGGGATCGATATCCAATGGCGCAAAAAAGCATGTGATGAAACGTTTTCACGCTATACAAAACCGATAGAACTTATTGTCGATGTTGCTTGTGGAACGGGTGATATGATGGGCTATTGGGCGAAGCAAGCCAAAAAAGCAGGGCGTAGTATCGGTAAAATTTTAGGGGTTGATCCCTCCGTTGGCATGACCGATGTAGGTAAACAAAAGTTCCCTGAATTTGAATTTGTCATCTCTGAGGCAACGGAGCTTCCATTGGCAAATGAGAGTGCAGATATTTTGAGCATTAGCTATGGTATTCGCAATGTTGTCAAACGCCAAGAAGCTTTTTCTGAATTTGCCCGCGTGCTTAAAACGGGTGGTTATGTTGTTATTTTAGAATTTACCAAAGATGATAAAAAAGGTTTTTTCTTCGCACTTAAAGATTTTTATCTTAATAAAGTGTTACCGATTTTGGGTGGATTTATTTCTAAAAATAAAGAAGCTTATGAGTATTTACCGAACTCCATAGAAGGTTTTTTAACCGCATCTATGCTTCAAAAAGAGCTTGATACCGCTGGTTTTGAGACGGAATTTGTTAAAAGTTTTTCGATGGATATCTCTACTTTGGTTATTGCTAAAAAACGATGAATGAACCCCAAAGTGTTTCGAGTCTAAACAACCAAATTAAATCATTACTTGAGAGTACCTTTTTACATGTCAGTGTGGAAGGTGAAATTTCTAGGCCAACCTACCATAGCTCTGGCCATCTCTATTTTACGCTGAAAGATGCCGACTCCTCAATTTCATGTGTGATGTTTAAGGGCAATACCAAATCACTTAAATTTCAAGTCGAAGAAGGGATGGCAGTGGTCATTCACGGCTCTATCTCAGTTTTTGCACCACGGGGAAGTTATCAGATAAATTGCCTAAGTTTAGAGCCAGCCGGTAGTGGCGCTTTAGCTAAAGCGTATGAACAACTTAAAGTAAAATTGAGCGCTAAAGGTTATTTTGATGCAACGCATAAAAAAGCTATCCCTAAAAGTATCCATCATATAGCCCTTGTGACATCAGGTACGGGGGCAGCATTGCAAGATATGCTTCGTGTAGCAACAAAACGATGGCCACTTGTAAAGATAACATTGCTGGATACGCTGGTACAAGGAGAGGGCGCAAAAGGTGCAATTGCTCACAATATCGCTTTGGCTGACACCTTAGATGCCGATGTGATTATTGTGGGACGAGGGGGAGGTAGTATTGAAGATTTGTGGGCATTTAATGAAGAAATAGTAGCCGATGCCTTGTTCGGGTGTAAAACACCTATCGTCTCTGCAGTTGGTCATGAGATAGACTATGTGATTAGTGATTTTGTGGCAGACCTTAGAGCTCCTACACCTTCTGCCGCCATGGAGATGATACTGCCCGATCAAAGTGAAATGCTGATGCGTATTGATGGCTTAATGGAGCAAATGAATAGCCTTTTTTCAAGAGTACTGCACACTAAAATGGAATCATTGGCTCACTTAAAAATACAATTTACCAAACGCTCTATGGATGAAAAACTCTCCTTATGGCGGAGTGAAATCAATATGCTTACGTCTCAATACGATGAACGAATAGGCATTTTATTACGTGAAAAAATCCAAAAGCTCCTTCACTTGCAAGAGCAAATTAGTTTTCAAGCCAAACAAAATCTTGCTCAAAAAGAGCAAAATCTCGCTTCTTACCTGATAGCGTTACGCTCCAAAGAGCCAACACATGAGCTTAAAGAGTGTTATGCGCAAGTGGTTAAAGAGGGTAAAAAGATTGCTTTAGAAAAAATAGATATTGAAGATATTTTTGAACTCCAAACGCCTCATACTATTTTAAAAGCTAAAGCAATTAGTAAACGAAGTAGTGAATAAACATAACAATAGACTTTTTGCATAATCTATTAAAGGTTGTGTTCAACTTTAAAAGCTTCCGCTTCTTTAACTGCTTCAACAATTTTGGCCGAGAGAATAGGAAGGTCGTTGTATCTGACCCAGAGTGTATCTTCGACGATATCATGAATCTCTCCTGCGATTTCGACAGCCAACCGTCTAAGTCTTGCTAACTCTTTTTTGAGCTCTTTTTCATCCATAAAGTACCCTTCTTGTATTTATTTCATAACGGTTGCAAGTTATGTTCCATATGTCACTTAAGCTATCAATACTTTGGCTCCATTGCAGTTATTAAGTCTTCTTAAATAATGTTAAGTGTAATATTCAAAAGATTGCGTTTGTATTTTGAGTAAAGATAGGTAGTTTGAATGAAGTTCATAAAATGGTATTTTTTTATCACGGCACTACTTATAACATCTCTTTATTCAAACCCTATAACAACTCTGTATGATACCAATCTCTCATTAAGTGCAAGTGAAAAAGGCTGGCTTGCAAAACACCCCGTAATTCGTGTAGGAATGGACCCTGATTATGCTCCTTTTGAGTGGATGAATGAAAAGGGAGAGTACGTAGGTATGGCAGTTGATTATCTTGCTCTCATCGAAAAAAAATTGGGCATTCATTTTGAAATTGTTAAAAATATCACATGGGCTCAAGCCATAGAGATGACAAAACAAGGTAAGATAGATATGCTAAGTAGTATCGTCGAAACCCCAGAACGTTTAAAAGACTTTATATTTAGTGAACCCTACCGAGATATTCAAACAGTGATTGTGGATAATGCAGAGGGTGATTTTATTGGAACGTTAAAACGGCTTCATGGTAAGCGTGTTGTTGTCGAAAAAGGCTATTTTACCCAAGAGCTTATTGAGCAAAATTATTCAGATATTATACTCGTGTTAGCGAAGAATACTTTAGAAGCTTTAACAATGGTCCGTGATGGTAAAGTGGACGCTTATGTGGGAGATATTAGTAGTACAAATTATACGATTATGCGTTATGGTCTTAAAAATTTACGTTTTTCTGGACAAACAGATTTCATCAATCAACATCGCTTTGGCGTTGCTAAATCGAATCGAGAATTAGCAACTATTCTCTCAAAAGCGATGTTGATGATTTCGCCAGAAGAGATGGATACTATTTTTAACCGTTGGATGAGTGTTCGTATTGAATCAGGTATTGCACTTAAAACAGTGATAGGTTATAGCGTGATACTTGTACTATTTTTATTTTTTTTGGGTTTTTGGACATTACGCTTACAACGTGAAATAAAATTACGAAAAGCTTCTGAAATAGCGTACAAAGAGCAAAGTGAGGAGCTTCAAAGTATTATTATTGAAAAAAACCATGCTGAAGCTAAACTCAAAGAGCGTGAAGCGTATTATCGTCATCTCACGGAAGATGTGAGTGATGTTATTTGGAAAACAGATCAGAATTTGATCATTACGTATATTAGCCCTTCAGATGAGCGTTTACGTGGCTATAAGATGGAAGAAGTTGTTGGTCACCATGTCTTTGAGATGTTTACACAAGAAGGTATTGAAATTATCATGGGCGCTATCCGCAAAAGAGAAGAGGCTGAAAAAGAAGGTATTAAGACAGATTTTGCAACGTACGAAATTCAACATCGTTGTAAAGATGGAAGGTTGATATGGGGTGAGATTCTCTCAAAAGCAGAGTTTAATGAACAAAGAGAAGTTATTGGATATCATGGAATTACACGCGAGGTAACTGAGCGAAAAATGATGCAAGCTAAAGTAGAGCAATTGGCTTTTTATGACGCTTTAACAACATTACCAAATCGTCTTTTATTGTCTGAAAGGCTCATGCTTTCTGTTGTAAGCAGTAAGCGTAACAATAAATATAACGCTTTACTATTCCTTGATCTCGATAATTTTAAATCTCTCAATGATACTCATGGCCATAGCATAGGAGACACGTTGTTGATTGAAGTCTCTCACAGACTCAAAGGGTGTGTGAGAGAAGTAGACACCGTATCCCGTTTTGGTGGTGATGAGTTTGTCATAATTCTTCAAGATCTTCATGTAGAAAATGGACTTTCAAAAGAGCTTGCCAAGAAGGTTGCTGAAAAAATTCGTATTTCTTTATCAAAACCCTATCATTTAAGTATCTCAACAGCAGATACTACGAGTCTTATTATTGAGCATTATTGTACCGCAAGCATTGGAATTGTATTGTTCAAAAGTGATAGTGACTCTAAAGATGAGTTATTAAAAAAAGCGGATAAAGCTATGTATAAAGCTAAAGAAGTGGGTAAAAATACGATAGCGTTTTACGAGTCTGATACTTCTCAATGACGAAAAAAGTCTGTTTCTAAGTTCTGATTGACTACAATATTTTTATATTTTGAGAAGAGAGGCATTTTTTGATGGAACCGACCGTTCTAATATTGCCAGGATTTGGAAATTCTGGGCCATTGCATTGGCAAAGTTTATGGGAAGCAAAACATACTTATTTTAAACGAGTTGAGCAAAGAGATTGGCTTAATCCTATTTGTGATGAGTGGGTTACTTCATTAGAAAAAGCACTGAGTGAAGCAAGCTCTGAGGTTTTTTTAGTGGCGCATAGTATGGCATGTTTGGTTGTCGCACATTGGGCGAGTCAAAAACATCGGACTATTAAAGGAGCATTACTTGTAGGTGTTCCTGATGTAAATGCCCCAACTTTCCCACCCAGTGCTTTAGGGTTTGAAAATACACCTTCTATACCTTTTGATTTTCCCAGCGTGGTTATTGCGAGCTCCAACGATATGTATGCTTCTATTGAATATGCTCAAGAAAGGGCAAAAGTGTGGGGTAGCGACTTTGTTAATATTGGCGAGAAAGGGCATATCAATGCTGATAGTGGGCTTGGCTTTTGGGATGAAGGTTGGCAACTTTTTGAACGCCTTCAAAAAGGTATGTAATGAAATCGCTCAGAGAACTCTTTTGTATAGGGCATGGCCCTTCTTCGAGTCATACAATGGGACCGCAAAAAGCAGCTATTAAATTTAAAAACAAATTCCCTGATGCTAATTCATACCGAGTAACTTTATATGGCTCTTTAGCCTTAACGGGTAAAGGGCATTTAACTGATGTTACGATTATCGAAACTTTAGCGCCAATACCTACGGAAGTCATCTTTCGGATGGATATTATGAAACCTTTTCACTCCAATGGAATGCTCTTTGAAGCTTTGGATGAGCGCGCTGTATGTAAAGGCTCATGGGAAGTGTATAGTGTAGGGGGAAGCGCACTTAAAGAGGAAGGTGAAACTCTCACAAAAGCGTCTATTTATCCACTCACGTCTATGAAAGAGATCATGGCATGGTGCGACAAAGAACATCAAGAACTCTGGCAATACGTTGAACGCCATGAAGATGAAACGCTTTGGCCTTACCTCAAAGAGGTATGGGACACTATGCAAGAGACGATTGAGCGAGGACTCAAACAAACAGGTGTTTTACCTGGAACCTTACAGTATCCACGCAAAGCCAAAATGTTTTTTTCCAAAGCGCGCAAAGAAGATAAAAAAGCACATGGTTTAGTGTTCGCCTATGCCCTAGCCGTTAGTGAAGAAAATGCCAGTGGGCACGTCGTGGTCACCGCACCTACTTGTGGGGCTTCGGGTGTTGTCCCTTCCGTACTACGTTACCTTAAAGAAGCATATGATTTAGATGAAACAGAGTGTTTGCGCGCGCTTGCTATTGCAGGATTAATAGGCAATTTGGTGAAGTTTAACGGCTCCATCTCAGGAGCGGAAGTGGGATGCCAAGGCGAAGTAGGCGTGGCGTGTTCGATGGCCGCAGGCATGGCAGCGTACATCTTTGGCGGTAATCTTCAACAGATAGATTATGCTGCGGAGATGGGATTAGAGCATCATCTTGGTATGACATGTGATCCCATCGGTGGGTATGTGCAAGTGCCCTGCATTGAGCGCAATGCAACAGCGGCGATTCGTGCTATCAGTGCCGCAGAATATGCCTCTTATACGGATGGTAGCCATCGAGTGAGTTTTGATGAGGTCATCAAAACCATGGTCGAAACAGGGCGGGATATGAACACTAACTACAAAGAGACCTCTTTAGGAGGACTTGCAAAACGCTCTATTTAAAGAGAAGCGATATAGTTTTCTTTTTGTTCTGCGCTTAAGAAGGATGCTTTAAAAGAGTTTTTAACAAGCTCTTTTAGCTCCGTTTCGCTTAGTGATAAAGCGTCCACAATGGCTTCATAATTCTCATTGACATACCCTCCAAAATAAGCGGGATCATCAGAATTGACAGTGACTAAAACACCTTGGCGTAGAAGTTTTGCGATGTTGTGTTCTTGCATGCACTTGACCGCTTTAAGCTTGACATTGGAAAGTGGACAAACGGTCAAAGGAATCTGTTTTTCGATGAGAAACTGCACTAGTGTGGCATCTTCCTCACAAGCAATTCCATGGTCAATGCGAGCTACGTGTAAGAGGTTAATCGCCTCCCAAATATACGAGCTATCGCCCTCTTCACCCGCATGAGCAACGATTTTATAGCCCTCTTTGGCACTGGCTGCAAAAACGCGTTCAAATTTGGAAGGCGGATGTCCTACTTCACTTGAATCGAGCCCGACCCCGATAATTTTCTCTTTAAATGGTAAGGATTGCTCCAACGTTTCAAAGGCTTCTTCTTCACTGAGATGGCGTAAAAAGCTCATAATAAGAAACGAGCTAATACCAAGTTCCGTTTCGCCTCTCTCAAGTGCTTTGCAAATGCCATTCAGAACGGTTTCAAATGTAATACCACGCTTCGTATGGGTTTGCGGGTCGAAAAAAATCTCCACATGAACAACGTTTTGCGCTTTACATGTAAGCAGGTATGCCCACGTCAGATCGAAGAAATCAGACTCGGTGATGAGCACATTCGCCCCTGCATAATAGATATCTAAAAACGATTGAAGCGAGGTAAAATTATAAGCGTTTTTGACCTCTTCGACATTTTTGTAAGGAATAGAAATGTTATTTTTTTGCGCTAAGGCAAACATCAGCTCAGGCTCAAGCGTGCCTTCAATATGAAGATGCAGTTCAGCTTTTGGAAGTTGTTGGATTAGGTTTTTCATGAAATGCTCTTTTTGTGACATTGTATCAAAAAAAGTGGGTATCGGTCTGGCTTCAAGATGCCCGTTTATTTTTTAAGGACATTGCAGTATAATTTTCCCGAAACTTATTTCTCAGGGCAGGGTGTAACTCCCTACTGGCGGTAATCTTGTGCGCAAGAGAGTCCGCGAGCGCTTTTACATGTAAGTGTAAAAGGTCAAGCAGATTTGGTGTGATTCCAAAACCAACGGTTAAAGTCCGGATGAGCGAGAATGTAGTACATTGTTGCCATTGTTGATGACAAAATCGTGTGTCTATATTGAAAGATGCCCTGATTCTGGTAAGTTTACTCACCTTTTAGGAGTATGCCATGAATCAAATTTGTGCGAATTTTTCGCTTACCCCTCCTGTCATGCAAGCCGTGCATGCCTTACAAAATCAAAGCGGCGTTATCGTGATGGATAGCCGTGATCGTGAAAACGAAGCCGATATCATCTTCCACGCCGAATCGCTCACTGCCGAACAAATGGCGCTACTCATACGTGAATGCAGTGGTATTGTCTGTTTGTGCCTAACGCCTGAGAAAGCCGATGCTCTTGAGCTTCCCATGATGGTAACACATAACGAATCCAAATTCCAAACAGGCTTTACCGTAACCATTGAATCTAAAGATAATGTCACCACAGGTGTGAGTGCTAAAGACAGACTCACCACCATTCAATCGGCGATTCATCCTGAGGGCAAAACTAAGATTGTCTCTCCTGGCCATGTGTTTCCTCTTCGTGCACGAGCTAATGGTGTGTTAGAGCGTGAGGGACATACGGAAGCGACAGTGGATTTGATGCGTTTAGCGGGCCTTTCCCCTTATGGTGTTTTGTGTGAACTCACCAATCCTGATGGCACGATGAGTGTGGGTGAGCAAGTTATAAGCTTTGCGCAAAAGCACAACTTTCCTATTGTCAGTATAGATGAAATTATTGCGTATCGAAAAGAGCATATGCTCTAAATTTTAATGTGTTACCTTTTGGGTAACACATACTGATAAAGACGTACAATCATTTTGGGTTTAAGGTAGTGAATATAAGTGTTCTTTTTTGCTAACAGTTTAATGTTAGTTTGCCATATTTGCCTTGTGTACGACACAGCTTTGTATCATTTAAAAAGAATAAAGGTACATTATATTCGCTAGTTTAGGTGAGTGATGGTTTATAAAAAGTCACATTACAAAACGAGTTCTCAAGGGATACTAATACTAACGAGTTAGTAGAAGTAAAAGTTTTACAGTAAGGGCTTCTTTAGCAAATATAAGCATTTTTATTCTGGCTATTATGCTATAAGAAAGCTTCTCGATGGTGAATTTATCCCGTCTTTACGCGAGTCACAGTACAATATCGCTTATTATAACGTAAAGGTTTATCAATGAATGATGTTGTTATTGCCTATCAAGGTGTTGAAGGTGCGTACTCTTATCTTGCATGTAAAAATGCTTTTCCACAATCCATAACCATTGCTTGTGATACGTTTGAAAATGCTATGAAAATGGTAGAATCTGGAACAGCACAATTGGCAATGATACCGTTTGAAAATTCAACAGCAGGACGTGTAGAAGAGATTTATCGGCTGATTCCTCGCATGGAACTTCATATCGTGGAAGAACATTTTCAACCCGTACGTCACTGTTTGCTAGGTATTAAAGGAAGCTCAATAGAGGGTATTGTATCGGTTGCATCACATCCTCAAGCCTTAGCTCAGTGCCATATGAATATCACCAAATTAGGTCTCAAGGCTGAAGCAAAGTTTGATACCGCAGGTTCTGCTAGGGAACTTAAAACATTAAATGATCCTACGCGCGCGGCCATTGCTTCACAAATAGCTGCAGAACTTTATGGTTTAGAAATTTTAAACGATGATTTTGGCGATTATCGTGGCAATGTCACACGTTTTATTGTGTTGGACAAGAATGAACATATTCCGACCTATGATGTGGGAAAACACTATATTACCTCTTTGGTTTTTCAAGTTAGAGACATTCCTGCCGCCCTTTATAAAGCACTTGGTGGCTTTGCTACCAATGGAGTAAACCTGATAAAACTGGAGAGCTATAATCAAATGGGAACCTTACATGTGAGCCATTTTTATCTTGATATTAATGGTCATCCTGATGAAAAAGCTTTACACTTAGCCTTAGAAGAGTTACGCTATTTTGCTAAAGAGATAAAAATTTTAGGAATTTATGAAAAACATCCATACCGCAGTTCTATGGCTGAGGTTTTTTAACCTAAAGAGACAACCCCTCATAAGAGAGGTTGTCTCTTTATTATTTTAAATAGCCCATCAAATTAAAAATGGGTAATTTACTGCTACTCTCTAATTTTTTCATCCATTTATCCACAGCATCAGGTTTTTCCCATATTGCCGTTTGAACACCTGAAAGCTCAATCAGTTTTGCTTTGGCCTCAGCGATAGAACCTACTTCATCAATGAGCTTTACATGTAAAGCTTTTTCAGCGATAAAAACACGCGCGTTGGCGAAACTTTCGGGCTTAGTCGCATCCAACCCACGTGCTAAAGCAACATCTTTGATAAACAAACCATACGCATCATCGATAAGTTCTTTGAGTGCCCCACGTTCTTTAGGTGTCCATTCACGGGTGAAGGTACCCATCTGTTTGTATTCACCTGCAGTGATAATTTGCTCTGAAATACCCAGTTTTTTAGCCAATTCTGAGACATTGGGTGCTTGAAACAGTACACCGATAGAGCCGATGAAAGCACCAGGATTGGCGATGATATAGTTTGACCAAATCGAAGCGTAATAACTTCCACTGGTCATACTACCTGCGGCATAAGCAACCACAGGTTTTTTCAGTGCTAAACGTTTAACCGCCATAGAAAGTTCGATGGAAGGGGCAAGTGCGCCACCTGGAGAGTCTACATGCAAAAGCACACCTTTGATGCGTTCATCTTTGATGGCTTTGTCAATATTTTCTAAAATGTCATCGACCTTGGTAATTTCGCCCTCAATTTTGATGACGCTCAAATTGGGAGTATCCAGTTTATCTTCACCGATAGAACCAAAAATTAGAATCACAAGCAAGACAAAAAGCATCGCTTTAAAATGGTTTTGGATATAACTTAAAATAGCACCTATCCAGATAAAAGGTTTTTTAATCACATTTAGCATACAAGTTCTCCGTTTATAAAAGTTAAGTGTGTTTGGTGGGTATGTAAAATAAGCTGAACTGGGAGTTGTTCAAGACTATCGACTTCTTGTGGCAAGGTTGCGACGATGATGTCTGCCAATAGGCTTTTTTCAAGCTTTCCAACAGGCAGATTTAAAGCTTTGGAAGCGTTACATGTAACGGCTTTAATAAGCGTTTTTGACAAGGCTTCAAGAGGACTATTCGTGTGCATCATTAACGCCGCACGCAGTTCGTCCCAAAGGCTTAAAGAGATATTCGAACTTAAGCCATCGGTGCCTACGGTAAGGTTAATAGCGTGTTTGCTGGCTGCTTCTAAATCAAGGGCACCTACACCCAAAAGGCGGTTGGACATCGGGCAATGTGTCAGTGTTCCATGACACGAAGCCATGTGTGCGTACTCCTTATCACTCGCATGAACACCATGCGTAAACAAGGCAGGTGTTGAGTTGAAGAGCTCAAGAAATTCGGATGCCGAACACATCGGTTTGGCATAAGGGTTAAATGCGGTTAAAAACTGCGTAAAATCGCCCTTTCCCTCATCAATCCATTCACGCTCCGCCAAACTCTCCATGAAGTGCGTTGAAAGCGGTGTTTGGTCAGCAAAAGAGAGCTCAATCGCTTTTTTCGCCAAAATAGGGTGCGTTGAATAGGGTGAATGAATCGCAATGGCAGGGAAAAACGTCGATGATGCTTCGTCTTTACTTTGGTGATAGCGCCCTAAAAAATCCCCATACATCGCATCTACTGTGCCAGGATTTGAGCCTAAAACTTCATTGAAAAAGACCACCCGTTGTGCTGTTTGAGCGCATGCCTCTAAATCGGCACCAAAACTGCTAATAGCCCCTAAAGAGGTCGTGCCTGAGCGCAACATAAGCTGTAATTTTTCGGCTATCAACTCTGTTGTTGCCATTTGGCTTAGGTATTCACGATGCTTAATGACCGATTGTAGCCATGGGATAAAATCACCATAGTGTAGCATCGTGGCATTGGCGCTAAATTCTAGGTGAACGTGCGCATTAATGAGACCGGGCATAATGATACTATGAGGCGGTGTAAAAATATGCGTTGCATCGGGGTATTTAGCTTTGAGATGCTCACTTTCTCCCACTTCAACAATTGTCGCTTCAAAGGCCACGGCGCCTTTTCGGATTATCTCAAACTCTTCATTACATGTCAGCACAAAATCTGCTTCTAAAATCTTCACTTTTATCCTTCTTCTTTTGACGTAATTGTATCCTAAACTAAGCCTTGCTATAATAGAACAAAATTTTAAATAAAAAGGTAATCAATGAAGATTGTTGTAATTCAAGGGCCAAATTTAAACATGCTTGGGCATAGAGAGCAAAATATCTATGGTGGCATGAAACTTGAAGAGATTCATGCTCAAATGGAAGCAGTAGCGAAACAAAACAATTTTGAAATCGAATTTTTTCAATCCAATCTTGAGGGCGAATTAGTTGATAAAATCCAAGAGTGTTTAGGCGATGCTGATGGTATCATCATCAATCCAGCTGCTTACACACATACTTCCATAGCGATTCGTGATGCCATTAGTGCAGTCAGTTTACCTGCAATTGAAGTACATATTAGTAATATTTACAGACGTGAAGAGTTTCGTCAAAAAAGTTTAACAGCGGCAGTTTGTACAGGTCAAATTAGTGGTTTTGGTCCTTTTGGTTACCACTTGGCAATGATTTCAATGATGCAAATGCTAGGTGAAATTGAAGCGATTAAAAAAGCACAAGAACAACAAGCTAAAGCCTAATGAATTACATCCTCAAAAATGAAAATGCTGTCTACTATGAGTGTGGCTTTTCATGTGATAATGAGGTTTTCTTAAAATTAGGAAGTGAAGCATTTTTTATCACAGATGCTCGATATACAACAGAAGCTAGTGAGTTGGTCCGAAATGCTGTGGTGCTAGAAGGCGATAGACGCGATTTACTCAAAACGGTACGTCTACTGATTCGTAAAAGTGGCATTAAAGCAATTGCTTATAATCCTAGCGAATGGAGTGTGGATGAGTTTGGGCGATTAAGCGATAAACTCTCCATCACGTTTCAAAAAAAGCCTAATTTTTCACAGCAAAAACGTATGGTAAAAAGCGACATTGAGCTTGATGTTTTACGACAAGCCGCCATTTATGGCAGAGATGCTTTTCATCGCTTTGGAGAGTTTCTCAAAAAAGATGGGTTAGGTCTAGATGAGAAACTAGCGCACTTTGAAGCCGAAGCCATTTATAAATATCATGGGCAATTAGGGTTAAGTTTTTCTCCGATTGTAGCCTTTGGAGCCAATGCTGCCAAGCCTCATGCCCTTCCTTCCCATAAGCAGCTTACACAGAATGAGTTAGTTTTGGTGGATGCAGGAGTGATGTATCAACGCTATTGTTCAGATCGAACACGAACGAGTCATTTCGGTGAAAACTTTAGCTTTAATAAGGAACAACTCTTTAGTGATGGACATAGACAAAAAGTATATGATACAGTGCTATTCGCCCAAGAAGCTGCAATTAATGCCGCAAAAGTGGGTGTTTTGGCAAAAGAGATTGATAAAGCCGCCCGTGAGGTGATTGAACGTGCGGGATTTGGAAAGTTTTTTGTGCACTCCACAGGGCATGGCGTGGGGTTAGATATTCATGAGTTACCCGTCATTAGCGCTCGCTCTGAAACGATAATTGAAGAAAATATGGTTTTTACAATAGAGCCAGGGATTTATTTGCCTGATGAGTTTGGTGTGCGTATTGAAGATACTGTGGTTATGACACGTAAAGGTGCTGAGGTAATCGGTTGAAATTAGAGAAAATTCCTTTTTTCCCCATGCGTAAAGCACTACACATGGGCTTTAAATACAATGTTGTTGTTGGTGTGGGCGGTAATGAAGGGAATGTTAAAAAGCGCTTTGTAAAGCTAATGCGTTACCTTCAACATGATAGACGTTTACGTGTAGTGGAGAGTTCATTGGTCTTTAGAAATCCACCGTTTGGGTATCTGGAGCAAAATGATTTTTACAATGCTGTTCTTGTGATGCAAACATCGCTTGGACCTAAAGCATTACTAAAAATTCTTCTACATATCGAGGCAATTTTTGGACGAGTGAGGCTTTTTCAAAATGGTCCAAGGACATTGGATTTGGATATAATATTTTTTAGTCATAAGCGCATCAATCAAAAGGGTTTGATACTCCCTCATCCAAAATGGTTTGAGCGTTTATCGGTCTGTGTTCCGTTAAGTATGTTACATAATTTGTAAAGGAAGAGATGGTGAAATTTCATACGTTTAGTGGTGAAACTCCAGCAGAAGCACTGAAGATTGCGCAACTTGAGTGTGGTGAGAATGCTTTGGTAATTAGCACCAAACAAATTAAAAAAAAGACGATTAATTCAGCGTCACTTTATGAGGTAGTTGTGGCCATTGATGAAAATCAAAAGCCTAAATCTACAAAACCTGTTCAACCACAACAAAATCGCCATCAAAGTAGCGATGATGTGCTCTTTAGCCTTTCAGAAGCTGCTAAACAGATAACGCAAATAGCACAAGCTACGAGTGAAAACAGTGATCGCATGAGTGTTCCCAATGCACAAAAAGTAGCTAATAATGAAGGATTGGGCGATATTAAAAATGAGATTACTAAGCTTGCTGATAAAATCAAATTGATTCAAGAGATGTTCTGGGAGGAAAAAGCGCATCACCGTAATAATCTAGCTATTCCTTCAGAATTTTCAGAAATTTATAAATTAGCTAAATTTAGTGGTATGGGTGAAGACCATCTTGAAAATATTATGAATTTAACGCTTGAGCATATGCCAAGCCGTATGAAAAATAGCAGTGAAACCATCAAGCGATACTTTCAAGTATTACTACGCAAACTTATACCAGTGCGTATGGAAACAGAGATGCCTAAAGGTAGTAAACGCATTATGATGTTCGTTGGGCCTACAGGTGTTGGGAAGACAACGACAATTGCAAAATTAGCCGCACGGTATTCGTATATTCAAGAAAAACGTTCCAAAGTAGGCATCATCACACTTGATACGTATCGTATAGGAGCAGTTGAACAGTTATTTCAGTATGCTAAAATGATGCGTTTACCGATAGAAGATGTTGTTGACACGGATGATTTCAACAAGGCATTGACCTCTCTTGGGCATTGTGATGTGGTATTGATTGATACGGTGGGTAGTTCGCAATATGATAAAGATAAATTACTCAAACTTAATAAATTTATCCAAAGCAGTAATTACCAAATAGATGTTAACTTAGTACTCTCAGCAGGTACAAAACTTGAAGATCTTAAAGAAATTTACAAAAATTTCTCTTTTTTAGATATTGATACGCTTATTTTTACAAAATTTGATGAAACGAAGGTTTTTGGAACGATATTTTCTTTGATATACGATATTGATAAGCCAGTGAGTTATTTTTCCATTGGGCAAGAAGTACCCGATGATATTGTCGCAGCTTCCAGTGATTTTTTAGTAGAGTGCATTCTAGACGGGTTTGAAAAAAAGAGAGGCGAACATGGAAAATCAAGCAAATAAGCTTCACGAGTTAGTAGGTAATAATGCTACGAAAAAAAATAGCCGTACCAAATTTGTCGCCATCACAAGTGGTAAAGGTGGTGTTGGTAAGAGTACC
>JAQUVE010000098.1 GCA_028693565.1 Sulfurospirillaceae bacterium | reverse complement strand
TCAAAATATTGGTGCATTACTTATGCCCTATAATTTTAACTTTGAAACTTTATTGATAGCCTTTAAACAAAGCACCACGGATGCTCATGCTAAAAAGAGTATACATGATTTTATTTATGCCATTTCTAAGATTCGTAAACAAGAATTAGATGAGCTAGCCGATGCTATCTCAACGCTTAATACACCTATGTCACGAGCTAACAATTATGCCATTTTTCTAGTTTTACGATTATTCCCAGAGCTCATGGAGGAGCTTCTTTTTAATGAAATAACGACGAGTGAAAGCAAACCTTAATCAACGATTAGACTTCAATCCTAACATGTAAGCTATCTTTTCGCTCCAACGGTGTCGTTATCCTTGCTGTCTCAATACAAAGCATCTTTGTATAATCATCTTCTTGCATATCTAAGAGGTTTTTTGCTCCCTCTTGCCATGGATTCCACACAACCACATCACTATAATTATTGTGCGCGATACTTATTAAACATTCCTTTTCTTTCAAGAGAGCTTTGGTATCGGCTTGAGTATAAATACGATCAACAGCTTGCTTAATGTATAAAACTTCTTCAATACTTTTGCACGCCTTTGCATCTAATAAAGCGTCATTGTAGTTATCACCTAACCCCAAAACCATGACATCAAAAATATTTTGACATTTAAGATATGTATGAAATGCCGCTGTACTCTCTTTTTCAGCTTCTATGTACAAACTCATACGCACATCTTTTCCTAAGCTCATCTCAACTTTTGCGCTAAAAGCATAAGGCCAAAGAACTCTTGTTGCGTCTGAATCAGTCAACTCAAAACTAAGCTTTATTCCTTCAATTTCTTTAACACACTTAACAAGGTCCCACTCTACAAGACGTGCAAATCCATGAGAAGGACTTTTCATCTTCCCAAACCAAGGCCAACAGATAGGAATGCCCCCACGAAATGCTTTACCTTTTTCAAACGTACTTAGTTCAGCTGACCACAAAAGTGGCTCGCCACCTTTAGGTTGAAAATGAATCAACTGTGCGCCTTGACGTAAAACAATAGCATCAAACAAAGGATGATCCAGTGTTATAAACATTTCGGACATTGTAATTCCTTATGGAATAAATTACGCCATTATAACAAGAAAAACCTCTGCCTATTCTATGAATCGTGTTGTGCTTTTGATTAAAAAATAGACAAGTAATTGTTTATTTTTTTGATACGATTATTTATAAAAAAAGGATTAACCATTACTTCAACTATTGATATTCTTTGGGTCTTGCTCTGTGCTTTTCTTGTTTTTCTAATGCAATTCGGTTTTGCATTGATTGAAACAGGCGTTGTGCGCGCAAAAAACACCATCAATGTTGCAATGAAAAATTTAATTGACCTTGTCTTCGGTGTCATTTTCTTTTGGATTGTTGGTTACGGATTGATGTTTGGTGAAGATATCGGACAACTATGGGGTTCAACAAAGTTTTTCATTGATGGTTATGATTTTAAAGAAAATACATTTTTCCTCTTTCAAGCAATGTTTGCTGCCACTTCCATTACTATTATCTCGGGTGCAGTGGCTGAAAGAATCAAATTTAGTGCTTATATCATTGTTTCCATTATTGTGACTGCGATTATTTATCCGTTATTTGGACATTGGGCATGGTCTGATTTTGGTTGGTTAAAAAGTCTTGGTTTTGTAGATTTTGCGGGTTCAACAGTGGTACATTCCGTAGGGGGTTGGTTAGGACTTGCAGGTGCTATCGTTTTAGGACCTCGTCTTGGGAAATTTAAGCATGGGCATATTAAGCAATTTGCTCAAAGTAATCATAACTTTATTGTTTTTGGTGTGTTTATTTTAATCTTTGCATGGTTTGGATTTAATGGCGGTAGTTTGCTGCGATTTGATTATCACGTGGCTCGTATAATCTTAAATACTCTGATTGCAGCAATGTTTGGTGGGTTTGGTGGATGGCTTTTGAGTATCCTATTAAAAAAAACAGTTGATATTGAGGTATTTGCTTTTGGCATCATTGCAGGTCTTGTTGGTATTACAGCAGGATGTGCTAGCATGGACACCAAATCAGCCGCCTTTGTTGGTTTATCATCATCCTTTGTCATGTATCTTAGTGACCATATTATTTTACATAAACTTAAAATAGATGACCCATTAACAGCCGTCAGTGTCCATGGCTCAGTTGGCGCTTGGGGTACACTTTGTGTTGGGTTATTTGCAACTATTCCAGCCAATTTAACCCGCATAGGTTTTATTCAAGTTCAATTATTAGGAATTATCACAGGCTTTTTGTTTGCGTTTGGTTCTGGATTAGTGATGTTCTACACTCTGCACCACTTTTCTATGCTTCGTGTTTCTAAAAAAAATGAAGTAAGAGGTCTTAATGTAGGTGAACACAATGCGAGGTTTCCATGGGTTGATACGATTGAGAGTATTGTTAAAATTATGCGTACAGGCAATTTCAGTGGAAAAATTTATGAAGAAAAAGATACTGAAGTTGGCATAGTTGCAAGATTTTTTAACTATTTATTGCAGATGCTCAGTGAAAAACAAATTGACTTAGCTAAAAGTAATACGATCTTAAAAAACAAAGCAGAAATTGACCCTTTAACGAAACTTTACAACCGAAATACTGCATTAGAAGCTGTTCAATCAAAAACTAATTGCACTAAATTAGGCCTTATAATCATAGACATTGATCATTTTAAGATGGTCAATGATACTTACGGGCACAATACAGGAGATGAAGTCTTAAAAGAACTAGCACACATTCTTTCAAAATCTATTCGAAAAAATGATTTAGTCGCGCGGTGGGGTGGAGAAGAATTTATCCTTCTAATTCCCAATACATCTCTCATTGAAGCGGAAAGCATTGCTGAAAAATTACGACTACAAATCGAAAAATATTCATTTCCTATCGTTAAAAATATTACCGCATCATTTGGTGTCAGTCTTTGTGAATCACCAGAACAAACATTTAATGAGCTCTTCGAGTGCGCTGATAAGGCACTTTATCAGGCAAAAAATTTAGGCAGAAATCGCGTATCAACGTATTGATATTAATAGTGCTAATGAAAGCTTTCGACTAACTTTCCAACAAGCAAATTCCATCCATCAACAAGTACAAATATTAATAATTTAAACGGTAAAGAGATCATAACTGGTGGTAACATCATCATACCCATGCTCATCAAAACAGAACTGACAACCATATCAACGACTAAGAAAGGAAGAAAAAGTAAAAAACCTATCTCAAAAGCTGTCTTGAGCTCACTGATCATAAAAGCTGGAACTGCAACAGTTAACGGTACTTCTTCAATGTTTTTAGGGTTATCAAGGTGACGAATTCGGAAAAATAGTGCAAGATCTTTCTCTCTGGTATTGCGAATCATGAAGGCTTTAAAAGGAGCAGAACCTCGCTCAAATGCTACTTGATAGCTAATTTGTGAAGCAAGATAAGGTTTGATTGCTTTCTCATACGATTCAGTCGCTACTGGTTCCATGATGAAAAACGTTAAAATCATCGCCAAAGAAACAAGTATCTGAGAGGGTGGCATTTGTTGTGTGCCCAAAGCTTGTCTCAAAAATGAAAATACGATAAGCAATCGTAAAAAACTTGTCATAACAAATACAAGCGATGGAGCAAGTACTAAAATAGTTAAGACAACCAGTAGATTGAGGCTTGTAACTAATTGTTGCTGTGTATCAGGAGCACTGAGTGAAAGATTGACCGTAGGAATTGTATCTGCACCAAATGCTAAGGGTGTTAAAATAAAAAGTACCCATATAAAAAGCTTCTTAGCATTGTGCAAATGTTTTCCTTAGTCTAATGTATTGTGTGATTTTAATGTGATTTGCGTTAAAAGAACGTTAACTTTAAAGAACATTGCGTTAAAATAATGACTTACTTCTACACAACATCTAAGGAAATAGAGCCTATGAGTATATCTGTCGCTATTATGGCAGCGGGTCTTGGTACGCGCATGAAATCAACCATACCCAAAGTATTGCACACTATTAGTGGCTTTGAAATGCTTTATCATATTATCAAAGAGGCAAAATGTGTCAGTGATGATGTGCATGTGATTATTTATCATCAAGCGGAGCTCATCAAAGAAAAAATGAGCGACTATTTTAATGATATCCATTTTGTTATTCAAGACCATCAAAACTTTCCAGGTACGGGTGGTGCTATTATGGGTGTTAATCCAAAATACGATCAACTTTTAGTCTTAAATGGAGATATGCCACTACTTCAAGCTAGCGATATGCAAAATTTTACACATTTTAATGCAGAAGTTGTCATGAGTGCTTTTACGTGTCAAGAGCCTTTTGGCTATGGACGTGTCATCATGGATCATAACAATAATGTTCAAAAAATTGTTGAAGAAAAAGATGCCACAGAGTTAGAAAAAGAGGTCAAAACGGTTAATGCGGGTGTCTATCTTTTTCAAACCTCTTTTTTAAAAGCACACTTGTCCAAACTCACCAATCAAAATATTCAAAATGAGTATTACATTACTGATTTGATTAGTCTAGCTAACGATGTTAAAGCAATTCTTGTAGATGAACATACTTTTATGGGTGTTAATTCCAAATACCATCTTTCTATTGCTGAAACGCTCATGCAAGAGCGCATCAAAAGAGCCTTCATGGAGCAAGGTGTAGTGATGCGACTACCACAAACGATCTATGTCGAAGCGGATGTAGCGATAGAAGGTGAATGTGTCTTAGAAAATGGTGTTTCACTTCTAAAAGGTACGAAACTTGTCAATGCACACATCAAAACCAACTCTGTCATTGAAAAAAGTACCATTATAAACTCATCCATTGGTCCTATGGCACGCATTCGTCCAGATTCAGTGATTGAAAATAGCCATATTGGCAACTTTGTTGAAATCAAAAAATCAACCCTCAAAGGGGTAAAAGCAGGACATTTAAGCTATCTTGGTGATAGTGAGATTGACGAAGGAACAAATATCGGATGCGGAACCATTACATGTAATTACGATGGAAAAACGAAGTACAAAACTATCATCGGTAAAAATGTCTTTGTAGGTAGCGATACACAACTTGTTGCTCCTGTGTGCATCAGTGATGATGTCATTATTGCCTCAGGCACAACAGTAACAAAAGATATTCCTAAAGGTTCACTTGCTATTAATCGTGCTCCTTTAAAAATAGTTGAGAACTTTTTTTATAAATTTTTTGGAAGCCAAAAATGATACCTAATCTTCTTACGAATAAAAAAATTCTACTTGGGGTTACTGGAAGCATTGCTATTTATAAAAGCTTAGAGCTCATTCGTCTTTTTATTAAAGCGGGTGCTTTAGTAAAAGTTGTCATGAGCGAAGATGCCAAACGCTTTATTACACCTCTTACATTTGAAGCTATTAGCCAAAATAAAGTCTTACATGTGCAAACTGAAAACTGGAGTGATGAGCTTAATCATATCCATATTGGAAAATGGGCAGATGTCTTTGTCATTGCACCAATTTCTGTCAATACAATCAATAAGCTTGCACACGGTATCGCAGATAATCTTCTTACGCAAAGTATCATCGCTTACACTAAACCTATTATTATTGCTCCTTCAGCCAATACCAATATGATACTTAACGCTATCACCGTTAAAAGCCTTGAAACACTCGCTAATAATGGAATGCATATCGTTTCACCCCAAACTAAACTTTTGGCATGCAATGATGAAGGTATCGGAGCCATGGCCGATGTTGAAACAATCTTTTTTCAAACAGCACGCACGCTGCTTCGTGAAGATTTTTGGATAGATCGCGATATTATTATTACCGGTGGTGGGACAATCGAAAAAATAGATGATGTACGGTGCTTAACCAATTTTTCGAGCGGTAAACAAGCTTTTGCACTGGCACAAGCTTACTATCTTAAGGGTGCACGTGTGACGCTTATCACGAGCCAAATTCCCGCTGCCGCTACAATGCCTATTTCCTACTTGTATGTTAAAAGCTCACAAGAACTTAAATATACATTAGAAGCAGCTCTTAGCATTGCTAAATGCAGTTCAAAAGAACCTTATGTTCTTATGGCAGCTGCGGTAAGCGACTATATCCCACAATCTGTATATCACGGTAAACTCAAAAAAGAGGCTCTTGGTGAAATGGCACACCTTGAGCTCATTCAAAACGAAGATATTCTTGCCAACCTTGAAAAAAATGGTATTAAAGTGATCGGCTTTAAAGCAGAAATGGATGCACAAACAGCACTTGCAAGTGCCAAAAAAATGCTTATAACAAAAGGATTGGATGCTGTATGCTTAAATATTTTAAGCGATGAAAACAAATTTGGAAGTACCCACAATAGCGTTCAATTTTTAACAGCCAACAGTTGTACAATACTTCCTTTAGCTTTAAAATTTGATATTGCCAAAAACATAGTAGAGCTCAGTCAAACATTATGATATCAACGCTTCAAAACCTAGCAGGCATTGGCTCAAAAATCGTAGATACTCCTAGTACTTCGATCAATTTTAATGCCAATTTACCTATTTGCGTTGAAGTTTTAAAAAAATTAGACTTAGGCAGATACAAACTCAAATTGGGTCGAAGAGAGCTTACAACCAAAAGCCAAAAGCAGCTCAAAGAGGGCAAAAAGTATTGGGGCAATTTATCGCAGGGCAAAGGTGGAATCCTGACAATTTCCAATCTTTGTATACAACCAGAAACTTTTCAGACATACGATACTTTTTTATCACAAGAAGATGCCAACATTATTGAGTCTACCGTTTTAGAAAAAACAAATTTTAAAAACTTTTTACTGCATCAGCTCAGTGAAGCTTCGATTTCAAAAGAGCAATTTAATATCTTTTCTTACATGCTTTTAGCGTTACATAAAGGCGTGTTTCATCTTCCTTTTTTGTTTGAAAACAAAAAAACACTGCTGCAGTTTAAATATATTACAACAGCACAAAATGAAAAATCTTTACTATTTTATGCAGCATTTGAAAATCTTGGACCTCTTGAAGGAAGCATTGAAAAAGTCCACTCACAGCTTGTCTTAAATTTGCATGCTATCTTTGAAAAAAGTCTGTTTTATTTAGAAAAAGAGCTTAATAACTGGAAAATTTTGACAAAACTTTCTCTTAAAAATGAGATCTCTCCGCTATATGACACCCACGATTTAATCTTAGATTTAAAAGGATAACATGAGTATGGAGTTATTATTAGTCACACTCATTGGTCTATGTTTTGGTTCATTTTTAAATGTTGCAATTTTGCGAATACCAAAAGGTGAAAGTGTTAGCTTTCCCGCTTCACACTGTCCTGTATGCAAGCACTCATTAAAATGGTACCACAATATTCCACTTTTATCATGGCTCATGCTAAGAGGGAAATGTGCCTTTTGTCATACACCTATCTCCTTACAGTACCCATTAATTGAACTCTTTAGTGCTGTACTCTTTATGCTCATATACGTAAAAGCTCACCTGTTTTATGAATCATTGCTCTTAGGTGTTATTTTCGCACTTCTTCTAGCCCTTAGTATCATCGACCTACGCTATAAAGCAGTACCTGATAGTTTAAGTTTACCCGCATTAGTCCTCTCATTTTTTGTAGACCCACCTTTAATATCTTTTCAAAATGGGCTATTGTTTATGGGTGGCTTTACGCTGTTACGTTTTAGTGTGTCAGCCCTGTTAAAAAAAGAAGCCATGGGAGAAGCCGATATTATTATTGCTGGTATCATTGGTGCACTCTTAGGCATTAAGTTAGGAATGGCTGCTATCTACTTATCCGCTATTATTGCATTAATAGCTTTTATAATCGTGCGCAAAAAAGGGTATGAATTACCTTTTATCCCTTTTTTGAGTCTCGCACTGTTATTAACATGGCTTTTTGATACACCAATTTTATCACTTCTGGGAACAATTTATGAATAGAGTTAGTACGTACCTTTTAAAGCATTTTAGCGCCCTTTTTAGTTCGCTGTTTTTCATCCTTTTTTTCATTACTTCAGTAGTGTTTTTTATCAAAATTACAGCACTTACTGCTATTATTCAAATGGATTTTATAGAACTTGGCACACTTTATATCTATTTATTGCCGAAAACATTAATCTACACATTACCTATCACATTTTTTATTGCTTTGTGTATTACCCTTTTTAATCTCTCTAAAGAAAATGAAACTATTGTCCTTTTTACACTTGGCTATAACCCACAAAAAATTGCATCTCTTTTTTTAACTGTTTCATTTATTCTATCCTCACTACTTATCATTGATATCTTTGTGCTTATTCCTATCTCTAAACAACTCAATAGCAACTTTATTGACTATAAAAAAGCTGAAGCAAAATTTAATATTAAAACAAGTGAGTTTGGACAGAAATTTTCCAATTGGCTCGTTTACATTGAAAGTATTGATCATCAAAAAGTCTATAATGGTATCACGCTCTATCAAAATTTAACTACGAAAGAGAGCGAAAAGCTTATTCTAGCTTCTACGGCCACCATTGAAAATAATGACAGCCTTCTGCGACTTGCGATGGGACAAGGAAAGATATTTGAATTTCATCCCAATGAAATTGGTCAAGTTGATTTTGAAAAAATGTATATCAACACACGCCCAAATACTTCCATTGGCTATATGCAAAGTATTTCTGAGTATTGGAACGGTGTTTTTACCGATAAAAAAAGAGCTTATGATCTCTCTTTCTTTTTACTCATCGCTCTCTTCCCTCTTGCAACGACTCTCATTGCTATGAGTATTGGCATTGTTACTTACCGTTATGATAAAAGTGGCATTTATCTTTTTATGTTTATGACCATTGGACTCTACTTAGCACTCAGTACTGTCCTCTCAACATGGCATCCACAAAGTGCTCCAATAGTTGTTTTTGGATTAACCTTTGGTCTTGCTTATCGTATTTATCAAAAACGCATTAGGGCTATGTATTAAAAGGTTTGCGATGTATCGTCTCAAAGTATTACTAAGCTATGATGGAAGTTGTTACAATGGTTTTCAAATGCAAAAAAATGAAAACGCACACATTAAAACTATTGCGGGAACACTTACTAAAGCACTTTTAAAACTCAATATTCATACAACAGTCGTCGGAAGTGGCCGAACCGATACTAATGTTCATGCGCTTAGACAAGTTGTTCATTTTGATATACCAGCTTTTTGGGAACAAAGACTTCCTGCATTACGTGATAGGTTAAATGAATATCTTATGCCATCAATTTATATTATCCATCTTGAGCTTAGTCCCAATTTTCATGCTCGATATAATGCTAAAAAACGCTTATACCGCTATATTATGTATGATGGACCTTTTGTGCCTTACCTTGCGAATTATGCTTTGCATGTTGAGTCTTTAGATGTTCATAAACTAAACACCTATGCTCAATATTTTAAAGGAAAGCATCATTTTGGTCTTTTTAAAAAACGTGATGGAGGTCCAACGGGAGATGAGCGTACAATTTTCCAAGCAGGAGCTTACCGCTATCATCATTATATTGTGCTCTATTTTTTAGGAGATGCATTTTTACGCAGTCAAATTCGCCTCATGGGAGGTTTTTTGTACCAAATGATGCAAGGTAAACTTTCAGAAGAAGATTTAATCGATCAATTAGATCGTGGCGTGTTTAGATATTCCACGCCACTTCCAGCCTCAGGGCTCTATCTTTCTCGTATCTATTATTAAATCTCTACTCCAGCAACAATCACTTTTTTAACTTTACCATAAAGAACATCACCTTGATAAAGTGAATTTTTGTGGCTAATGAGATTTGACTCATTTGGGTCAAACAAGACAATATCTGCATCAAAGCCTTCTCCAATACGCCCTTTAGTTTCAAGTCCTAAGAGGTATGCAGGTGTTGCACTACACATAGTCATCAAGTCTTCAAAATCGATAATACCTTCTTTAACTAAATAAGTATAACACAAAGGTAAAAATTCTTCTATACCGCCAATACCAAATTCTGCATCTTCAAAGGCGACATCTTTGTAAAGAATTGATTTAGGTGAATGTGCCGATGTTAGAACATCAATACTTTTTTCTTTAAGCCCAAGAAGCAATGCCTGT
>JAQUVE010000097.1 GCA_028693565.1 Sulfurospirillaceae bacterium | reverse complement strand
AGCCCAGCATTAACACTTGGCTCACCCGCATATGCTTTACCAGCCATAACAACATCAGGATAGTACGCACGATTGACAAACTCAGAAATCTCTTTAAACTTAGTCAACCACTCGCCAAGACGCGCAGGTGATTGTAGATCCATAACACATGTCACACCACCAACAGTTAAGCTTTGTGGATGAGGCTGTTTTGCACCAAAGATTGCCATCATTTGTGCCGCAACACGTTGTAATTCAAGCGCTTTTAAATAGTGAGAAACGGCAATTAAATTTTGTTCAGGTGTTAACTTATAAGTTGCATGTCCCCAGTACGCATTTGCGAATGGTCCAAGATGACCTTTTTTAACAAATTCTGCTACTCGCTTTTGTGTCGCAACCAAATCATCAGCACCACACGCCATAGGAGCATCAGTATACTTAAATGCTTCCTCAGCAGCTTTATGCGGATCAGCTTTAAGAGCAGATACCACATCAACCCAATCTAGTCCATGTAAATGATAGAAATGAACTGGATGGTCATGCAAGAAAAGTGCAATGTTCATCAATGTACGTGTTAATTTTGCATTCAATGGTGGCTCAATTCCTAGAGCATTCTCAACAGCACTAATTCCCGCTTTATAGTGAGAATACGTACATACACCACAAATTCTTTGTGTAAAGAAACCTGCATCTCTTGGGTCTCTTCCTTTTAGAATTGTCTCTATTCCTCTCCACAGTGTAGATGAAGAATATGCCTCCGTGACAACATTGTTGTCATCAACGATAACTTCAACTCTTAAGTGCCCTTCAATTCTGGTGATAGGGTCAACGACTATTCTTTTACTCATTCAATTATCCTTACCAATTATTCTTCAGAATGTTTATTGCCGCCTTTAACTGCGCCAATCGCAGCATGTGCAGCAATACCTACAGCAGTTGCAGTTAACAATGCAACACCCACTTTATCAGCGGTTTTATCTGCACCTTCACCATATACTGTCTGATAGAGTCTATCCCCAAGAGGTGATTCAAATGGTCCCATATTGTCCCAGAAATCTGGTTCAGAACAACCAATACAGCCATGACCTGCTTGCACTGGCCATGAAGTATGTTGATTAAATCTCTCACGTGAACAGTTATTGAATGTGTATGGCCCTTTACAACCAACCTTGTAAAGACAATACCCTTTTTTAGCACCTGCATCGCCAAATTCTTGTACAAACTCACCTGCATCGAAGTGTCCACGTCTTTCGCAAAGATCATGAATTCTAATACCATAAGCCCATTTTGGACGATTATAAGCATCAAGCGCTGGTAATGTACCAAAAAGAATATAATGTAAAACATTACCTACGATGTTTTTCTCACTTGGAGGACAACCTGGAACATTAATAACCGGTTTATTGGTTATTTTGCTAAGAGGTTGTGCATTTGTTGGATTTGGATGAGCAGCTTGAACACCACCAAAACTAGAACATGAACCAATTGCAAAAATTGCTGCTGCAGATTCTGCTGCTTTTTTAGCACTCGCTTGACCTGTTTGCCCGTGTGGTCCAACGGTTAAAAAGAATTCACTACTACCTGCAGGAATGCCGCCTTCAACCATAAGGATATATTTACCCTTATATTTTTCGATAGCACTCTCTAAATTATGTTCAGCTTGCCAGCCACATGCAACCATTAATGTTTCATGGTATTCCAATGAAATGTAATCAAAGATAAGCGTGTCAATTGTTGGTGCATCAGATCTTAGTAAACTCTCACTACACCCTGTACACTCTGCCATATGTAACCATACTACAGGTAGACGATCTGTCAATTCTGCAGCTTGAGCCATAAGCGGTGTAAACTCTGAAGGCAATGACAACATAGCTGTAACGCCTGCCGCCCACTTCATAAAATCTCTACGACTGATGCCATTTTCTTCCATCAGTAACGCAATAGATTTATCTTCCTTCATGCGAGGGAACTTCTCAAGTTTGCTAAGTCTATCAGCAAGCCTTTGGTACAGTTTCGCGTGTTCCATCAGTTTCTCCTATGTAAATTTTCCAATCTCAATTTTGAATTATCATCCTGTATTTGTCTTTACAAGTACTGAATGATTGTTCATTTAGTATTAAATCAAATTTTCTTTGCATGGTCATAATAATTTTACCGTTTTCAGTTTATTTTAATTATAATGTGAATTAATGTAACATAATAAGAAGACAAAAAAGGTATAGTATTAAAATTTACTGAGTCGTGCATACTGAGCATACATCAAAACTTTTAAAAATAAAGTCTGCTTTTTGAATGCTATCAAGCCCAATAATGGCTTTTTGTGCGACAGAAGGATTTTGTCTATCACCATTACCTAAATTCCAAACTGTTGGTGTGATAATATCATACTGGGAAATATAGCCATTTTTGATTGAAATTTCATGAATCAAAGTTCCACGTGATGCCTCAACGACACCTACACCTTTGCATGTGCAGTAGTTAAGATTATATTTTGGTGGAAGAAAAGAAGACTCACGTAAATTAAGTTTTTTCAATAAAAAAGAAGTTCGACGCAATAGATGAGCACATTCAGCAAGACGGGCAACCACACGTGTGAGTGTGGCATCTTTATACCGTCGATGCAAATCTCTTATTAAAGGGTCTTTTGAAAGCATCAATCGAGCCAAAGGCCCTACTTCAAAATAATTTTTTCGATATAGCGCACTTTTAGAATAAGTATACCCAGAAGATTGACTCTCAAAAAATGTATTTTCTAAGCTTTCATGCACATATTTTACATCAGCACCCATGACTGTTGTTTTGACTGACTTAAGCGCTCCATCATACATATAGGATGATCCAAGCGCTAAAAATCTATCATAACTTCTACCACAACTATCAAATCCAAAATGCATCATCACATCAATAGCACTGGTTAACTGTGAATGTGAACCCATTATTTGTATGGCTGAATCATAAGACAAAAATTCATCAAGCGGGCACCCAAATAATGAACGCTCACAAAATCGAATGATGCTATCTAAACAATTTTGAGCATTAAACACATCACTAAGCGTAGGATCACACGTTACGCCTCCACTCATTAAGAACGATCCATGAGGCCATTGACCTGAAAAAATAGCCACAATTTTAAGACTCTCCATGACCATCTGTTGAGCCTCTAACCACTCTTTATCTTTAAATGCATCATTAAAAGAGACATTTGCCATCTTTTTAAGCTCAGGCAAAATAGAAAAATAGAACCATTTAATATGGTTTTGTATTTTTTCACCATTTAACACAATTTCTCGAATATCATGAGCTTTTTGGGTAATATGTAAAGGTTCTTCCTCTTGCAAAAAACAATCTTCTATAGCAAGTGTTGCTGCAAGGGCATGTGAAGAGGAACAAATACCACAAACACGTGGCGTAATAGCGATTGCATCATGGATAGGTCTGTTTTTAAGGATTTGCTCAATGCCTCTAAAATTCATAAACTTAATCTTAGCAAAACGAATTTTCTCTTCTTCCCATTCAAGCTCTAATGTAGCCTCACCTTCAATGCGCTCAATAATCTCTTTAGTTATCTTCATCTATCAACTTTCGCTCTAATCTTTCAATTTTAAAACTTTTAGCAATACCCGCAAGCGAATAATAAGCCCGTTTACTCACACCAAAAGGGGTTTGCGGCAAAGACATATTGGTGTGCGTTTCATAGAGTGCTTTTTTGGGAAAGTCAAATTCTGTACAACCAAGGCAAGGAGAACCAGCCCTTGTCTTAGAACTCACCCCATTCCACAATATCTTGTTGCATGTAGAGTGTGTCATAGGCCCTTGACAACCTTGTACGTAAAACAAACATCCCTCTTTTTCACCAAATTGTTTACTATCGACTTTCCATTCAAAATACTCATTACGCAAGCAGCCATGATGCATAAGATAAGAAAAAATTTCTTTTGGACGTAAATATTCATCCACACTTATCTTGTTTTCTTTTTGTAAAATCAATAAGGTATCGACAAGCCACCTTGGATGCAATGGACACCCTGGTATATTGATAACATTCTTTTTTTCATCCCAATAGCCACCTTTTTGTTTTCCATTAAAAAGAGCTCCCGTTATCTTATTTTCATCTTGTAATCTAAAAATACCGCCGAAGCTAGCACAACTTCCTGCACAAATAATATGCTTTGCTCGCTTCGCAAGATTGTCGAGAACCTCCTCAAAAGGATGGTTAAATTTTTGAAGGAGCAAAGGATCACGGCTTAGTGCGCCTTCTAGGATTAAAAAATCAAAGGTAGTGTCATCAGTAAGTAATGCTTCAAACGTTATATTACCTAAAAGAAGGGGGTGATAAAGCACCTCAAAGTGGGTATCAAAACTCTCCATTTGAGGATAATTAAAAAACGAATGGCTATTACCATTACATGTTAATCCTTGCAACCATACAATCTTGGATTTACGCATTGTTGTCATTGTTGTTTAAGAGCATTAAAAATATTTGTTGATATATCATCAATATACTCATTAATATCTTTATTCAATACTCCTTCGCCATTTAAAAAAACAAAGCCCCCTAAATAGCCCATAAAAAGTCCAAAAGCTGAAAAAAAGTCTTGATTACGTAGCTCACCACGTGCCACGCCCTCTTCAAAAAAAATCATTAGTTCAGTTACAAAAGCAGACACACAAAGCATTCCCTCGCAGCCATCTTTAAAAACTTCTTTATTTGCAAGATAAACACGCAAAAAATAATTAATATGCTGTGGCTTTACAGAGGCCATATCAAAATAGAGTGTCACTATTTTTCGAATTTTTTCTTGTGATGAACACGCTTGCTCATTCACTCGTCTAATTTCTTCACCCAAAATATCAGAAGAATACTTGATAATCTCTTTGGCTAATTTTTCTTTAGATGAAAAATAATTATAGATATTCCCAACACTCATTCCTATTGACTTTGCGATATCGGGAATAGTCGTCGCATAAAACCCATGTTTAGAAAAAAGAAGCAAAGCCGCATCTAAAATTTTTTCACTTTTTGATGACTTTTTATCCACAGTCATTATCCTTTAAAAATGCAATTAAGGTAATTCTACCATTTTTGTTAATATTTGTTTAAATTTTTTGACTATAATTGAGCAAAATTATTCTAAAAGGAATATGACGTGTTACTTATGAAGCTTAAAACAGAAGAAAAATTTGCCTTTTTACAACTTGCGCAATACATTGCCCAATCAGATGGAGAATATGGTTTAAAAGAAAAAGAGATTATTGGTGAATATTGCATTGAAATGGGTATTGATAATTTTGAGATCAATAAAGAACTCATTAAATTCGATGAAATACTTAATATTTTTAAAAGTGAAACAAGCCAAAGAATTGTCATGTTATCTTTAATGGCATTGATTCACATTGATGACCATTTTGGATTGCATGAACATAAAACAATGACGCAAGTCGCTGAAAAGTTTAATTTATCAGCCAAAACGATGCATGCTTTTTCGATTTGGGGAAAATCTGCTTCAGCACTCTATGAACAAGGATTGTTATTAATTGAAGGTTAAACAGAGGCTTAAGCCTCTGTTATAAAAGCTATTTTTTTCTTCTTTTTTCTTCGATCAGTTTTCCCTCTAAAATCTTTTTACCATCTTCTACACCTGGCTGATCATACGTGTTGACATCCATCATTTGTCCAACAAGCGATGTCAGTAATTCATAATAAAATATAAGCTTACCAATATTTTCCTCATCAATATGGCGAATCGTAATCGTATCAATAGGAATATCTTTTTTATCCAAAAGTGCTTCAATGGTAGAATCAGCTTGCATATTGATCAGATCGCAAAAAGCAATGCCATTCATCAAATCTAAACTTTCAAGCTCTTTAAGTGTAATTGATGGGATTTTGATTTTATCATCAAAATTATCAACCTTTAAGACCGTCACGCTCTTATCACGAAGTCCTTCTACAATCAATTGCAAAAAGGAGTGTTGATCTTTAGGTCCAATCAATCCAATAGGAGTCAAGCCAACGTTAAAACTACTTTGTTTCTGTTTTTTACCTAAACTTTCGCCCCACAACTGCACATACCAATCGGTAAAATAATCCAAGCTTTCAGAATAGGCAAAAAGTGTATTAATATTGTAATGCATTGAATTTTTTGCATAATAGGTCGCTTTTTTTAATAAAGTCTCTTTAATATACCCATCATCAAAAAAGCTATTTTTAATGGTGCGTGCACCATCTAGTAAACGTTGAATATCAACGCCTGCTAATAGCAGTGGTGCAAGTCCTGCAGCGCTGAGAACTGAAAAACGACCTCCAACATTCACAGGAATATGCAGTACAAACGAATTCATCGTTTTAGCATGCATTTCAAGTTTTGAGCCCACATCTGTCACATAGGTAAAGCGATAGTCCAAATTAACTTTTTTCTCTTTAAGCAATGCTAATACATACTTATAAACAGAAATCGTCTCTATGGTTGAGCCTGATTTACTGATAACAAAGAAATGAGCATTTTTAATATCAAGTTTATTGAGCGTTGATCGGATAGCCGCTGGATCGGTACTTTCAAAAAAATGCAACTTTTTATCAAAATCACGTATCCCTTCTAAAGCTCTAAAAATTGCTTTGGGTCCCAGTGAGCTTCCACCTATTCCAATAATAGCAATATCTTTTATCTCACTAAAATTATTTTTGGATTTAAAATCCTCCAAATAGGCTTCAAGATAGGCAATATCTTGATCAGGTAAAGCATAATAACCTATATTATTTTGTTCGGTTTGTATCTTTTCAAAGATACCCTCTTCAACTTTGATATTAAAATAAAGTGAATTTTTCACAACACATCCTTAAGTGGCGATAATTGCTGAGATATTACTATCTTTCATCCTATAAAAATCTTAAAAAAGCGAAATGATAGAGCCAATGTGCTATATTTTTAAATCAATTATATTAAGACGGAGATTTATGTTTTTACCAACAACAAGAGCTGAAATGAAAAAACGAGGATGGCGCCATTTAGATGTTATCTTAGTAACCTCAGATGCCTATATTGATAGCCCATATATGGGTGTTGCTGTTGTTGGTCGCATTTTAGAAAAAGCAGGTTACCGTGTAGGTATTATTGGTCAACCTGATATTAACTCGGAAAATGATATTAAGCGACTGGGTGAACCTAAACTTTTTTGGGGTGTGAGTGGTGGTAGTGTCGATTCGATGGTTTCAAACTATACCGCCACTAAAAAATTTCGCAGCGATGATGACTACACCCCTGGTGGGAAAAACACCAAACGCCCTGATCGTGCAAGTCTTGTATACACAAACCTCATCCGCCAATACTTTAAAGAGACTGTTCCTATTGTTTTGGGTGGAATTGAAGCAAGTCTAAGGAGAGTCAGCCATTATGATTTTTGGTCTAATAAAATTAGAAAGCCTATATTATTTGATGCGAAGGCGGATTATCTCATTTATGGCATGGCGGATCATAGTATTATCGAATTTGCAGATGCCCTCAAAGAAGGCATTTTACCTTTACATGTAAGAGGTCTTAGTTATATCGCCAAAGAGCCAAAAAGCGACCATATCCAACTGCCAAGCCATGATGAAGTACTCAGTGATAAACACAAATTTATCGATATGTTTGATTTGTTTTACCACAACAATGACCCGATCAGTGCCAAAGGGTTGTGTCAAAAAGTAGACAGTCGCTACCTTGTCCAAAATCCTCCTTCTTACTACCTTCAAAGTAATGAACTCGATGAAGTGAGCGCCCTACCCTATGAGCGAGATTTGCATCCATATCACCAATCTGAGGGAAAAGTAAAAGCTTTAGAAACCATCAAATTTTCCATCTCAACACATCAAGGCTGTTATGGTGAGTGTAGTTTTTGTGCCATTAGCGTACATCAAGGCCGAACTATCCGTAGCCGAAGTGAAAGCTCTATTCTTGATGAAGCCAAACTTTTTACCACATACAAAGACTTTAAAGGTATCATCTCCGATATTGGTGGCCCTACGGCCAATATGTACGGTTATGAATGTGACAAAAAAGTTAAAAAAGGTACATGTGAAGAAAAAAGCTGTATGTTTCCGACCATGTGCAAAGCGCTCAAACCAACGCATAAAAAGCAAATAGAGCTTTTACGAAAAATACGCCATATCAAAGGTATTAAAAAAGCTTTTATTGCTTCAGGCATACGGTATGATCTTATCAGCGATGATAAAGTACACGGTTATGAATACCTCAAAGAGATTGTCAATCATCACATTAGCGGACAGATGAAAATAGCCCCTGAGCACATTGATGATGAGATACTTGGTCTTATGGGCAAACCAGGGAAGCAATCTTTGGTTGAATTTAAAACGCTTTTTGACAAACTCAACCGCGAATCAGGCAAAAAACAGTTTTTAACCTACTATCTTATTGCCGCTCATCCGGGGTGCGAAGATAAGCACATGTACAATCTCAAAGATTTTGCAAGCAATGTGCTCAAAATGAGTCCCGAACAAGCGCAAGTCTTTACACCAACGCCTTCGACTTATTCAACGCTCATGTACTACACAGGACTTAATCCCAAAACCCGCCAACCTCTTTTTGTTGAAAAAGAGACACATAAAAAAGAGAAACAAAAAGAGATTGTGGTGAGTAAAAAAACAAAATCATTTAACAGTGGATTTGACAGTTAAGGAGAGAGTATGAGCGTTTTAATGGAATTTAGTATGTTCCCTTTAGAGGGTAGTGGAAGTAAAAGTGCTTATGTTGCTAAGATTGTTAAACTCATTCAAGAAAGTGGCTATTCTTATAAGCTAACGCCAATGAGTACTGTCGTTGAAACTGAGACTATGCATGAAGCGCTTAAATTATTAGAATATTCCTATGTACAACTTGACGAGTGTGAACGTGTTTATGCGTGTGTTAAATTTGATATTCGACAAGGTAGAAGTGATGGAATGCATCAAAAAATTGACTCAATCCAAGCTAAGATTGATACACCTATTCACACCTAGTACTTTATAAAAATCCTTATATACCGATGTAGTTCTATCAAGGAGTCATGTATGAATAGTATCAATGCAAGTAACTATGCTTATAATAATTTTAGTTTTTCAATGCAGACCAGTAGTGGTGATACCATTGACCTAAAAATGTACGATGAAAAATCTGCTGAAATTATGCATGCTCAAGATGAAACAACGAGCACAACAACCCTTTCACTCTCACATGCCTACGGTTATAATTTTTCATACAAAGGGAATGGTATTGATGAAGCCGATAAAAAAGAGATAGCTCAAGCGATGAAAATGATACAACCCATGCTTAATCAATATTTTAATAATATCAAGGATTCCTCTGCACAAAATGCTGACACGATCAACACAGCTTTTGATATCAATAGTTTGCTCCCACAAACAAGTAACCATAACACGCGCAATTTTATTAATGATGGGCTTCTGAAAGCCATCGATCAAACACTTGATACTCCACAAAATCAAACGAATGAGATTTTAAAACATGCAAAAAAGCTTTTTGATGCTCTTTTAAAACAAGCTGATCATTTTGAACGCTATATATAATGAGAAAAATATGCTAAAAAATAGTCTTGTATTTTTAATACTCCTTATTTTTTTAACAAGTTGTGGTGATAAAAAACAAGAACAACACTCCATTAATCAAAATATAACACCACACTACCAAAAACTTATCAAAGAAAGTATCTTAAAGAGTCTTAAAGAGCCTGAATACTATCAAGAAATTTCATGGGAAAAAATGCGTTGTAGCGATACTATTACAAGGCGTATCCATAAGAATGCCGAATTTATTGAACACTCTTTTCAAAGCAAAAATATTTTTAAAGGAATGATTACCAAGACATATATCTATTTTATTGGCGATAGTAACCCTAGTCTTATTATAGATTTTGATATGAAGACTGCATTTGAAGAGTTTCTTGCCAATCAAAATATTGGTGCATTACTTATGCCCTATATTTTTAACTTTGAAACTTTATTGATAGCCTTGAAACAAAGCACCACGGATGCTCATGCTAAACAGAGGATACATGATTTTATTTATGCCATTTCTAAGATTCGTAAACAAGAATTAGATGAGCTAGCCGATGCTATCTCAACGCTTAATACACCTATGTCACGAGCTAACAATTATGCCATTTTTCTAGTTTTA
>JAQUVE010000096.1 GCA_028693565.1 Sulfurospirillaceae bacterium | reverse complement strand
CTACCCTTTATAAATATATTGGACCCAATGGTGAGCTAAGAGATTTTGCCAAGAGAGTGTTAGAAATCACAAATTAAGCTATTTCTAAGAACCATGGGACTTTTACCCTGTTTGTTGAGAAATAGCCGGAGTTCGACTTTGATAAAGAGGCGAAGAAATACCAAGAAGGTAGAACCAAAGAGTCTAAAGTGGTTCCTTTTTGGCCGGTCTTCTTATCCAAAGATTTCTTTGTCGTAGGCGTGGCGCTTACAGGCTTTTTCTACCTTGTGTGTTATCACTACAACTTTGCGATGGATCCGATTAACTTTGAACCCGCCAACAATATGAAAACTCCCGCACACATTTATCCTGAGTGGTACTTCTTGTGGAGTTATGAAGTGTTGCGAGGATTTTTCTTTGATGTTGCAGGCATTGCAGCCATGGATATAGGCCTTGCAGCGTTTGGCTTTGCCAACGTGATTTTCATGTTGCTCCCGTTCTTGGACAGAGACACTGAACGTGTCGCCCCTGCGCACAAACGTCCTTTATTTAAATATTGGTTTTGGTTATTGGTCATTGATATGATTGTCCTAACCGTCTATGGCAAGCTTCCTCCAACAGGTCCTAACGCTTGGGTTGGTTTCTTTGCAGCCCTTAGCTTTATTGTACTCTTTGTGGCGCTTCCTATCATCACCAAAATGGAAGCGAAAGTGGGAGGTGAGAAATGAGAGAATTTAAAATTTTAGCCGTTGTGGTTTTCTTCACGGCATTGATTTATTGGGGCGTAGAACCTTTTGCGCATTCCCAAATGCATCCGCATGTAGCCCCTGCTGATTTTGCATTTAAAGATTTGGGAACAAACACCAAAGTAGGCAATGCCAAAGTAGGTGCTGAGACTTTTTTAAGTGCGGGCTGTACAGGATGTCATAGTCTCACTGTGGCTAGTATGCCAGCCCCCATGGACGCGGCTGCTGCGTCAGCTTCATTTGGGGTGGTACCACCAGATTTGAGCACCGCAGGGCTTATTTACGATAAGAACTATTTGAGTGCCCTTATTAAAGATCCCACAAAAGCATTGAAGGTTCAACACAAGTTTAATGAAGAAAAACCCCATCCGATGATTGCCTTTTATGGCTTAGGCGGAGATATTGACCAAGAGATTGCGGATATTGTGGCATACCTTCAAAGCGTGGCACCCCAAAAGCTAAGCGACAAAGAGGTCTTTGCTAATGCGTGTCAGAGATGCCATGATATGAAGTATGACAAAGTATTCAGTGCGACTGATAAAAAGACGCTAACGGCCTATATGGGTACCTTGCCACCGGATCTCTCCATCATAATTCGTGCCAAAAGCTATGAGTATCTTGAAATCTTTATCAACGATCCACAAAAAAATCTAGAAGGTACCTCTATGCCTCGTGTGGGTTTAACCCAAAAAGCACAAGAGCAAGTGGTGGGCTATATGGAAAAAGTGGGCGATCGAAAGAAGGCTGAGAGAGAAGATTTGGGCTACAAGCTTATTGGCTTTATGGCCATCTTTACCTTCCTTGCTTATCTTTGGAAGGTTAAAGTTTGGAGAGATGTGCATTAATGCTTACATGTAAAGGCTAAGGGGGCAGTGTGAAAGTTGAAATTTTGCTTAGAAGATTTTTACAAGGCAGTGTGGCTTTAAGTGTCGTTGCTGCAGAAGCAACGACAAGCCTTGCTCAAATTAACACTTCTTCGCTAGACTAATTTTATGAAAACATTTTTAATACTCTGCTTCAGTGCCTTTGTTCTTTACGCTTCTTCGTGGGACCCTTACACGGGAACGTCTATCGATATTTACAAAGAGAGTTCGTTTCGTGCTGTGTTTAAGACCAATGCAATGCAAAGGCAGTATAGCAGTCTCTATTCGTTGCTTAAAGATGAGCAAAACTATGGGCTTAAGGCGTTTAGGCATACGCCAAAGATACCAAGCACTATGAAGAAGTAGCTGCTCTCTTTTTTGTTTATCCTTTGGCGCATGGAATCCCGTTTGGCAAATACACTTCCGTTGCGTTTGTCTCACGTGAGCACGCATTGGCGTATGCTAAGGCGCATAAAGCAGAGATGGTGGATTTTGAAACACTCTTACATGTAACGCGTGAGGGGATGGCAAAAGATGACGTGTTGATGCACACACGTTTTAAAAAAAGAGCCTATCCTATGGGGAAAAAAATCTATGAAAAACGCTGTAGCGCCATTGAGCCGACGGATTTTATGGAGCTGGGTGAACTTAAAGAGGCGTTGGCTACGGAGTTGCCGTGTGGTCTTTTGGATGAGGAGCGATTGCAAGCGCTTGCGTTGTATCTGTGGCATGTCAAACGCAGAGGTGATTTGGGTGAGGTTGAGGGAAAAGTCGAAGTGGGTGAAGATGAAAAATGTCCCGTGTGCGGGATGTTTGTCTATAAGTATCCTAAATGGGCGAGGATATAGAACAAATACTGGATAAAATATACCAACTCCTCAAAACAAATAAAGTTGCTATTCGTCCTAATAGACATTATAAAAGACCATCACCCGATGAGAGCACACATACCAAAGCAATGAAAAGCTCAAATTACCAAAAAAGATGCAAAAAAATTGTTTTTTAGATTCACAAAGCAGGGGATTTTTCAGGTTGGGAGCTTAACTAAACGCCATTGTATGCGACCCCTCAAAATATTGTTAGTATCTTGGTGAGCGATTATTATTCAGGCAAAGGCATTGATGGCAGAAGCGCTTTTTACGTGATTCGAAGCGACATCTATGGACCAATGGGGCACGAGTTGATTCCTTTTGAGAGCGAAGAAGAGGCAAAAACCTTTCTTAAAGAGCATCGTGGTACAAAAATACTCCCTTTTGAAACGATAGACGAATCGTTGCCGTATGAACTTGATACGAATTAATACGGTTCACTACAGAATTCGGAAAAAATACCACGCTAAGCTATATTCATCTGTCTAAGAGAGTATAAACGGCTATTTCTGAGCAAGGGTACAAAAATACCACGAGATTTAAAAATAACTTAAATTAGATCTCCCTCTTACTTAAGAGTAGAAAAAGAAAGGTATTTTTCCACTCAAAAGCATGGATAAGCAAAACGAAATACCATGATAAAAACAGAGTCTTGTGTCTGCTGTTTTACTGAATTTTATCTCTTGGAATAAACTCTAGCACGGTTGCATTGATGCAAAATCTCTGCCTTCCCCCAGGAGCATCGTCAAATACATGCCCTAAGTGCATGCCACTCTTTTTTGCAAGTACTTCTGTTCTTACCATGCCATAGCTTATGTCTTTTTTCTCTATTGTTGCACCCTCTACCGCTTTATAAAAGCTCAACCAGCCAGTGCCTGAGTTAAATCTATCTCGTGTGTCAAATAAAATATCGCCCGAGAGAGCGTCTATAAAAACACCATCAGGAGTATTTTTAAATTTATCATACTGTTTACAAAATCTAGCATCTGTTCCTTGATTGAAAGCGACATTGAAGGCTTCTGAGCTGGTTCCTAATTTAAAAGCCGCGAGTGCTTTATAAAAAGTTTTCGCATCCATGTAGCCTCTATGAGCGTTTATCTCTTTTCCATTTTGGATAAATAAAATAGTTGGCGTTGCATCCAGCTTAGTTTTGATAGCAAAGCCTTTTAATTGCTCTTTTTGAGCTGTTCGAAGAGGAATATCTCCTTTATAAAAAGAAGTGACATCTTTTTCAAATTTTTCACAATAAGGACAACCCTTGGCGTCTATAACAACGATCTCTTTTCCAGCATATGGCGTTATAAACACTTGCTTTTGTGTCTGTTTATCAAACTTTATGCCAGTTGAATGATTAGGACAGTATCCATTAGGATTTTTTTTCAGATAGTCTTGATGATAGGCCTCGGCAACATAAAACTCTTCAAGAGCTTTTATCTCTGTGGTGATTTTTCCATAACCTGCTTTATTTAAAAGCACTTGATACATATCTTTCGTCTCAAGTGCACTCTTTTTTTGCTCTTCATTTGTATAGTAAAGAGCACTCCTGTAATTGTTTCCTATATCATTTCCTTGCCTGTTGCCCTGCGTTGGATTATGAAGCTCCCAAAAATTTCTTATAAGCTCATCCGCAGATATTTTGTCCTCTTCGTAGATAACCTGCACTACTTCGGTGTGGTTTACAACTCCCTTTGGTGAGCTTAGCCTGTGGTCCAATACGGTTTTATAAGTAGGATTTTTATAATTGCCCCCTGCAAAACCAGACTTCACCTCTATCACACCCTTTTTCCCTTCAAAATGTTTTTCAACACCCCAAAAACACCCAGCTCCAAAAACGATTGTTTGCTGTTTTGCTTGTAAGGATACGAACATTGCCACGATTAAAAATATGATTTTCATTCTTTTTCTCCTCCTATTGCAACAGTTTGTGCAATAAATTTTAAATTCTAATATTATCTCTGATGTAGTGCGCCACTCGAAAAGCATTAGCGTAAATTGTCCATGTGTAAGGCACACTCCCTCCTGTGGGCATGAAACTGCCATCGGTGACAAAAAGGTTGGGGTGGTCGTAGCTTTGACAGTAGCGATTGAGTACATGTTTTTTTGGGTCATCACCAAAACGACACCCTCCTGCTTGAAGGTTTTGTGAAGGCAGGGGCGAGATATCATAAGTGATATTTTTTGCCTCCATTTTTTCAAGTACTTTAAGAGCTTTTTGGGCTAAAAACTCTCCTACTTTAACATCTTGAGGGTGTGCTCCGATACGAATGTTTGCAACAGGAATGCTGTATTTATCTTTGTGTTTCTCATCAACGGATACAAAACAGTTATCATTAGGCATCCAATCATTAAATATTTCAAAATTAAGCACTCTAGTTGTTGTAAATGTTTGAAAGATTTTATCTTGAAGCTTTTGCCCAAAGATGAGTTTGTCATCTTCCCATTTCAAAGTGTTGGCACGTCGAATCGGGTTGGCATGTTCAAATAAAAAGTCAATCAAACCACCTTTAAATTCGGGTGTGAAATACCAATCTTTTAAGGCACGATTTACAAAAAGCCCCGGTTGCAAAAGAACTTCTTGACTAAAATGGCTTACATCAAACTCGCCTGAGCCCATACCCCCACCTGAAAAGAGAAGATTTTTTCCAACGGCTCCTGAAGAATTGGCTAACCCATTCGGAAATGCCTCATTTTTGGAATTTAACAATAAACGTGAACTCTCAACTGCTTGCGCTGCAAGGATAAAAAGTTTAGCTTTTACCTGTTTTTGAGTGCCTTCCTTTGTAAGATAAAGTGCTTTTTTAACCTTTTGAGCCCCATCGGTTTCCAATTTCACAACAAAAGCGTTTGCTATGATATGTAAATTACCGGTTGCTAAAGCGGGTTGAATTAAAGCAGCCCTTGAGCTTCCTTTTGCTCCGCTTGAACATGCGTAAGAACCGCAATAATGAGAATAATAACAAGGGTTTCGGTTCCCTTTAGGTTCTGAAAGTATGGCTCTTGGTGTCATGAAAGAGGTGAAGTTTAAATCTTTACATGCCGTATCAAATTTTTCAACAATAGGATGTTCTACCAAAGGAGGATACGGGTATGTATTTGTGCTTCTTGGTTCTTGATGCGCATGTTCGCTAACACGTCCTGATACACCGACGATTTTTTCAACCATATCATAGTAAGGCTCAAGATCTTCATAGCGTATAGGCCAATCTTCAATATTGGCTCCCTCATACGCGCCATAAACGGATTTTAATTTAAAATCATTCGGTTTGAGACGATGAAAAAAGCCACTCATGAAATTTGAAGAGCCTCCCAGAAGACTTCCGTTCCAAAAATTCCAATTATTTTCGTAGGTAGGCGTTTTAACCCACACCCCATCTTCCAACGTTTCGATGGTATGATACTCATCGCTTAGTTTCGGTGTAAAAATATTTCGTTTCGTATAAGCGATTTCATCCTTGGAAAAATCTTGTTCACTGTAAATATCGCCTTTTTCAAGAATAACCACTTTTTTTCCAGCATGTGAAAGTTCATAAGCAAGTGGTCCAGCTCCCGCACCACTGCCAATAATACAGACATCGTAATTCATATTTTTCTTCCATATTTTTTCATAGGGCGAGGATTTCCAGTGGTATGTAACGTTGAAGTCCATCCTAATTCATGGGTATTTCCTCCATAAATAGGGTCACTAAACATAGCTTCAATCGTATAATAGATAAGTCTGGAGAGCCATTTTTCTAAGTCATCATCTTCCGTTGCACTTTCTAGGATTTTATTTTTCGATTCAGTATCTTTCTCCAAAAAATCTGGAAATTTTTGATGAAAAACAAAAGCTCCCTTGATAATCAAATCTAAATCATTTGCATCAAAGTACTCAGAGGAACTGTTCGATACCAAATAAAAAAGTGCATTGACATCTTGTGCAGATGGCATGTGTTCAGTTTTTGGCAACAAAATCTCTTGCACATTCGCTATGATTTCCCACGCGTCTTTAGAAATTTCTTTAGCTTGCGTATCCATACTCAACAATAAAGGTGATGTCGCACTGAGTGCTATAAAAGTTCGTCTCTTCATACCAAACATTTTAACACACTCTTGTAAAACGTTTGTGTAATGTAACTACATAATCACTACACATAAAATCATTATACTTTCATTATCCAAAACCCAAAAAAGGAGATTTACATGCAAGTATTTTCTAAGGTAAAACCTCTTGTAGCATTATGTATTGCTGCAATGTTTGTAAGCGGTGCAATGGCAGCTGATGGCAAATGTGGAGGAGAAATGAACTCTACTAAAGACGCAAAAGAGATGAAAAAGCCTGCCGATGCAAAATGTGGTGGCGATAAAATGCCTAAAGATATGAAAAAACCTGCTGATGCAAAGTGTGGAGCAGAAAAAAAATAATCAAACGCTAAAGCGATACCATAGCCCCTCTATAAAGGCTATGGTATAATGGATGAAAAAGGGAACAGTGTCAATGAAGATTTTATTGTTAGAAGACGATCCTATCTTATCTGACATTCTACTGTGCCATCTCGATAAACATATGCATCAAACCACCCATTTTAGCGATGGACAATTAGCTTCTGATGCACTGAACGATCAAAAATTTGACCTTTTAATTCTTGACATCAATGTCCCAAAATTAAGCGGTATCGACCTTCTTAAAGAAATTCGTACCTATCAAAACAATACCCCTGCCATTATCATAACCGCATTTCAAGATACGGCTCATTTAAAAAAAGGCTTTGAGAACGGCTGTGATGATTACATTAAAAAACCTTTTGATCTTGAAGAACTTGATTTAAGGATTAAAAATATTCAAAAACGGTTTCACATCGTCAATGAAGAAGCCCTAAAATTAGACGATAATATTTCGTTAATCGTTTCTAAAAATCGCTTATTTGCCAACGGAATATCCTACACACTTACTCGCAAAGAGTGTAAAATTTTACTGTATCTGTGTAATCAAAAAGGGAAAGTCATCTCTTCAGAAGAGCTTATCCAAAATTTATGGGAATATCATGAAATGCCCAGTGAAGCAACCATTAGAGTCTATATTAAGAATTTACGCAATATTTTAGGAAAAGATAAAATTCAAACCGTTAGAGGGAATGGATACATTTTTGAATAGAGAAGAACTGAAATCATTATGGGGATTTTTAGCCATTTATATCTCTTCTGCGCTTATTCTTATGATTATTATTGCTATCTTATATCACAGTAACGAAACAAATAAAATTCATGAAAAACGCTTAATGGAAATAAAAACTGTCATCATGAGTTACGAAAAAGAGCTCATGCGAGCAGAAATGGATAAAGTACCTTACACCTTTCATCCGCCAAAAGAGTTTTTTAATGTCGCATTGTTAAATAAGGAAAAACAACCTCTTTTTTCAAACGCCAACATACCTACTTTTGATTTGAATACAACGCGTTATACTGTTCGTGAGCTATCAAGCCCCATCAATGATGTCGCTTATATTGTTGTTGATGAGGAAAAGAGTGAACAAGAGATATTCAAATTAAATTTAATTATTGTCTTAAGCATTTTAATTTCTGCTATTTTTGTTGGCATTGAAGGCTATTTTTTGAGCCGATTTTTACTCAGACCCGTTCATTCACGCATGGACAAACTCAATAAATTTATTAAAGATAGTTCACATGAACTAAATACTCCAATCGCAGCTTTGATGATGAGTGTTTCAAATCTCAAGCAAAGCTCATTTGACGATAAACGCGTCATCAATCATATTTCTATTAGTACAAAACTCATTTCACAAATTTACAACAGCTTAAGTTATATCGCATTTAATGATATTGATGAAGTATTTGAAGAGTCGTTTGACCTTGCTCTTTTAATCCAAGAAAGCGTTAGCTATTTCAACGAAATCGCTGCGACGAAAGAAAATACAATTACCGCGCAACTCCAAACAACATTTATCCATATGGATAAATCTCGTATTCAAAAAGTGATTCATAACCTTTTATCAAATGCTATTAAATACAGTTTTCCTAAAACAACCATCTCCGTGAAACTTTCCGAATATCTTTTAACGGTTACCAACAAAGGTATCGGCATTAGCGAAGAAAACAAAAAAACCATTTTCAAACGCTTTGAACGAAGGAGCACTACCGTTGGAGGCTTTGGAATAGGACTGGATATTGTAAATTCTGTGTGTGAAATGTATCACATCAACGTTTGGATTGAATCTATTCCAAACAAGGAAACAACCTTTTATTTGCAGTTTCCTCATGTATAAATATTAAAAAATACTCTTAAAGGAGTCGCCATGAAACCCTTACATGTAAACGATGTTACCCCTGAAGCCCTTTTTGAAGCCAGACGCCATTTTTTAAAACTAGGAGCGGGAGCGTTGGTGAGTAGCTCAGCACTTTCACAGCTTATGGCTTCATTGCCCAAAGATTTAAGCCTCACTTACACCCCCGATACCAATCCTCTAAAGCTCACGCTTAACACCGAAGAACAAGCCACTAACTACGTCAATTTTTACGAGTTTTCCACCGATAAAACAGCTCCTGTAAAACTCTCCCAAAAGATGAAAACCAGCCCATGGAATGTCGGCTTTTTTGGAGAACTTAAAACTGAGCAGATGCTAGAAGTGGATGACCTCATCGCCAAATTTGGTTTGGAAGAGCGCATTTATCGTTTTCGTTGTGTTGAGGGCTGGTCGATGGTGGTTCCGTGGATTGGGTTTCCGCTTTACAAATTGCTTGATTACTTAGAGCCAAACAGCAAAGCCAAATACGTCAAGTTCACCACACGCCACGAACCTGCTATGTTTCCCGACCAAGCTAAAGGCATCTTTGCTTCCATCAAACACCCTTATGTTGAGGGCTTGCGTATGGATGAGGCACGCCATCCGCTCACTTTTATCGCTGTTGGCATGTACGGCAAACGCCTACTCCCGCAAAATGGCGTTCCGATTCGTTTGGTAGTTCCTTGGAAATACGGCTTTAAATCCATCAAGTCTATCGACCTTATCGAATGTGTAGAAAAAGAACCTCTAAACACATGGCAAGAACAAAATCCAAAAGAGTACGGCTTTTATGCCAATGTCAATCCCAAAGTAGACCACCCTAGATGGACACAAGCCAAAGAGCGCGTGCTAGGAAAACTTTCCAAACAAGATACCTTGATGTTCAACGGCTACGAAAAAGAGGTCGGACACCTTTATGCAGGCATGGATTTGAGGAAACTCTTTTGAAAAGCCTCCTCATCACCCTTTTTGCCCTACTTACATTGGATTTTTTAAGCTTTGCCTATGCCTTTTTACATGTCAGTATTTTCCTTGTGTCAATAGATTAATAGTTCAGCAAAAAAACGAAGATTTAATAAATATTCAAGATATTACATAAGAAAATAAAGCTATTAATTTTCAAGAAAAATATGAAAATTTAATGAAAAAATTGTTAGATATAGTGTATTTCTTAATTTCTAAATTGTATAGGTATTATTTTGAGTAGTTGATTTTCATCAAAGATATTTAGGGGTTCTTTTGTATTTCCGAGGGTTTCATTTACATGTAAATAGCGTTGAATATAATAGATCCCACTATAACCTTTTTGATGCAGGTCTTGGATGATTGTATTAATATCTCAACTTTCGCACATAAAACCTAACTCTTTCTTCGTGTAAGCACCGATGGCTGTGATGATTTGGTGTAATTCTTTATTGCTCTTGAAATTATCGCTGATATTAGCTATGTTGGTGAGGATTTG
>JAQUVE010000095.1 GCA_028693565.1 Sulfurospirillaceae bacterium | reverse complement strand
TATTTACTGGTTCGCTCAAGCATTCCTGCACCTGAAAGGTTAACCACACGCATCGTGACAATCATGGTTGGGAAATCTTTAACCCACTCTTGTTTTGTCTGTTCCGATTTGTATTTAGTCTCAACCCTGAAGTTATTTTTTTGATCTTCATACGTTGGGTATTTTGCTACTAAATCTGGTCGTGAAGAGTGAATAGGCTCTCTGTGCATTGGAATAGGATCAGGAAACTCCCAAACAATCGTACGAGCACGTGCATTACCATACGGAGCAACACCTTTTTCACGGCATTTTTCCTGAATGATACCACTAAAGTCCACTTTCCAGTTTGCGCCCATAGCAGCTTTTTCAGCGTCTGTAAGGGTGATACCAAGAACGGCTTCGATATTCGCCTTGGTAATTTCTGGATGACCGCCTTCAACTTTCGAGCCTTTCACAGTCACGGATTTTTCCGCCAGTTGACTCACACCATTGTGCTCAAGTCCAAAACGATTTCTAAATCCCATACCACCTTCATTAACAGGGGTATCCACATCATAAAGGATAGGACTTCCTGGATGTTTTTCATCCCAGCAAGGCCATGGAAGACCATAATATTGACCCTTCATTGGTCCTTTTCCCTCTAACGTCAACGGATCAAACATATGCCAATTTTCTTGATGCTTGCGAAGACGCTCAGGCGTCCAGCCACTTAGACCAATGGTTTTAATCGTTCGTGCAATCTCTGTGACAGCATCATCTGGCCATACGAAATCTTTTTTCGTTTCAACCACTTTGCCATCTTTCACAGAAACTTTCATACCACGAACAAACTCATCATAGAAACCAAATTTTTTCGCAAATGCAAACATGACATCTTCATCACTTTTGCTCTCATAAAGAGGCTCAACCACTTTGGTTCGCCATTGAGATGAACGATTGGTTGCGGTTACACTACCTTCACATTCAAATTGTGTTGCGACTGGTAAGATATAGATACCGTCTTTTCGACTCGTAAGTACGGCCGCTTCGTTCACAAATGGTTCAGCAATCACGACTAAATCAAGCTTATCAAGGGCTTCTTTGATTTTTGCTTGTTGAGACATAGAAGTGATACCTGTTCCTTGAATCCAGACAGCACGAATAGGTGCAGAGGAGTACGTTTTTTCTTCTTGAAGAACACCTTGCCACCATTTAGCCAGTGAAAATCCTTTGGTTGTCATCCATTTTGGCTCGGCAAATCTTCCTTTAAGCCATTCAAAATCGACACCCCAAGAGGCTGCAAAGTATTTCCATGAACCCTCAGCCAAACCATAATAACCAGGAAGTGAATCGGCAAGATTACACATATCCGTTGAGCCTTGAACATTGTCGTGGCCACGAATAATATTGGTTCCACCACCTTTTTTACCCATATTTCCAAGGACCAATTGTAAAATCGGAAGGATACGTGTATTGGAGCTACCAATAGAGTGTTGTGTAATGCCCAGTGCCCAAACAACCGTTGCTGGTTTAGTTTTAGCTAACAATGTTGCGATTTGAATAATTTGTTCAGCAGGAATACCCGTTACATCAGCAACGACTTCAGGAGTCCATTTGGCAGCTTCTGCACGGATGTCTTCCATACCATAAACACGGCTGTCGATAAACTTTTTATCTTCCCAACCATTTTTAAAGATAAGGTGCAATAAACCATAAATAAAGGCGATATCTGTTCCCGTACGAATACGCAAGTAGTGATCTGCTTTTGCGGCACTTCTGGTAAATACAGGATCAACGACAATAAGTTTTGCGTTGTTTCGATCTTTTGCTTGTAGCATATGTTTAAATCCAATAGGATTTGCTACTGCTGAGTTTGCTCCGATAACTAAAATAGCTTTTGAATGTCCAACAACATCACCAAAGTGATTTGTCATCGCTCCATAACCCCATGTATTCGCCACACCGGCGACTGTTGCGCTATGTCAGATTCGTGCTACGTGATCGATATTATTAGTTCCCCACATGGCTGCAAACTTACTAAAGTAGTAAGATTGTTGCAAGTTAAATTTAGCTGAGCCTAAGAACATGGCAACATCTGGACCATTTTCAGCTCTTAGTTTTAACATTTTCTCAGAAATTTCGTTAACGGCTTGATCCCAACTGATTTTTTGCCATTTTCCATCAACTTTTTTCATTGGAAATTTAACACGTTGTGTGCTTTTTACCAAATCAATTTGGTCAATTCCCTTACAACAATGGCTTCCCTCACTAATAGGATGATCTTGCGCCACATCTTGGCGAACCCATACACCATTGTGTACCTCTGCAACAATCCCACAACCAGCAGAACAAATACTACAGATTGTTTTTACTCTCTTTGAGCCTGGAAATGGATCTTTTACCTCTTCTGGCGTAGCCTTACGAATCGCGTCACTTGAAGCAAAACTTGCTGTTGCTCCAAAGCTAGCTCCGATAGCTGCCATTTTCAGAAATGATCGTCTTCCCATGCGTAAAGATACATTTTCGAGTATCTCTTTACTCATGCGTTTTCTCCTTTAGTAAGCTGCGTTATAAAACGCATCCCAATGTGCGGTTTTAGTGTATAGAATCTCTTTTTTCTTCGATTTTCCTATCACGACACCATTACTTCCTGCCGTTCTGCCTTTATCGCTCGCTATGGCGCTCACACCAACAGCGGCTACTACAGCACTCGCCCCTAGAGTTTTTTTAATAAAACTCCTTCTTTGATCTTGCACGATTTCCTCCTGCATTTTTTTTCTCTTTGAAGCCCAAAGAGATATTAATATGCAAAAATTGCATATTAATATCTCTTAACGGTCATTTTTACATTGCACACACACAAGGTACAGATATGCATTTTTTGCATATCTGTACCTAAATAAAAAGAACTCTCTATTTACAATACAATCTCATCAAGATTGCGTTTTGCTTTTTGTGTCAGTGGTTTTTTTTGCTTTTTTTCCAACGCTTCAATTTTTCGCTTCTCTACTTTGATCGGTTTCGCAACGCCTAAGAAAAATCGCTCCATCTCTAGAAAAGCCTGAAAGACAATGGCAACTTCTTTATAAAATTGACTGTTCGTATGAGTATAAACATTTTCAATAAATTCATCAATAAAACCATTGAGAATATGGGTAAAAACTTCCAAAGAGAGATCTTGTGACGCTTTATCGCCTTGCATTGCATCAGCAATGAGCTTTTGCATGAACAAAAGGATAAATCCCACATGATCTTCAAGTTCTTTAAATTTATCAGTATCTCTTCTAAATTTAGAGCTCAATACATAATTGACCATCTCTAAACGTTTTTTTCCATCGTCTCTTTGTTCATCGTAAAAAGAAGCGGTTATCGGGATAAAAGAAGCATAAGGATTAAAAAAAAGTATGCTATTTTCCTCTTTAAGTGCTTCAAGTCCCCCCTCGTTTAACATCGTATACATGTTGCTTAACGCAGCTTCCGTATGACTATCTAAAGGGTTTTGCTTTAACACTTCCACCGTTTTTAGAAGCTCTTGAAATTTAGATTGATCATCAAAAAATATAAAAAGCGATGCAAATAATCCATAATGTACCGCTCTTGCTCTATTAATAGCCTCGTTATCCATCATTATAGTCCCTCTCGTTGTTGGTTAATATGTGATTTAAACATCACTTTTGGCTTACAATCAGCACAACAATAGAGTGTTTTCACTTTCACATCATCCGCGCCAAACAGTGGCGTCATAACCGCTGCGATTTTTTGTACGGCTTTAACCGTTGCAAACTCTTTGCCGCACTCTGTACATGCAAACAAATCATCTTTAGCCATGATTTTTTGAGTAAACCAGCTTGGTTTCAAAGATATCTCATCTTTAATAACCGTTAAACAATCTTTCTCAGGACACGTCACTTCACAATAGCCACAATTGGTACAAATCGAAGGATTAAAACGTAAAGAGTTATCTTCAGGATGAGCCGTTAACGCTCTAACATTACACGCTCCTACACAACTTAAACAAAGAGTACACTTATCTTCGTTGATCACGATATCGCCATAATGGATATGTTCGCCTGTTTTCACGATTCCCAAATCTTCATTGCCTACTAAATGTGCCAATCTCGCTGAAAATATCTCTCGTTTGCGCAAATCTGCTTCATTAATGCCGTATTGACATTCGGGGATGCTTTGCAGTGTATCAAAGATTTGTTGCAATGCATTGCTATCTTCACAGATATAAATGGCTTTTTTATGGTATTTTTTCTCAAAAATTTCATTGATGATGCGAATGACATCACCCGTTCCTTTAGAGATAAAATCTGTATAAAAAATAATCGGATTACCACTGGTTTGCAGTAAATTCATCAGATGCGCTTCATGCAGGTATTTTTCACCCGCAATCATCAAAGGCAACACACCCTCTTTAAGTTCAATTTCTAAGGTATCGAGATTCATTTTTTGAGGGATGATCAACGCAATGCTCTCTTTAAAATAACCACTTAGGTGGGCAAAGGCCACTCTTGGCATCTGGGTGTAATCCAATGCGCCACTAGGACAGACACTGATACAACCGCCACAACCATGGCAATCAATATGCGAAAAAACCAAATGTTTGGTTTCATCTTCTTTCAAAATAGCCACTGTGGGGCAAACCTCAGCACATTTGCCACAAATCTCTTCTCTGCGCTCATGATACTGACAGATCGAGGGATCATAGTTGATAAAATTTTTATAATGGTACGTCCCTTTATTATCACGTACTTTTTTCAAAGCACCCTCAATGCCAAGCAACGCTGAATCGTATACGCCACTTTGTTTCATGGCAAAGGCGGGAGCATTTTGCCACAAAATTTGGTCTGTTTCAACATCATAGATTTCACCCTCTTTTAAGAGGCTAACATGCAATGCTCCAATATGACCATTAACATCTTCAATCATGGAGGAAGCCAAGATCAAAACGGTAAAACCTTCTTCTTTTAACGTCGTTTTTAATGTTTCAGCTGTTTCATCTTCTGCTACAATCAGTAACTTATCACCCACAACTTGCTCATAATCTTTATCTTGAGCAAAGTCAAATCCAACCGAGCGGATATCATATAATTTTGCAACATTAGATATTTTAGCTGCGATACTATCTCGGGACTGCTTCAAATAAAAGTTTATTTCTGGCGCATAAATCTCTGCACCTATGGCTTCACTATTGGCGATAATATAACCACCAACGCTTGGTTGCGCTGATGAGAGAACATCTATATCATCACGTAATGGAAAATCTAAACCAACCTGGTTGTAAAATGCGTAATCTTTTTTCATTTTTTATGTTTCCATCTCTTTTGGTCAATATTTATTTACCGAGATTGTAAAATGATTTTCTTTAAATGGTTCTTAACAGGAGTTAAAATATCTCATTTTAACTCCTGTATTTCTTAGGTTTAAATTAATTTTCTTCCGTTATAATTAACCTTAATAATAAGGTATAAAAGGTCACAGCATTGGTAAACAAAAATTTTCTTCTTTTACTGCCTGTTACAATTGTCATCGCATTTGGCTTATGGTTTGCTGCCTATCAAAAGCCTCTTTCAGCCAAAGAACCTATTGTTTTTGGGGCTTCTTTACCACTAAGTGGCATCAATAGCAACTTGGGGCAAGATATCGCAGTAGGTGCAAACGCCTATTTTAGCCATATTAACGCACGTGGTGGCATCAATGGCCGCAAAATTGAGTTTATTCAATATGACGATAAATATGAACCAGAAAACACCTATACCAATACACTCAAACTTATTCAGAAAGATAAAGTCTTTGGACTTTTTGGCTTTGTCGGAACGCCTACGGTCAAACGTATTCTTCCTCTGGTTACTAACAGTGACATTCCATTTATCGCTCCTTATACAGGAGCTGCTTTTTTACGTGAGAACAATGCCAACAACATCATCAACTTTCGCAGTTCCTACCAAGATGAGATTGAAGCACTGGTTACTTTTTTAACTGAAAAAAAAGGATTTACCAAATTTGCTATTTTTTATCAAAATGATGATTATGGAGAGGAAGGCTATATTGCACTCAGTGAAGCTTTAGCCAAACGGAAATTACGACTGCAAGCTGAGGGCACTTATAAACGCAACACCCTCTCTATTCGTCATGCCATTCATGAAATAGCCGCTGTTAAACCCGAAGCTATCATCTTGGTAGGCTCGTACAAACCGACAGCTAGGTTTATCACCAAAGTCAAAGAGTGTTGCTTTGATAATATCACCTTTTGTCCTATCTCTTTTGTCAATGCCAATGCACTCATAGATGAACTGGGTGGAGATGGTGAAAATATCCTTTTTTCGCAAACTGTCCCTTCTTATGATGAACCCGATTCCGAAGAAGCCAAAAGCTATCTAAGCCTTCTTGCCTTTTACTATCCGAAAGAAAAGCCCTCTTTAGTATCTTACGAATCTTACCTTGCCGCCAAAGCGGTGGTACAAGCGTTGCAACACAATGGCATCAGTGTTACCCGTCAAACCTTTATTGATAACCTTAAGAATCTCAATAAATACACTTTAAACGATATCCCTTTAGAGTATTATCATTCGCAACTGCTAAACCAAGTCTATCTTTCGACATACGCACATGGCAAATTTCATATTCTTGAAAAATATGGACATTAAGATGACGTTAGCACAATTTATCAATGACAAATTAGATCATATTAAATTTTCTAATAAAACTAAAATTCTTATTGTTATTATCCTTAGTGGTATGATGTTGATTGGGTTTTTGATGTTCATCTCTATTTTTGCTCTTAAATACGATTATGAAACACTCTTTCAAAAGCACACCCAACCTCAAGTTGAACTTGAAGAGATTAAAGATATGTATCGGGTTAATATCAATGAAACGCTTTACGATATCAAATTTGACCAAATCAGCAATAACGATGCTGTTGAAGTCATCTTTTTGGCACAACAAATTATCAATAAACAATGGGAGAATTATAAAGTATCCATTGATACGCCCATTGGAGGGCTTCCTTACTTTGCAAGTCGATGGCTCAACTTCTTTTTAGTTGCTCAAAGCCTGCCTGAAAAAACTATTTTTCAACAAGGCCTTGTCGAAAAAATAGATGTAAAAATGAAAAATATTAATAGCCAACTCAATGCTATTCTACCACTCCTCTCAAAATCACGGACTGAAGAAGCACTCTATCTCATCGATGGGCTATCTTTGGACACAAACGCCTTAAATATCTATTTATCAAGCCTCATCAACAGTCATCTTAAACAATCCATCAGCGAAAAACAGACGAACGACCACCTCTTTCAAACCAGTACGTACATGTTGATTTTGCTCATTGGATTGATTTTCTTTTTTATCTCCATGGTACTCTTTACGATTTTTACCCACTTCAAAAATCTCCATAATTACCTTGAAGAGAATATCTCACAAAAGACCAAAGAGCTTAGAATTCTCAATGCTTCTTTAGAAAATCGTATTAAAAAAGAGGTTGAGAATAGCCGTAAAAAAGATAATATCATGTTCCAGCAAGCCAAACTTGCGAGTCTTGGTGAGATGCTCCAAAACATCGCACACCAATGGAGGCAACCTTTGGGAGCGCTCATGATGATCATCCAAAGTTTTGAAAGTAAGTTTTTACTAGGAAAACTTGATAGTGAATTTATCAGCTCTCGCGTAGCGGATGCACACATGCTTTCTTCCAATATGTCAGAAACATTAGAAGATTTTCGAACTTTTTTTAATCCCAATAAGAGCAAAAAAAACTTTAGCATTAAAGAGGTCATTCAAAAATCAATCGATCTTTCAAAGTATCAATTAGAGCGTGAAGAGATTGCGATCTCTTATATATTAAAAGATGATTTAGAAGTTTTTGGGTTTAAAAACGAGCTCATTCATGTCCTTTTAAATCTTATCGGTAATTCCAAAGACATCCTTAGTACACATCAAAATTTAGATAAAAAAATCATTCAAATCATCGCTAAAGAGAGTCAAGAAAGTATTTACATCAATGTTATCGATAATGGTGGTGGTATAAAAAATGATATAATACCAAAGGTTTTCGACCCCTATTTTACGACAAAACATCAAAGCGTTGGCACCGGTATCGGGCTTTATATGTCTAAACAAATGATAGAAAAGCATATGGCGGGACGAATTGGATGTAAAAATATAAAGCACAAATTAGGCTCACCCATATTTTATGCGTGCTCTATGTTTACGATTGAAATTCCAAAACAACCTATTCAAACAGAAGAGGCATACCATGAATAAACGAAATTTTGACTTACTCGGCAGTTTTTCAATCCTTTATATTGAGGATGAAGCTGATTTACTCAAACACACTACCGCCGTACTGGAAGATTTTGTGAAAAAAATATACCCTGTACAAACCGTTGAGGAAGCATTAAAAATCGTCAAAACAGAAAAAGTCGATGTGATTATCTCTGATATTCATTTGCACTACAGTAACGGACTTGATTTTCTCAAAATGCTCAAACATGACCTTCAAATTGAGATTCCATCTATCCTTACAACGGCTTTTACCGATACGGAATACCTTCTGGATGCCATTAAATTACGTGTCAACGACTATATCATTAAACCCGTCAATATTAAAGAGCTTTTAAATACACTCCATGATGTTCTGCTTCCCAAAATTCAAGCTAAAGAGATTGAGCGTTCTTACAATATTATCAAAATGATATCCGCTGTCACCGACAGTAAACAAGTAGAAATTATCCGTTTTATTATTAAAAATCTTGATGCTGAGAATACATTCAACTATTCGTACAGTGAATTGATGGAACGTGTAGATGTTAGTAAGCCAACAGTCATAAAACTCTTTAAACAACTCAGTGATCAAGGAATTCTCACCAAACTACAAAATAAAAAATACCTTTTTAACGAAGCTAAATTACCCCTTCCGGAGAACACATGAAGCTATTACGAGAACTTCCCAAAGTAGATAAGTTTATCTCACATCCTGTGTTTGAAGGACTCTGTACTCCTCTTTTAACGCAGATTGCACGTGAGGCGATAGAATCTTTACGTGAAGCCATTTTGAAAGAGGAAGTATCGTCTGTTGATGAAGAGAGCCTCATACAGCGTGTCAAAAACACCTATGATGCATTTTTTGAACCTTCTTTAAAACCACTGATTAATGCTACTGGTGTTATATTGCATACTAATATGGGACGAAGTTTAATCTCAGAATGCCTACTTGAGCGAGCCAAACCTATTATTTGCAACTATTCAAACCTTGAATACAACCTTCAAGAGGGGTGTAGAGGTGAGCGATATGAACATGTCAGTGGTCATCTCAAAAATCTCTTGCATGTTGAAGATGTATTAGTCGTTAACAATAATGCCGCGGCTGTTTTTCTTATCCTTAATACGTTTGCCAAAAATAAAGAAGTCGTCGTTTCACGTGGTGAACTTGTTGAAATTGGAGGCAGTTTTCGTATCCCTGAGGTCATGAAGCAAAGTGGTGCACTCTTGCATGAAGTGGGTGCGACCAATAAAACAAAACCAACGGATTACGCCAATGCCATTAGTGAAAATACCGCAATGCTGATGAAAGTACACCAATCCAACTTTGCCATGGAAGGCTTTAGCGAGGATGTAAATTATAAGACCATTAAAGCGTTGGCACACAAAAATGGCTTGATTGATTATTATGATTTGGGTAGTGGATACATCCCTAAACTGCCTTACAATTTAGGAAATCGGGAAGCCTCTTTGGACGAAATCCTAGCCTGCCAACCTTCACTGATCAGCTTTAGTGGTGATAAACTTTTTGGCAGTGTTCAAGCGGGCATTATCGCGGGGAGTAAAGAGCTGATAGATGCTCTTAAAAAAAATCAGTTATTGCGTATGTTGCGTGTGGATAAAATCACACTTAGCCTCTTGGAAGAGAGTATTAAGGCGTATCTTAAAGAGGAGTATGAAGCCATCCCTACTCTATGGCTTTTATTTCAAAATGTGGAAGATTTAACACAAAGAGCCTTACGTGTTAGAGCATGTGTTGGTGAACACTATTGCGATGTGGTCCAAAGCGATACTTATATGGGCGGTGGTACATTGCCCAATCGTAAATTTCCGACCATTGCTTTACATATCAAAGGAAAAGCCTCGGCTTTAGAAAAAAAATTTAGAGAGCACTATGTCATTGGGCGCATTGAGAATGAACAATTTTTACTGGATTTTAGAAGCCTTCTTCCATCTGTGGAATCACAACTTATTCAGACTATTAAAACAGTATTGGATCTCAAATGAATTATATTATCGTAGGAACAGCAGGGCATGTTGACCATGGAAAAACTGCCCTTATTGAAGCATTAACAGGCTTTGTAGGCGACACCTTAGAAGAGGAAAAACGTCGTGGTATCACCA
>JAQUVE010000094.1 GCA_028693565.1 Sulfurospirillaceae bacterium | reverse complement strand
TGACTTTATTGGCTTGTGTGCTTGCTTCTTGTATCTCAGTAGCAACACTTTGAGCATCACTTTGTGTTTGAAATACTATCTGTGCCTCTTCTTCAACCCTTTTACCTATTTGCAAACTTGTACTGGATAGCTCTTCTGCCACAGAAGCATTTTCAAGTGCGTTTTGTTTCGCTTCTCCAAGCGCACGAGCTACCTCTGTTATCAACGTATTCACAGCTTGTATGATATGATTGATTTCATCTTTGGTATCCGTCTTTATATGTGTACTCAAATCTTTGGTACTACGCATTATTTCACAACCCTCTCTTGCTTGATTGACAGAAGCTTTAATAGACTGTGTCACGAGGACGAATACTATCAAAACAAAAATCGAAACACAGGCCAATATCACTTCAGCTGTGTGCTCATTTTTAGCAAGGTAGCTAAGGTTGACACGACTTACATTCTCTGAAAGTTCTTGTACTTGTTTTAGAATGAGATCAAAGGGGCTTAACGTTTTTGTGTTGGAATTTGCATTATCATTATAAGATTGGGTGTAACCACTATCAACTATTTTTTGCGGATCATTTTCATTTGCCCACTTTTGTATATCTTGTTTGAGAACTAAAACTCTTTTTTTATTTTCAGAGTCATGTAAAACTGATGAAAGAAAATCAATCTGCAATTCTAGCTCATGCCTATATTTTTTATATTCGGCTAGAGCTTCTTCCATAAAATAAATTTGATAATTTCGCTGCTCCATTCTAAGCTTTAAAAACAATGCTTCGAGTTTACCTACTGATACTAAACGTGTTGCTGTCATCTCAGCATTTTTTCCCATATTGACCATTTGGTAACCAAGAAAACTCACGCCTATAATCAATACTGTTAATAGAAGTGTTAATTTGCCTTTGATGGTATGTAGTATCATTTATTCTCACTTTTGGAAGGATAGAAAATAGTATCACTGCAACCTGTCACAAACCTTGCACGCATAAAAGAATGGGAAGTTATAAAATAGCTTAGAAAATACTCGCAGAAAAAATAATCTTTTATACTGTAAACAATAAATCTTTTTGTAATTTGACTGAAGCCTCTTTAGAAAGTAAAATTTCGACTAAAGCTATGGCAAAAGCCATAGCCGTTCTTGGCCCTTGTGACGTAATAATATTTTCATCAGACACAACATCACTATCTTTACAATACCCATGATGATTGATTTTGGTTTCAAAAGAGGGATAACAGGTGTAGTGATTTTTCAAGACACCCGCCGTTTTTAAAGCATAAGGTGCCGCACAAATCGCAGCGATGTGTTTTTCTGCTTTATCAAAGTCTTGAAGTAAACTTTGCACTCGAATATCCGCCGCTAAATTTGTTGCACCAGGAAGGCCACCTGGTAAAACAATCATATCAAATACATTAACATCACTATCACAAAGAAAAGCATCTGTTGTGATTTCTATGCCATGGGCTCCTTTTATATGTAAGCCCTCAAGAGAAGCCATCACCACTTCAATTCCTGCTCGTCTTAAAACATCAACCACAGTAATGGCCTCAATCTCTTCAAAACCAGTCGCAATAGGGACAATCACTTTTGGCATAGAAATCCTTTAATCTATTTAACTTTTTCTAAGTATTCTCCACGAACTGTGTCTACTTTAATGATGTCACCTTCAAGGACATGGAAAGGAACTTGAACAACGGCACCACTCTCAAGTGTTGCAGGTTTTTTGCCCCCCTGAGAATCACCTTTAAAGTTAGGTGGTGTTTCAACAATTTTAAGCTCTACAAATTGAGGAGCTTCAACACTAATAGGTTTTCCATTATGGTACAACATATCCACGTTCATACCATCGACAATCCAATCAGCCGCATCCCCTACTTGATCATGGGTTAATGCAATCTGCTCATAGGTGACACTATCCATAAACTGTAAAAAATCACCATCATCGTATAAAAATTGCATAATTTTATCTTCTAAATTTGGTGTTTCACACTTATCACCTGCATGAAAAGTTTTTTCAATTACTTTCCCATCCATAAATGACTTAATTTTACAACGCACAAATGCAGCACCCTTACCTGGTTTTACATGTTGGTATTCCACAATTTTGTAAGGGACACCATTCATTTCAATCTTTAATCCTTTTTTTAAATCGCCCATTCCGATAGAGGCCATTAAATTCTCCTGCTTATTAGTTTTTGTGATTATAGCAAAATAAAGTTTAGACAAACCATTAAAAATATTTTATACATTAAATTGTATAATTTTACTGTTATTATGTGATAATAAATCAATATAATTTATATTTTATCTGTTTAAATTATTAAATTATAATTTAATATGTATATTTAATACAGTTTAATTTGTATTTAATACAGTTTTTATTATACTTATGCGATGAAAACAAGCGATATCATTAATCTTTTACATAATGCTATTGAGGCAGAAAACCTTGGGAAAAAAATTTCTCAACAAAAGATGGCCGATACTTATGGCATTTCAATGCGCACCTATCAAGAATGGAGACTTGGAAGTAGTGCACCTTTGGCAATTCCTGTGGTATTTAGTATGTTGGGAGCATTAAAAGATGAAGATATTATAAGGTTAGTGCGTAAAATCAATGCCGGGCAAAAGGACGATAAATGACAAACCTGTCAGTTACTGAAAAATTAGCACTTGAAGAAGTTTTTGAGTGTTTAAAAGATAAGCATTGCAGAAAGACTCATTTGAGTCAAAAACGTTTGATATTTTATCGAATGATGAAAATCGCTAGAAGGTTTTTATTTGTAAGAAGATAAGCCATAGCGAACTTATCTTCTTAATTTTGTTCTTTAATGAACGTCTTTTGCGCCATCCATAAGCACAGGTACAAAGATTAAAGATACAATGACTGCCGCAATCGTTCCAAAAATTAGAGCCACACCAAGACCTCCAAAAATTGGGTCAGAAGCCAATAATGTACTGGCTAGAATAATAGCCGCTGCAGTGAGAAAGATTGGTTTTGCACGTGTTGCAGTGGCCACAGCAATGGCTCTTTTTTTATCCATTCCTTTGTGCATCAACGACATACAAAAATCAATCAATAACAGTGAATTACGCGAACTAATTCCCATAAGAGCGATGAAACCTATCAATGAAGTTGCTGTCAAAAAGAAAGTATCTCTTGTAAAAAGATTCATGAACCAGTGCCCAAAAATAACTCCAATAATAGAGAGAAAACTTCCCAAAAGAATAATTCCCGCAATCGAAAAACTCTTATAATAAATAACCATTAATAAAAATATCAGCACCAATGCGGCAATAAAAGCAGCCCCTAAATCCCTAAACGTATCCATCGTAACTTTCATTTCACCGTCCCAAACAAGTTTAAAAACTTCACCTGTTTGTTTATCTTTTAATGCTAAATCAAAAAGATGGCTATTGCTAATTTCATATCGATTTGAAAGTTTTTCTTTAATCTGTGCTCTAGCATCTAGAAGAGGATAGACCTGAGACACTAAATCAGTCTCTGCTACAATGCTCACCATACGCTCTAAATTTTTGGACATATTAGTAGGCATTGACTTGACTTCTTTGACCGTAACAATTTCACTTAGCGGAATCATCATACCTTGCATATTCATAAGCTTAAGTGAAGAAAATTTTGCTAAAAGTTCTTCTTTAGAGACATGATTTAGCATTTTTGTAGCATCACTTAATACTACAAAAAGAGGTATCTGCGTTGGAGAATCCGCACTATTTTTATATGTGATACTCATACCCTCAAATGCTAAATACAAAATCTCATTAACTTGCTGAATCGAAAGCCCTGAGCGCGCTATCTTTTCTTTATCGACAGCTAATTCAAACTTAGTATAGATATCATCATTTAATGTATCAACATCTACCAAATCTTTAGTTTGCGCTACAATACTTTTAACTTCTGATGCCAAAGTATTAAGACTTGCTTCATTCTTACCATACAATTCAATCACTATCGAAGCCAATGTTGGAGGACCTGCTGGCTGTTCTACCATCTTAATACTCGTTCCAAGAACCAATGGCTCACATGCTTTTTGAATCACAGGACGTAAACGATGTACCATCGTAAACGAAGCTTCTTTACGGGCGTGAATACCAGTGAGATTAACCACGATTTCACTGACGTGTTCTCCCATCTTAAAACCAGAACCTTTTACAAGTCCTGCATAATCTAAAGGAGAACCCATGCCATTAAAAACTTCAATATTTTGAACCTCTTTTTCCTGTTGCAACAATGCAACAACACAAGTGTTCACTTGCTTTGTTTGAATATTTGAACTTCCATTAGGTAAATCAATATAAATCGAAAAAGTGTTAGAACTTTTTCCAGGCAACATCTTTGCCAATACTAATTTTGTAGGGAACATTAAGAGCGATGCTATAAATGCTAGCAATGTTATTAAAAGCACCAACCGCTTCTTTGATGTTTCCATCAAAATTGAGTAGATAAAATGTTCAATTCTCGCCATCATTTTGTCTCTCCTGTATGGTGCATTGGCTTTTTAAGTAATTTTCGCGCCAAAAATGGTGTAAAAATATAGGCAATAAGTAAAGACGATAAAAGTGCTACAGGTACGTTTAAAGGAATAGGCTTCATGAATTCTCCCATCATTTGTCCTACAAATGCCATCGGAACCATGGTTAAGATGATAGCAATGGTAGCAATATTAGTAGGAGCACCTATTTCATCAGTTGCTTCAATCATGATTTGATCCATCTCTTTATCTTTAGAGTGGTGATCATGTAAATGCCTATGAATATTCTCAATCACAATAATTGCAGCATCTACCAAAAGCCCGAGGCTCAGTAAAAATGCAAATAATGTAATACGGTTAATCGTCTGCCCTGTCATATAGGCCACAAAAATCGTTATGGCTAAAATAGCAGGCACAGTAAAAGTAACGATCAAAGATTCACGCCATCCTAAAACAAATACCAATAGAACAGCAATAATAACGATCGAAATCAATAAGTGAAATACAAGCTCATTCACTGCTTCATTGGCTCGCTCACCATAGTTACGGGTAATAATATAACCAATACCTTCTTTATCCAAACTAGCGTGATGTTCTTCAAGCTTTTCGAGCACATTTTCAGCGATTACAACAGCGTTTGAACCTTTCAGTTTGGAAAGCGTTAAAGTCACTTGTTCATGCAATGGGGTCATTTTACTATTTTCTTGATATGAAATTTCGGCACTTTTTAAATTTTGAAAATCATAACCTTTAGAAACTTTAGCAATATCTTTAAGATAAATAGGTGAACCCATATACTGCGCAATCATAAGATTTTGAATATCTTCCACTTTTTCAATCGCATTTTTAATACCAAAAACAACTAATTTCCCATCATTTGTGCGATTATTAACACTAGGAACGCTCACAGAGAGTGATTTTAGTGCCATGACAATCTGCCCCATGGAGAGGTGAAAGCCACTAAGCTTTCCTAAATCCACTTCGATATTAAACTGCTCTTTATGCTCTCCTTTGAGCTCTGTTTTAGCAACATTTGGGATAGAGATCAACTCATTTCGAAGTGTATCAACTTTTTTATAAAGCTCTACATTGCTAAGGGAGCTATTAGGCTTTTGATAAAAAGCTATACTGATAATTGGGATATCAATATCAATATCAAAAGGTCTTACTAACGGTTGCATTGCGCCACTTGGAGGTTGATCCATATTTTGCATGACTTTATCGTATAGCTTAAGATTGGAAGATTCTCTGTTCTCTCCAATATAATACATCACATTAACGATACCCACATTATCCGTAGCAATGCCATAGATATTTTCAACGCCTTTGATCTCTTTAATGCGTCGCTCTAAAGGCTGAACGATTATCTTTTCAATTTCATCGGCACTAGCGCCTGGAAGTGCTACAATAATCGTGCCCCCACTAATCGCTATTTGAGGATCTTCTTCCCTAGGGGTAATAATCAATGCCAAATATCCTAAAACAATCAATGCAACACCCAAGGTAGAAGTCAAAGGGTTGTGCAAAAAAAGCTTTGCTAGACGCCCTGCGATATCGGTTATCTTATAACTACCATTTTCCATCTATTTTCCTATTCAACGATGACAAGTGCGTACATGCCAGGATAAACTGTTTTTGTCTGTTTTTCAAAAGCAATTTTAATGCGGAATGTATGGGTCATCGGATTAGAGCTTGGAATAATTGCTTCTATTTTTCCATCTATTTTAAGAGCCAACGAAGGAATTTCAACTAAAACTTTTTTACCAATTTGCACATCTTGGAGATTACTTTCTGACACCTCTGTTGATACTTTTAAAGCACTTAAATCAGAAAGAATAAACGAAGGCATCCCTGGCATTGCCATTTCACCTACTTTCACATTTTTGGCAATCACAACACCATCATTAGGAGATTTTATATGAAGATAGTTATATTGGTTCAGAACTTCTTGCCTTTTTGCTTGAGCTTGCTTCACTTGTTTTTGAGAAATATCCACCATTGCTTTAAGATTTTTTTCAGCTAATTCAAGATTTTCAACATCAAACTTCGAGACCATATCTTTAGCCAAAAGACGTTTATTACGCTCTAAGTTCAAAACGACATTTTGGTATTGATTTTCATACATCTGAGAAGCCAATGTCGCTTGGGCAATTCCCAATTCAACTTGTGCTTTTGCGCTATCTATCTCTTTTGAATCAATACTGTAAAGTAATTCTCCCTTTTTAACAACATCACCTTCATGGACCTTAACCTCTTTTACAAAACCCATATAACGACTTGTAATCATCTTCTGATTATCAGAAATGACACTTCCACTAAGCGATAAACTAGCAGCACTTAAGCATTGTGCCATCAAAGTTATCACTATTATTCCTGCATACAATTGTTTCACTTTATTTCTCCATTGGCTATTTTCTCTAATTCAAACAATTTATCATTTCGGCTATTTTGCACCTCTTTTAGCCTCAATACTTTGGCGATTTCTTCTGATTGTTTAATAATCACATCATTGATAGAAACTAATTTTTCTGTGTATCTTCCAAGGTAATTTTCATAAATAGCACGAGAGAGTTCAACCTCTTTTTTGAGACTATTTACTTCATACTCATAACTTTTAATTTCTGTTCTAAGCTGATCAACTTTTAAAGCAATACCTTTTTGAGCTAAGGCAACTTGCTGAGCAACTTTAAGATTTTCAACTCTTGCTTTTTCAACATTGTTCTTATCAATACCACCATTAAAAAGATTCCATTTAATTTGCACCCCTACTGTGTACGCATCGTGCTGCGAAAAATCATTTAAAAAAGTATTGTCACTACTACCGTATTGTGCAAATGCCCCCACTGTCGGCAAATAAGCACTCTGCTGCAAAGCAATATTCATTTTAGTAATATCCAGTCCTTGCTTCGCTTTTTGAACATCTAAATTACGTTCCAAGATATCAGCTTCGCTTGCACTCACAACAGGAATATCTTCATAGCTTCCTGAAATAGCATTCACACGCTCATCCAATAAAAATGAGAGAAAGTGATAAACTAATGCTTTATTCGCCCCTGCTTGATTGAGCATGCGCTCAAGATCAGCTTTACGTGCTTGAACCTCCAATAAATCAATATTTTTTGCATAGCCTTCTTTCATCATCTCATTAACTGTATGCTCTAGTGTATTAATATTTTTTTCAATAATTTGAAGATTGTAAATAAAGGTATCTAAAAGAGTGATCGCATAAAAGCTTTTTTTTACTTCATAAATTTTTTGATTGGTTAGCTGCTCTCGCTCTAAAGTACTTAAATGCTGGAGCGCTCCTGTAATACGTCCATATTGCTCTAGCTTTCCACCCGTATAAATGGGTAACATATACTCTAATTGTGTTTGAAAATGATTACGTGCTTCAGGATAATTCAACTGTGATGGTTGTGTTGCCAATAACTGACCTGCATTCCCCGGCAATCCACTCATCTGGCCTAGAAATTCATCAAAACCAAAGTCAAGAAACCTCGCTTCTCTACTTTGTAATTTAAAACCAAAAACGTTGCCCGCATCATTAGAGCGAAGTGCTAATTGAGTTATGTTTAAGTTTCCATAATTGTACCCAAGTGCTACTTGATGTTCTAGCGCTTTGATTTCCTCATCATATTTTGCAATACTTATCTCTTTGTTATTTTGCTTTACTTTAGCTATGGCTTCATTGAGCGTTAGCCCACTTTGTGCATACAGCGTAAAAAAAAGAAACAATAACACCCATACTATCTTCATACAATGCCTCCAAATAATATACATGACTAAATTAGTAAATAGTGTACCAAATGTATGATGCGTTTAAATTGATTATGGATAATTAAGTATTCTATTTTATCAAATGATAATAATAAATTAGCTTTATGTGTCACTTTAAGTATCAAAGAGACCAAAATTGTAACGTTTTGTTGAAGAAAGAGGTGATACTTAAAGTATCACCTCTCAGTTATAAGACAGCGTATTCTACCCAAACACACGCTTCAAGTTTTGTAAGTTCAGTAATAATTTTTTTATCAATATCTGTATCCACCAAGATAACAGCCATCGCAAATTGGTGTGCACCACGGCCAAGTCTAAAATCAGATATATTAATACTTTCTTTAGCTAGAATAGAGGCAATATTAGCAATGACACCTGGGACGTCATGATTTTTAAATATAATCATTTTACCTTTTGGTTTAAAATCAAATTTAAAACCATTAATACCAACAATGCGTTGCTCATCTTCACCAAAAACAGTACCACTAATACTGGTAACATTTTTTTCTGTTGTTAAGGTAATCGTTATTTTATTTTTATAACCACTATTGCTATTGAGTGCTTCTGCTTTAGTCTCAATGCCTTTTTCAGTTGCAACAAATCCTGCATTAACATAATTGACTTTATCTTCAGTTGTTTCGTTAAGAGCCCCTACAATACCAAATGTCAATAGAGACTTGGCAAAAGCTCCAATATCACCCTCGGCTTCAATTTTAATTGATTTAATCGCTGATTTATTAAGCTGTGCCGCCAAAAATCCCATCTTCTGCACTAGCTCTAAATAAGGCTCAACAAAAGGTGGTAAGTCTTCTGCCTTAATCGGAAGGTTGAGAGCATTGGGGTAGCTAATGCCACGTGCTGCACAAATAGCATTCTCAGCTGCTTGAATGGCAATTTTTTCTTGAGATTCTAATGTATTTGCGCCTAAGTGAGGCGTCACACAAATATTTTCTAGTTCTAACAATTTATGAGATGTCGCAGGTTCTTTTGAAAAAACATCAATCCCCGCAAATGCAATTTTGCCACTTTTGAGTCCATCATACAGAGCATCCTCATTGTAAAGGCCACCACGAGCACAGTTGATAAGACGTACACCATCTTTCATCTTTGCAATTTCATCATGTGAAATAATATTAATGGTCTCTTTGTTTTTGGGAGTATGGATGGTAATAAAATCACAACCCAAAATATCATCAAAATTTTCTGTATAGTTCATGCCAAGGTCAGTCACTTTAGATGCAGAGATATACGGATCATACGCAATGATTTCCATCCCAAATGATTTGGCACGAATCGCCACACGACTTCCTATATTTCCAAAACCAATCACACCTAAACGCTTTTCACACAGCTCAACACCATACCACTTTTCTCGATTCCATACGCGCTCTGTTTTAAGGTGATTATTGGCATTAGTAAAACTTCGTGCTGTACTTAAAAGATGCGCCATGGTAAGCTCAACTGCTGCTATCGTATTGGCAGTTGGAACATTCATAGCAATAATACCACGTCTACTGCAACCATCTTGGTCAACATTATCAACGCCAACACCAGCTCGAACAATGGCTTGCATCGATGTTGCTGCATTAAGAAACTTCTCATCGACATCGGTTGAACTGCGTGTAATAGCAACATCACAGTCACCTATTATTTTAAGTAATTCATCTTTAGGTAACTTAACAGCATCAATGACCTCAATATCTTTTTCTGCATTTAAAATATCAAAACCTTTTTGATGTATCGCATCACATACAATGATTTTTTTTTGCTTCATAACCAAACCTCAATAATTTTTGATTTTATATCATATTTTTCAAGCTCAAGAACAACATGCTCTAACTGTTTTATACTTTTTTCTTGCACATAAATAATAGGAGTTTTACCTTCCTTAATGACAACATAAGGAAGATGTAAAGAGGCCAAAGTTTGAACGATACAAAATAAAGAGTACCTATCTGCTCGATCAATCACTAGTCTAAAAGATTTATTTTTCTCAGCATTAGAACCTTGCATGTCAATTTGCATATAAAGTTCATTTACAGGGAAAAAAAATTCCCTGCTCTCTTGCTGTGCAAGCTCTTTAATCCAAGCTTTTTCGTGTGGCTCTTCTTTGACACTCTCTACTATAGGAGTTTTATACTCGACCTGCTCTATTTTAACTT
>JAQUVE010000093.1 GCA_028693565.1 Sulfurospirillaceae bacterium | reverse complement strand
TTGATTGATGTTTTGTATTATTTTTGTGGTAAAAAATTATAACATTTACATGATTTCAAAAGGCTTTTTAAAATTTAAATTAGCTTAAATTATGGGTTGTTTGTGGGAATCTGCAAGTGGCTCTAAAGAGTAAAGAAAACTTCTTTACTCTTTTTTTTCTAAGAGAGGAGAGAGGATTAATCCATTTGATGTCTGATGTAGGTTGGAATATCAAGATAATCTTCTTGACCTTCATAACCACCGCTGACTTTTTTCATGCGTAAAATGCGTTCTTTTTTGATTGCTTCTTGATTGCTGTTAAGAAGTTTTAACTCTTTAGTTTCTTCCACTTTGTTTTCAAAACCTGTGGCAACAATCGTTACTTTAACACTGTTCTCTTCCATATTGGCATCCGTTGTTGTACCAAAGATAACATCCGCATCTTCATCAGCACAATCAAGGATAAGTTGCATTGCATTATTGATTTCTGTAAGAGGATAAGTTGGAGGAATATGGAAATGTACTAATACACCTAGTGCGCCATTGATAGAAAGGTTGTCTAAAAGTGGTGATTCGATAGCACTTTTTACTGCTTCAAGACCAGCATCTTCACCTGTACTTTCACCAATACCCATTAGTGCCATACCACGGTGACTCATAACGGTTTGGACGTCTGCAAAGTCGACATTGATGTCGCTATCGCCTGAGGAGAGAACCACTAAGCTCATGCCACTAACAGCACGACTTAAAACATCATCAACAATTCTAAAACTATCTTTGATACCCGATTTTGGATCAATAATCGCTAAGAGTTTATCGTTAGGGATAATAACGATAGAATCACTCTCTTTACGTAATTCATTAAGACCAACTTCAGCAAGTTTAGCTCTTTTTTTACCTTCAAACATAAAAGGTCTTGTGACAACGGCAACTGTTAATGCGCCTATTTCTTTAGCAGCTTGAGCAACAACTGGTGCAGCTCCTGTACCAGTTCCACCACCAAAACCAGAAGCAATAAAAACAATATCTGCTTTTTCAAGCGCTGTTTTAATCTCATCATAACTTTCTAGTGCAGATTCTCTACCGATTTCTGGTTTCATACCAGCGCCTAGACCTTTTCTTCCTAATTGGATTTTAGTCTTTGCGGCACAATTTTCAAGGGCTTGAGCGTCAGTATTGGCTGCGATAAGTTCAATGCCTTGAATTCCTTCGCGTACCATGTGGTTGATCATATTACCACCGCCACCACCAACACCAATGACTTTTATTTTAGCTCCATAAACACATTTTGATTCTTCTATGCTAAACCCATTCATTACTCAAATCCTCTCTTAAAATAATTGTGTCAATCTATTCCACAGTTTAGAGCCAAAGCCTTCACTGTGCTCTTCTTCAATGCTTGCAATTCCCGCCAATTTTTCTTTAGTACTTGGAAGTTGCAATGATCCCATCTCATTCTCTTCCACCTCTTCTTCATTAAGAAGCTGATGGTTGTTTTTACTAGGTTCGATTGTTTCGTCTTTATATCGTAGTTTCTTATTGGAGTCGATCTCATACGGTGTAAAAAAACCACCACCATACAATACAAGGCCAATGGCTGTAGCGTAGCTTGGATCTCTTAGTGTTTCAAAGAGTCCATCCATCTCTCTTGGTCTGGCAATTCGGATAGGTACATTGTCGAAAATTGTTGAAGCCAATTCTCGAATACCTTCTAGCTTTGTCATTCCACCTGTTAAAACAACACCTGCACCAATTTGCTCTTTAAAATTACTATCTTCGAGTGTTTTAGCTAATATCATTAAGGTCTCTTCAACTCTCACAAAAACAACGTTAGAAACAATATTGAGTGATACTTCGTGTGTTGAGTTGTCATCACCAATGACAGGAAGTTCTATGAGCTCACTAGAGTTACCTCTAAGAGAGCCATATTGAATTTTAATGTCTTCAGCTGCGCCAAGAGGTGTATGAAGAGCAGTTGAAAGATCATTGGTAATATTCAGTGAGCCTACACCTAAAAAATCATTGAAACGCATAGAGTTACCTGCGTGAATCATGATGTTACATGTAGCACCACCCATATCAACAACGGCAACCCCTAATTCTCGTTCATCTTGGTTTAAAACAGCAATGGCAGAGGCATAACTACCCAGTACAATATTGTCGATTTCAACGCCTGCTGATTTGACTGCTTTTTTGAGATTGCTTAGAGAAGATTTTTGTGCAGTGATAATATGTACTTGTACTTCTAAACGTGCACCGTTCATTCCCAATGGATCTTCGATAAACTCTTGGTCATCGACTTTGAAGTTATAAGGAAGAACATGGAGTTTTTCATATTCGTTAGGAATGTTAGCATTATGATCAGCCATTTGCATCGCACGATTGATCTCTTTGATGCCAATATCACGATTAGGAATATTAACAATTCCGCTACTGTCAACACTTTTCGTATATGCTCCTGAAATAGAGACAATAACTTTTTCAAATTGTGTGCCAGCAACTCTCTTTGCATCATTTAAAGCGTTACGAATAGATTTTGATGCGAGGTCAATGTTAGTGATAATGCCTTTTTTGATCCCTTGGGATTTAGCGATACCATTACCTAAGATTTTAATTTCCCCATCATCACTTTTTTGAGCGATAATAGCGCAAATCTTTGTTGAACCAATGTCAATACCTAAAATAGTAGTACTCAACTATTTTCCTTTATAGTATTGCTCGACTTTATACTGCGAAGCGAGCTTTTTTATCAAATTTTGATTCAGTTCTGTTTGTTTGGTTTGTGCAACGTTCTCACTAATCATACTAACATACTGCTTAGCTTTCTCTTCATTAAGCAACTTTTGTTCCAAAACTTCATATAAAATGGCTTTATCATCAATAATTTTATAACCTTTTTTAGTTGTGTTATCAAAAACATAACTAAAAAATTCCGCACTTTTAGCTTCATTAAGGCCAGCGATAGATTTTACCGTATCTCTACTAACAAAACCAATAGCTGTTCCATTGAAAGTACTTAATCTTGCTTGTGCTTTTTTGTCAAGTGCAGTCATTTTTGTTTCTGTGAGTAAATCGTTATAGGCTGTTTTCTTGGCCATCTCATAACTCATAGGTTCTGGTAATGTAATTTCTTTGACTTTAATAATGATGTAGCCATCATTAAGTGCGATAGGTTTTAAGACTTCATCTTTTGTTGCAACTTGGATTTTATCGACAGGCAATGTTGTATCATCTTCGTAGATTACTTTTGTCTCTGTTGCAGAAGTTTCACCTTTTTTAAAGGCCAAATACGTTTCTAATGCTATTTTTTTATCATTTTTAAGCCTAAAATCAATACTTGCTTTGTCTTTTGCTTCTTCAAAGCTCATTAATTTTCCATCTTCGTGTTTATAATTGTATTTCTCTTGATTGTAAAACTCTTCTAATGCTTTAGTATCAATAGTGGTTGTTGAAAGCGGTAATTTGATCAGATCAAGCGTAAAGCTTTTCTTTGTGAGATAGTTTGCTTTATTTTTTTCCCAATAAGCTTTTGTATCTTCTTCTTTAATTGAAATATCGCTTGCATCTAGCATGACAGTACTAACAGCTAATTTGTCTTCCATAAAAAAGGCCGAAGCAAAAAGGCTTATCTCCTTTTCAGTGGCAGGGAGTTTTAAAAAGCTTTGTAATTTATTGATAATAATGTCTCTTTTCAAGCTATTTTCATAGTCACTAGGTGTCATCCTTCGATTTTTAAGTGCGGCGTAGTAGATGTTTTTGTTAAAAATACCATCTTCTTGGAAATTAGTATTGTTTTTGAGTGCTTCTTTTATATCATTTTCAGTTGCGACAATGCCCATATCATTGGCATAGTTGAGTAAAAGTGTTTGATTAATGAGATTGTTCATAACCATTTTGTCGATACCCATTTGGTCTGCTTGTTCTTGTGTTAGCTTGCCACCAAGCATATTGTTGTAAAAGTTATAAAAATTTGCATAAGTTGTTTGAAACTCTTGTACAGATATCGTTTGGTTCCCAACTTTGGCAACTGAAGCGGCGCGGTCTTTATTTAAATCATATGCTCCCCATCCAACAAAACCAGCACCAACAAAGGCGATAGTGCTTATCCAGATGGTAATAACCAAGTATTTTTTATGACGCTGCATCCATGTAATCATTCGTATCCTTTTAGCAACTCTTAATTTTGCTATAATTCTATCTTTATTGTTATTAAACAACGATAAAAACACGTATAAAAGAGGGAAATGATGCAAGAAAATGCAAAACTTTTAATTGATCAAGATTTGGCGCATATTTGGCATCCTTGTACTCAAATGAAGGACCATGAAGTAATTCCTTTAATCCCCATCAGACGAGGTGAAGGCGCTTATCTTTTTGATTTTGACGATAACAGTTATATTGATGCTGTTAGTTCATGGTGGGTCAATTTATTTGGGCATTGCAACCCGTATATTAATCAAAAAATTAAAGAACAAGTTGACACCTTGGAACACGTCATATTTGCGGGTTTTACGCATGAGCCGATTATAAAACTTTCCAAACGCTTATGTGAGATAACACCTCCAGGGCTTAGTAAGTGTTTTTATGCCGATAATGGTTCAAGTGCTATAGAGGTAGCGCTAAAAATGAGCTTTCAATATCATAAAAATCGAGGTGAAAAACGCCCTTTCTTTGTTTCTCTAGAAAATAGCTACCATGGAGAGACTATCGGAGCCCTTTCAGTAGGAGATGTTAAACTGTATAAAGAGGTTTTTGAGGGTATTTTGATTCAAACGTTACAAACTCCTGTACCTGAAAATCAAACTGAAGAAGCGGCGGAAGTTGCGGCGAAGGCATTAGAAACACTTTTGAATGAAAGAGGCTATGAAATATCAGCGTTGATTATTGAACCTCTAGTGCAATGTGCTGGGGGAATGCATATGTATCATCCTCTTTATATTTCACTGGCACGCTCACTGTGTGATAAACATGGTATTCATCTCATTGCTGATGAAATCGCTGTTGGCTTTGGTCGAACAGGCACAATGTTTGCCTGTGAGCAAGCAGGTGTTAGCCCTGATTTTATGGCATTATCCAAAGGACTAACGGGAGGTTATTTGCCACTTTCAGTTGTCCTCACAACCAATGAAATTTATGACGCCTTTTATTGTGATTATCATGAGTTAAAATCCTTTTTACATTCACATAGTTACACAGGCAATCCTTTAGCATGTTGTGCGGCCAATGCTGCTTTAGATATTTTTGAAAATGAGCATATTATCGAAAAAAACCGTGAAAAAATTGCATTTATCAAGGTACAATTAGAGCGTTTTAAGGCTTTAGCTTGTGTTAAAGAGGTGCGTCAAACAGGCATGATTGCTGCTGTTGAGTTGCATCAAAAAGATACGCAGCGAAGGGTCAACTTAGAAATTTTTCAGTATGCACTTTCCAAAGGTGTTTTACTACGTCCGCTTGGAAATGTGGTCTATTTTATGCCGCCTTATATTCTGACGTGTAAAGAGATAGAGATGATGATGGACGCTGCATATGAGGCTATTGTAAGCCTTAAAGATTTTTAAACTATAATGGCATAAATACACTAAAGGATTGTCGTTGGAAATTCCTCATATTCCTGTGCTTTTGGAAGAAGTGAAAGACGTTTTTAAAAGCATTGAAGAGGGTTATATTGTTGATTGTACACTTGGATATGGCGGACATAGTGAGGCGTTACTAGAGCAAAATGAGCACATCAAGCTCATTGGCTGTGATCAAGATGAAGAAGCTTTAAACTTTAGCAAAACTAGGCTTTCTCGATTTGGAAAACGTGTTAACTTTGAGCATGGCAATTTTGCTTCAGTTATTGAAAAATATGCGCATTTACCTATTAGGGGAATTTTAGCGGATATTGGGGTTTCTTCATTGCAATTAGATAAAAAAGAGCGTGGCTTTGCTTTTGATTCTGATACGCTAGATATGCGTATGAATCCACATAACCCGTTAAGCGCCTATGAAGTGGTCAACCACTATCCTCAAACGGAACTAGAGTTTATTTTTAGGGAGTATGGCGAAATCCATGAATATCACAAAATGGCTTCACTGATTTGTGCGACAAGGGCACTTAAACCTATAGAAAGTGCCAAAGAGCTTTCAAAATTGGCTGAAAAAATAGGTGGTAAAAAAAGCATTCACCCTTCAACACTGCTTTTTCAAGCGATTCGCATTGAGGTCAATAATGAGCTAGGTGTTCTAAGTACGTTACTAGAAAGTATTAAGAACGCTCATTTGGAACACTGTTTAGTCGGAATTATCTCGTTTCATTCTTTAGAAGATAGGATTGTAAAACAAACATTTAAGCTATGGAGTCAAGCGTGTATTTGCCCTCCTGAAGCATTTCGATGTACATGTGGGAAAAATCATGCTTTAGGAAAATTGCTGACCAAAAAGCCCATTGAAGCTAGTGCAAAAGAGCTGCGTAAAAACCCACGAAGCCGTAGTGCCAAGCTAAGAGTATTTGAGATAAAGAGTGAAAATGGACGATAAGAACGCACTACTTGATGATTACGATGCCGAACAGAAAGTCGAGAAAAATTTAGATTTTCGTTTTTTGGTATTAGTGTATATGGTGATGTGTGTAGGTTTTCTCCTCATATTGCCTAAAATATACATCAAAAACCAGATTTATTATATGAGTCGCGATATTAGTAAACTTTACGGTGAATACTCCATCCTCAAAGAAGAAAACCGCGTTTTGAAGCAAAATTTGGAAAATATGCGTTTTAAAAATCAAATTTTAGATAGTATTTATATTAACTAAAACGCTTTCATAATTAAAGGATTGCTGTGTGCTAAAAGCTTTTATCCAATTTTCGATTGAGAAATCTATTTTAAATTATATTTTTTTAATTTTTCTGGTGGTTTTAGGAATTTTTTCTTACCAAAAAATTCCTAAAGAAATTTTTCCTCCTTCGAATTTGGAAGCCATCTCTATTACAGGCTATTACGAGGGTACAAGTCCTGATATCTTAGATAAGATGGCAGTTAAAGTCATTGAAGATGATCTTGTTTCGCTCAGTCAAATTGACCATGTGGAGAGTCAAGTCAAAAGTGGTGCTTTTAGTATCACGGCTTATCTCAAAGATGGTTCTGATAAAAGCGAAGCACTCGATGATATCAAAGATATTGTTTCTAATAAGAGACGCGATTTACCTTCCGATATGAATGAACCTGTTGTTAAAATTTTGAAAAATAGCTTTCCTTTGGTGGTGGTTGCTATCGCAGCGAATGAAAGTAAAGAAGATATGCTCAAAATTGCGACACTACTCAAAAGTGATCTTGCTAAAATTCCTAATTTAAGTGACATAATGATTACGGGTGATGCTGATAAAGAGTTAGTGCTAAAAATCGATGAAAAAAAAGTGGCAGGTTATGGTTTTGGTGTCGAAGAGGTGTACACTGCGCTTTCTTCTTTAAGTACCGTTTTCCCTATCGGGTTGATTAAAGAGCGAGGACGGCATCTTTTTATCAGCACTCAAGGCGGTGAACAAGATGTTACAAAAATAGAAGAGAGTTGGCTTAGTATCGGCACGAAAAAAATACAACTTAAAGATATAGCCGAGGCTCATTTTATGCTTTCAGATGCCAAAGAAGCATCACATTTTAATGGTAAACCTAATCTTTCCATTACGATTAATAAAGGTAAAGAGGGCAATGCCATTGCACTTGTTAAAGAGATAAAACAGTTGCTTAAAAGTTATGTAGCACGCTTTAGTGGGTATGATTTTCAAGTCTATAGCGATACCTCAGTTTGGATACGTAACCGTTTAAACACGGTTGTTTCTAATATCATTTTTGGTTTAGTTTTGGTGGGTTTTTCGGTTTACCTCTTTATCAATTCCAGAGTCGCTTTTGTAGTAACAATGGGCATTCCTGTCAGTTTTGTTATTGGTTTAATTGTTTCAGAAATTATGGGCTACAGCCTTAATATGCTTTCTCTTTTGGGTGTATTAATGGCGCTAGGAATGCTTGTAGATGAAGCGATCGTCGTGACTGAAAATATCTATCGTTACATGGAAGAGGGGGTTGATGCTAAAACAGCAGCAATCAAGGGTGCAACTGAGATGTTTCCTGCGGTTTTAACCTCGACGATGACAACGATCTTTGCGTTCTTACCATTGCTCATCATGAGTGGTGAGATGGGTGTATTTATGCGTATTTTACCGATCATGATCTCGGTATTATTGCTTTCATCGCTCTTTGAGGCATTTTATTTTTTACCTCTGCATGCCAAAGAGTTCATTAAAATCGACACCAGAGTGCGTAAAAATGCTTCATGGTGGTTGTTTTGGAATGAACTTTATAAAAAGATTTTAACTTTTTTGTTTACGCATAAAAAACTTTTTTTAGCACTTTTCATCATTCTTAATCTCAGTTTAACAGCGGTCATGATTAAAACAAGCAAGTTTCAGCTTTTTCCTGATTTTGACTCAACCCAGATTTTTGTCAGCGGCAAAGTCAATATTAATAACGCTTTAGATGAAACGCAAGGTATCGTTGGCAAAGTTGAAGAGATTTTATTAAAAACACTTAATAAAGAGGAAGTCTCCTCCGTGACATCGACCTCAGGCTTTTTACTGGATGCCAAATTTAAACCGCATATCGCTGAAAATAATTTTCAAATTTTTATCAATCTTTACGAAGCCAAACCTAAAAACTTTTTTGACCGTTTTATTAATCCTTACATTTCGCCTGAATATGATGATAGTGAGATGAAACGAGGAAGAACGGCTCGAGAGATTCTTAAAGATATGAAGGTTGCACTCAAAGATATTGAAAATAGCGGTGACTTTGAAGAGTTTCAAGTCATCATTCCAGGGGCTGGTATCGTTAAAACAGACATTGATATTGCTTTAAGTAGCGATGATGATGCACTGCTGAAAGAGGCAATTGAGAGTTTGAGTGCCAAGATCAAAACAATTAATGGTGTTTATAATGTCAGCCACAATCTCATTGAAGGAGAAAAAGAGCTTAAACTCATCGTCAATCATTACGGGCAGTCATTGGGCTTTAATGAAAAAAGTATTTCAGCAATTTTACGCCCCTATTTTTTCAAAGCTGAATCTTCTAAGATGTATTATGATGGAGAATTAATCCGCGTTAAGACACAAGAAAAGAAAAAAGATACCTTTGAAGCACTTTCATCCTTTTATATCACCATTCCTCAAACAGGTCAAAAAGTGCGCTTAACAGAGGTGGTTGATTTTGAAGAGAAGCCAAGTTATGCTGACATTTATAAAGACAATGGTGTAAAAATCAGCTCTATTTTTGGATCATTGACAAAGTCTATTATGACATCCTCTGTTTTTATGGAACAGATGAAACCAGAGTTTCAAAAATGGGAGAAAAAAGGCTTACATATCGAGATAAAAGGGGAGGAAAAAGAGAATCAAAAAGTGCAAATGGAGATGGCAGAGGCCGCTATTATGGCGATATTTTTAATTTTTATTGCACTTATTTGGATGTTTGACTCACTTTTCCTATCGCTCATTGTACTAACTGTTATACCACTATCCGTTTTTGGAGCTATGATAGGGCACCTTCTCATGGGGCTCAATCTTACGATGCCTAGTATGCTAGGTATCGTGGGGCTTGCTGGTGTTGTAGTCAATGACGCCATCGTCATGATAGATTTTTTGAAAAAAGCAACTTCGATTTATGAAGCATTGGAGCTTGCTAAAACAAGGCTTCGTCCTATCTTCTTGACATCCATTACAACCGTTTTTGGCTTAACAACGTTGATGTTTTTTGCAGATGGACAATCGGTCATTTTACAACCGATGGCAATCTCGTTAGGTTTTGGTTTAGCATGGTCGACACTGGTCAATCTCTTTTACTTACCAACCTTGTATGTACTCTTAAAAAGGAAAAAATTGTATGCCAACTGATATGATGATGCAAATAGCTGTTTTTGCAAGTGTTTTAGTGATAATTGTTGCTGTGATGGTGTGGAATATTGTTGATAAAAAAACGCAGATAGCACAAATGCAAGCCAAAAATGAACAATTGATGTCTGAAAATCTAGCATTAAACATGAAAAATGCACGCTTTGAAGCCGAACTCAACGCTCAAAAAGAGGGCAATCAAAAGCTCAAAGACGACCTAGAGGAGCAAGGCAAAAAGCTTGAACTCAAACTTAATGCTATCATGGAGCAACATTTAGAGCATAAGCTTAAAAAGTTGGATGAAACCTCGATAAAATCACTCGATACGCTCTTGAAGCCTTTTAAAGAAAATCTGAATAGTTTCAAAAAAAGTGTCGAAACTTCACAAGAATCAAGCATCAAAAAATTTGCCGAACTCTCCAAAGAGATCGAACTGGTTGCTCGTACGGGATTGAGCATCGGCAAAGAGGCTGAAAATCTCACTAAAGCGCTCAAAGGCAAAAAACAAAGCCAAGGCAGTTGGGGCGAGATGATACTAGAGAGTGTGTTGGAATACTCAGGGCTTGTTAAAGGTGTACACTACGAAACGCAAGAGAGCTACAAAGATGAAGAGGGCAAAACCAAACGCCCTGATGTGGTTATCAAACTCCCACAGGAACGTACCATCATCATTGACTCCAAAGTTTCGCTAAATAGCTACGATGAGTTTATCAGGGCTGAGAGTGATGAGGAAAAACTCATCGCTTCCAAAAGCCTAGCCAGTGCTTTTTTGGAACACATTAACACGCTTGATAGCAAAGACTATGCGCATTATAAGCATGGAACACTGCAATACGTCTTTATGTTTGTACCCATTGAAGGCGCATTTTCGGTCGCTAT
>JAQUVE010000092.1 GCA_028693565.1 Sulfurospirillaceae bacterium | reverse complement strand
TCGAAGCGAATTTAAAACAACACTTACGGAACTAAAACTCATCGCAATCCCCGCATACATAGGCGTTAACATAATGCCAAATGATGGATAAAATACCCCTGCTGCCAAAGGGATTCCGATAACGTTATAGATAAATGCCCAAAATAGATTTTGCTTGATTGTTCGCATTGTTGCGTAGGAGAGATTGATACTTTTTGTCACACTGTCTAATTCATTATTAATCAGTACGATATCGCCAGCATCTTTGGCAATATCAGAACCACTGCTTAAGGCAATGCCTATATCGGATTGCTTGAGAGAAGGTGAGTCATTAATCCCATCGCCGACAAACAATACTTTAGCATCTGCTTGAAACTGTTTAATCACTTCAAATTTCTCATGCGGTAACACTTGCGCATACACTAAATCAATGCCAACTGTTTTAGCAACGCTCTTAGCGGTTCGTTCATTGTCCCCTGTAAGCATTATCGGAATAATACCTTTGTTTTTAAGCGTTAAAACCATCTCTTTGGCATCTTCTTTCAAAGCATCTTGCAAACTAAAATACCCCACACTTTGTCCATTGATGGAAGCGATAATAGCGCCATTACCCTCTTCTTGAATCTTTTGCATTGCAGTATACATTGAAGTATCTATACGTGCTCCCTCTTCTTCTAAAAATTCAACACTGCCTACGAGTATCTGATGACCTTCAACCATAGCTTTGATGCCTTTGCCAGGTAAAACTTCCATTGCATCTATCTGTTCACTTAAACTAAGATTTTTATGCTGTGCGTACAGCACAACTGCTTTAGAAATGGGATGCTCACTTCGCACCTCCGCAGAAGCGATAAGCCTTAGTGCAACATCATCGATAAAAACGCATTCTTTAATCGAAATAATCCCTTTGGTTAACGTGCCCGTCTTATCAAAAATCGCATATTTAATATCTTTGATAATCTCCAAAACTTCGGGATTTTTGATTAAAATGCCATGCGTTGCCCCCTTGCCTACCGCACTGATAATGGCAATAGGTGTTGCCAAGCCTAAAGCGCAAGGACATGAGATAATTAAAACAGCTGTTGCCGCTAAAAAGGCACTTAAAAAATTATCACTTAGCACATACCACAATACAAAGGTAATCATGGATGCAAGGATGACAGCAGGAACAAAGATATTGGCAACTTTATCAGCAAACCGTCCGATAGGCATTTTCTGGTTTTGAGCATCACCTAAAAGTGCAACAATATGAGAGAGTAGATTATTATCCGCTCTTTTTGTGACGCGTACTTTGAGGTAGCCCGTCTTGGCTATTGTTCCAGCAATTACATCATCGCCTATGCTCTTTAGCATTGGTAAAGGCTCTCCTGTAATCATCGAAGTATCAATATCGGCTTCGCCTTCTACAACTACACCATCAGCGGAAACTTTTTCGCCCGATTTGATACGAACAATATCACCAATTTGAAGCATTTCAACACGTACTACTTCCTCAGTATCATCGTTGAGACGAACAGCAACATCCGGAGAGAGGTCCATCAGTTTTTTTAAAAAATCTGTCGCCTTTGCTTTGGAGCGCTCTTCCAAATATTTACCCAATAAAATAAAGGTGATAATCGTTGCAGAGCCCATAAAATAAATGTAACGTAAATGCTCTTCAAATAAATTTGGGAACAAAACAACCATGGCAGAATAACCATAAGCCGCACTGGTTCCAAGGGCGACAAGCACATTCATATCATAATTTTTATTGCGTAAAGCACCATAAGCATGCGTATAAAAACGTCGTCCACAGTAAAACTGAACAATACTAGCCAATACTAAAATAACTCCCATCGTATAGGTGCCTAAAAAAGTGGTTTTCTCTAAAGCTATGATACCTATAAGCAAAAATAAGGAGAGACCAAAAGTTCTTTTTAGCGTGGTTAATTCTTGGGCTTTTTTAGCTTCTAATTCAGCCACATCATTAGCTACTCCATACCCTAATTTTTTAATTTTTGCGACGACTTCTTCTTTGCTCACCACATCCAAATCAACGACAAACTCCCCTTTTGAAGAGGCAAAACTCACCGTTGCATCTTCAACACCTTTCATTTTCTTAGTCACTTTTTCAACGGCATTAGAGCAGTTAACGCATGTCATGCCAGATATGTTGAGTGTAATCGTCTCTTTAGACATTAGGCTTCCTTTTGAGGTATTTCTAACTTTAGGTGTTTTAATGTTGAAAGGATCACCTCTTCAATACACGCATCTTTGAGGCGATAAAAATACATTTGCCCCTCTTTTTTATAAGTTACAATTTTTGCAAGTCTTAGGATTTTTAACTGATGTGATGTGTTTGAGGGCGAGAGTTCAAGCATATTGGCAATCTCTCCGACACACATTTCATAACGTAACAATGCAAGTACGATTTTTAAACGCGTAGGATCACTTAATGCTTGAAAAACGAAAGCAATCTCCCCAACGTGTTCATCATTTGGAAGAGAGTGAAGTACTTCTGAGAGGACACTGCCATTTTCACAGCATGAACGAATCAGCTCGGCCATGTTATTTAACCTCTTCTATCACCTTAAACCCCAAATCTGCCATCTCAGTTTTAAACGTTTCTTCGGCAACGTCATCGCTAATTTCAACGGTAACCTCTTTAGGACTTTTACTTAAATCTACTTCGATAGGACCAAAATCATCTTCCAATGAAACCTTGATCGTGTTTGCACAGTTTTGACAATTGATATTGCTTGCAGTAAATGTTTTTTTCATTATGAGCTCCTTTGATAATATATGAAGATATATTCATATACAAAATATTACTGCTTTATGCGTAAAGTATACCTTAGGCTATTTAATTAGGAAGTTATACAAAGGAGGTATACAAAAGATGTTCTAAGCCTTACATGTAAGGCTTAGAAAAAGAGAAGTTTTAAACAAAAATGACGCACGCTTCTGTTGCACCGTGTGCGCCAATAACAAGCGATTGCTCAATATCCGCAGTCTTAGATGGACCACTAATAAAAAGGCCAAATGGTTCTTGACCAAAACTAACACGCTCATAGGCTTCATGCATTGTAGCAACCAACTCACCTTTTGGGACAATCATCATCAGCTTTTGGGTAATAAAATAGAGTGCACGATGACGATTATTTTCTTCTTTAACCCAAACAGCGCCATTTTCAGCTACTGCAAATTCACCTTTAATAATGGCTAAATCAACATCTTGCAACTCATGTGGATCATCTATCGCATTGGCATCGATAGTACCAACATTAAGCGTTTCAATGTTTGAAACAATCACTTTAGCATCAGTATAATGCTCTTTGATATAGGCTTTTACTTCTTCGATATCATGAGCAAAAACAGCATTGCCTCCAACACTTGCAAGTGACGTTGAAAATTTTTCATTAATATTTTCATAACTTGCGTGTTGCATCTGTAAAGAAGGCTTTGGCTTCATGGATGAAGGTGCATTATCGCGCACCGCTTTTAAGATAGCATCGCGTGAACTCATTTTGAACCCTTTTTCTCTTGATATAGTTCTTTAAAACTTTTTTTTGGAAATGGTGGTAAATCTCTAGCTTTTCCCCATACATTCATCTTCGAATATAAAATACTTCGAGGCAAAAGCGGTACGATTTTACGTGCCATAGACCCAGCAAAATCCATCAATTTTGGGCGCATCATCACCCATGTAGTTATTTTTAAAATCTTATGTTTTGTAGGATTAAGATAGCCTTCATTGACCACATCTTGTCGCCTTAAGTAAAGCTCTTCATGCAAATCAACTTGTACAGGACAAACATTAGAACACGACGCACACAATGAACATGCAAATGGCAAGGTTGCATACTTTTTCAAATCACGGCTAGGTCCTAGATTTGAACCAATAGGTCCTGGAATCGTATAGCCATAACTGTATCCACCGCTACGTCTAAAAATAGGACATGTATTTAAACATGCACCACAACGAATACACTGAAGTGATTTGACATATTGCTCTTTGGCTAAAATATTACTTCTACCATTATCTACGATAACGATATGCATCTCACCACCCTCAATAGGACCGTGATAATGCGTTGTATACGATGTGACAGGCTGACCTGTGGCACTTCTAGCTAGAAGACGTGTAAAGATACTTAAATCTTTAAGGCTAGGAATAATTTTTTCAATACCCATACAAGCGATATGCAGTTTTGGTAAACTTGCTCCCAAATCGGCATTACCTTCATTGGTACAAACGACCACGCCACCTGTTTCACTGATAGCAAAATTAACACCCGTCATGGAAGCATATGCACCTAAGAATTTTTCTCTTAAATGTGCCCGTGCTGCACGTGTAAGATAGGTTGGATCAGAATTACCTTTTTGAGTTTTCAAAAACTTTTCAAATGTAGTACCCACATCTTCTTTTTTAAGATGGATAGCGGGTAAAACAATATGAGAAGGTGGTTCATGGCGTAATTGCACAATGCGCTCACCTAAATCCGTATCCACCACTTCAATACCACGCTCCTCTAAATAAGGATTAAGATGACACTCTTCAGTCAGCATAGATTTACTTTTAACAACCATTTTGACATTTTTTGAAGCTAAGATTTCGTGTACAATTTTATTATGCTCTGCACCATCTTTTGCCCAGTGAACTTTAATACCACGTGCCAAAGCATTTTTTTCAAACTCTTCCAAATAGGTCGCAAGATTACTGAGTGTATGGCCTTTGATTTTATCAGCAGTATTACGAAGTTCTTCCCATTCATCTAAACTCTTAGCTTGATTATCACGCTTAACACGGACAAACCATAAGGCTTTATCATGCCATTTCATACGCTCGACGTTACTAGCAAATTTTTCAGCTAGTTCAGGATGTCCACCATGACTCATTGTACATCTCCTGCTAAGATTTGGGCAATATAAACAGTTTTTAGCGGCATTTTTTCGCGATCAATAATGCCTTGCATATGCATCAGACACGACATGTCAACGCCCGTGATATATTCACTGCCTGCATCTAAATGATCTTGTAAGCGTGCACGCCCCATTGCAGCACTCATCGCTTCTTCGGTAACCGCAAATGTACCACCAAAACCACAACACTCATCTTTACGTGCAAGTTCTGTGTAGCTGATACCCTCAACCAAATCTAAGAGTGTTTTGATCTTGGAAAACTCTGGTACATTTTTTTCACTCATGCTTGCCATACCTAATTCTCTATGGGCATGGCAACTGTTATGGATGCCTACTTTATGCGCAAATTTTGCATTCATGGAGGTTGGTTTAATCACATCATGCAAAAACTCTATCAGCTCATACGTATGACTTCGCATATGCTCAAATCCATCACGTCCTTTTAAAAATTGTGCATAATTATGGCGTACCATACTCACACAACTACCACTGGGTGCTACGATATAATCGTAATCTTTAAAAATTTTGAAAAATCGCTCTGCCAACACACCCGCTTCACTCGCACATCCTGTATTGGCCATGGGTTGTCCACAACAGGTTTGTTCAAGCGGGTACTCTACATCAAGCCCTAAATTTTCCAAAACTTTGAGCGTTGCCATGGATGCTTCTGGATACAACTCATTCATAAAACAAGGGATAAAAAGACCTATTTTCATCACTGCTCCCACTATGTTGATATTTTATTTATGATATACAACCGCGAACAACAAACGTATGATAATTTAAGTCAGCCAAGTATTTTTTGTAAAAATATCTCTATAAGTAACACTCCAATGAAAAGAACAATAACAACAGCTAAAAGATGTAACTTTTTCATCGTTCTGCCAATGCTAATTTCACGGCAAGAAGTGCAAAAATACTACCAGCAGCACGATTTAAGATTTTTTCGCCATGTTTTGTTTGAGCAAACCAAGCCCCAATTTTTCCTGCCATTAAGGCAATCAAGCAAAAAACGATAAATGCCCATACCATAAAAATAGCCCCTAGAGTAAAAATCTGGAGCGTTACATGACCATTAGCGATATTGGTAAATTGTGGTAAAAATGCAAGAAAAAAAATAGAGACTTTAGGATTGGTGACATTCATAAAGACGCCACGTTTGTAGAGTGCACCCATGTGCAATGTGGGTTGATTGGTATTAAGCTTTGTTTTAGAAGCGTCTTTAAAAGACAAATAGGCAAGATAGAGCAAATAAAGTGCTCCTGCAAATTTTAAAAGGTTAAACGCTATGGTAGATGTTTGGAAAATTACTGCAACACCCAATGCCACCGCTGTCGTATGAAAGACTAAACCACTGCATAATCCAAGTGTGATTACCACACCCGCACGACTTCCTTTAACCATAGACTGTGTTAAAACAAAAATATTGTCTGGCCCTGGTGCAAGAGCTAAAAGTATAGAGGCAAATGAAAACATTACCAGTGTATTACTATCAATCATGGAACTTCCTTTTAACAATAAAGCTATTTTAACACTTTTACGATTTATTTAAAGTATAATCACCTTAATTTAAAAGAGGAATATACGCATTATGTCAACATCTTATACCACGGCTGAAGAGATTTGGCACGCTATCACCCATGGTTTTGGTTTGCTTTTGAGCGTCAGTGCACTGACGATGCTGACTGTTTTTGCATCTCAAAGTGGCGATGGGTTTAAAATTGCAAGTGCTCTTGTTTTTGGACTCTCATTAATGCTAATGTATGGCGCATCTACACTCTACCACGCTATCCTTTCTCCTCGTATTAAAAATATTCTCAGACAACTTGACCACTGTGCTATTTATATTTTAATTGCAGGAACCTATACCCCCGTTACACTTCTTGGTATCAAAGGAGCTTTTGGCTGGTCGCTCTTTGGAGTTGCTTGGGGAATCGCTTGTTTTGGCATTGTTCTTAAAATTATCTATCCAGGAAAATTCAATAAGTTATCGCTTTTTCTATATGCTTTTTTAGGATGGATGGCATTGGTCGCAATACAACCTCTTTTAGAAAATCTTGATGTTTTAACCCTCAGCCTATTAGTGACAGGTGGACTTGTTTATACGATTGGCATTATTTTTTACATTTGGGATGGGCTATACTTAAACCACGCTATTTGGCACTTTTTCGTCTTAGGTGGAAGCATTTTTCACTTCTTTGTTGTTTTACTTCTTATCTTGCACTAGTTTTACTTCTTTATCAGATATTTATCATTATTTTCCTATAAAATAACTATAGATTTCCACAACACAAAGGGGTATGCTATGAATATGAACGTTTACGAATACGCGATGAAAGTCGAAAAAGAAGGTGAAGCTTACTATCGGGACTTGGCTTCTAAGACCAATGATATTGGATTAAAAAGTATCTTAACAATGTTAGCGGATGAAGAAGTGAAACACTATATCGTTTTTGACAAAATGAACAAAAATCAAACCATACCATCTCAAAAAGGTGCTGATATCTTTGCTAACGCAAAAACAATTTTTCAGAAAATGAAAGATGAAAATCAAACTTCAACATTTAACGATGATCAAGTATCATTTTACAGAGCAGCATTGCAATCAGAAGAAAATAGCTATAAATTTTACACCGAAAAAGCATTAATGCTTGAAGATGCAAGCCAACGGGAAGCTTTTTTACGTATTGCAGAAGAAGAGAGACAACATATGGTATTACTTGAAAACTTAGTCGAATATATCTCCTCTCCATCTCACTGGATTGAAAATGCAGAGTTTAACAATATGGACGGTGGTAAAACAGTCCAAGGACAATACGTTAACTAAACGTATTTAAACATTGCATGTAAGGAGAAATCCTTACATGCAATCTCTTTCAAATTAATTTATTAAATCCAATAACCTCTTTTAGCTTCTCCATCCCTACTGAAACCACTAAACAAATTCCTAAAAGAACAGCGAAGATAAGTACGGGATAGTCAAAGAAGTAGATAAAATCACCCCAATAGTAATAATAGATAAACGTATGAAACAAAAAGATATTAAACGAATGTACCCCAATAAACACTAAAGCTCTTTTTGCATAGTCCGATACTAATACCAGCTCTGTTGTCCATAAGATAAGCGCTATTCCAAAAAAAGTGTCCGCTCTAACGCTATCAAAAAGATAACCATTTTGGCGATACCAAGCGATAAAAATCGTAAAAAGAGCAAGAATGATAAAGCGTTTTTTGCCTAATGTATTGAGCCATTCAAATAATCTTACAAAACCATTATGTTGTGAGAGGTAAACACCCACCGTAAAAGGAAAAATCCAATCATTAACCAAAGGAATGTCCGCAAATAAAAGCAATGCGCTAAACGCCACAAACCAAAGATGAAATTTTGCTGTTAGCTTAAAGACCAAAGGAAAAATAGCATACAAAACGATGATAAGACTCATAAACCACCACGTCGCATTATATCCATAGCTTACATCCGTAAACATGTGAATACCCAGCATCTGTATGAACAATCCTTGATAAGGGTGCGCACCAAAAACACTCTCTAAGGTCCTTCCCATAAACAATGTGCCAATAGGAATAAACAATAAGGCGATAAACCAATAGTTCATATAGAGCTTCATCACACGTCGTTTATAAAAAGCACCCAAATCAAGTGCTTTATGTTTGATAGATTCTGCCAAGCCATATCCACTAAGCACCACATAAATCCCTACACAAACCTTCGCTAAAAGTGCTGTTTGATAGACGATTAAACCCATTTCTGGTTTTTCGTAAAAAAGATGATGCCATAAAATCAGCATCAGCGCCATTCCCTTGCTTGCGTTCGTTATAGAAACATCAAATTTTTGCAAAACCATTAAGGATACCTTAGAATTAATTTTTAAAATAATACTCTAAATTTATTACTTTTAGGTAGCATTTATTGTGGATTGACAACTACATAAACAACTTTACCATTTTGTATCGTAGACAAAAGGTATTGCCCTTCAAAATAGTAATATTCAATTCCATTAATTAGTCTAACTTCTACACCATTGGGAAGTTCATAATAGATAGTCCCGATTGGATTGTCCGTATTGAAACTTTGCTGCATGGGACTGGATGATGGCAATTCAACGACACGGTATCCACGTTCATACGGTAACCATTTATAATAGACATTATCGTAAAAATAATAGTCTCTATCATACCACTTGATGATCGAATATCCCATTGGCAACGAAGGAACGATGATACCAACTGGCGGCGCTATAACACGATATGCCCCTCGATAAGGATGGTAAAATAATCCATCATAATAATAGTAACTAAGCCCTCCTAGTGAGAGCATAAATGCTGTACTTGGGAGTGTGTGTATGACCCATCCCGCTCTTCTCTCTGCTGGTAATACAACACGATAGTGTCTATCAACATAATGATGCTCATCTTTGTAGATCGGAGCGTGGTACTCTCTTGCATTTTTAGTAATAAAGGGAGCCTCTCTTTTGGTAGGCGCATGATAATCTCTCACACGCTCATTATAGATTTTTTTGTCGACTTGAACTTCTCTTTTTATGGGAGCTGGATGACCTTTTGTCATATCATTGTTGGTATGCGACTCTTTTGGATGATACTCTCTATCATTATCTGCACTAAGATTGCCAACACATAATGCGCATAGAATAACTGTAGAAAGAAGAGATTTTTTCATGTTAATTTCCTATTTGTGTAGCAAGCATTTTGATATTTTGCTCTATTTGATCTTCTTTATAAACAGCACTAATAACCGAATACATTTCAATACCCCAGCGTGCAACATCACTAATATTGTCATTATTAATGCCACCAATGGCACAAATTGGTAGTTTTAATAGCGCTTTTGCCTCTTTAAGAATAGTGAGGGGAACAACAGGAGAGTTTGGCTTGGTTGGAGAAGGAAAAAATGAGCCAAAAGCTACATAATCCGCACCTAAAGACTCATATTTTTGTGCACGTGCTATATTTCCATAGCAAGAAACACCAATAATTTTGTCATTCCCTAAAAGTGCTCTAGCTTCAGCATAGTCCATATCATCTTTACCAACATGCAACCCATCTGCATCTATCTTTTTCACCAATTGTGCTCGATCATCGATAATCAAAAGTGCATTATGCTGATTGCACAATAATTGTAATGCTTTACATATAGGCTCTATTTCTTCATCGCTGGCATATTTATCGCGAAATTGAATAACACTGACACCTGATTTTAATACCCGTTCCATTTGAGCCATAATTGTCTCTTTGGGGGTTAAAATCGCATCACTTAAAACATAAATCCCTTTTAATAGCGCTTTTTTTGACATCATTTCACTCTCTTAAAATTTTAGAAATTGTACACTCTTTGAGCTGAAATGAGAAAATTTCAAAGCCCTTTTAAGCTCTAAAGATAGAACGATTGCGCCCTTTTTCTTTCGCTTCATACATCGCTTTATCTGCTTTTTGCAACAGTATGTCCAGTGTCTTTACCGTATCGTCTTTTATCGCAACACCACTGCTTATTGTGCAATGTACTTGCGTGTTGTTTTCAACAATAATTTCACTCTTTTCAACCGCATTACGCATAACCTCAACCAAATTCATAATGGTCGTTTCATCTTTATCAGTCATTAAAATAGCAAATTCTTCGCCACCTAAACGTCCAAAGATAGCTTCGCTTGGAAGATTTCGAGCAATACATTCTGAAATAATTTTAAGTGCGATATCACCGCTATGATGTCCAAAATCATCATTAATATACTTAAACCTATCAATATCAATCATGATGGCGCACACATTGTCATGGGTATCAAAAAGCGCTTGGGACATTGTAAAAAATTTTCGTCTGTTCAAAATTCCCGTTAACATATCATACGAAGCGATAAAATCAAGATGTTGAACCATCGATTGAAATTCTAAATGTGTTTTCACCCGTGCACGGAGTTCTCGTGGTTTAAAAGGCTTTGTCACATAATCAATCCCGCCAATAGCATACGCCTCTTCTATCGTATCTTCATCACTTTTTGCTGTAATAAACACAACTGGAATATTATGCCATTCTGGATTTTGCTTAATACGCCTACATACTTCAAAACCATCAATTCCTGGCATGATAATATCTAAAAGCACTAAATCAATCGCCTCTTGTTCTAAGATCATCAAAGCATCTTCACTACTGGTTGCAACAACGGTATTCTACATATATATTATCTAATGTGATACCTTTTCTAAATTCAATAAAAGCATTACTTAAATCTCCATTAATAGCAACGATAGATACTTGAT
>JAQUVE010000091.1 GCA_028693565.1 Sulfurospirillaceae bacterium | reverse complement strand
ACGCCCAGTCCCATTTCGAACCTGGAAGCTAAGCTCTTCATCGCCGATAATACTTTCCCTTACTGGGATGGAAACGTAGGTCGCTGCCAGTTCCGTGATTCTTTTCTTATCCCCCTCCCTTTTTAAATGCAGGTGGTTCTTCTTTGGAAAAAAATCAAAAAAAAGCTTATTTTTATGCCTTTGTTGCTGTGTTTTTTTGGTCAACAGTTGCTAGTGCCTTTAAGTTAACATTGCGTTATTTTGACTCTGTACAACTTTTACTCTATTCTTCTTTATTTTCGCTCATTTTTTTAGCATTGGTTATTTTATATCAGGGTAAATTTCGCCTTCTTTTTTCTTATGATAAAAAAAGCTATTATGTGCTGGCATTATTAGGGATAATTAACCCTTTTGCTTATTATTTGGTTATATTTCGTGCATATGAACTTTTACCTGCTCAAGAAGCTCAGCCGCTTAATTACACGTGGGCTTTAACTTTGACTTATTTGTCTGTTTATATTTTAAAATATCGATTAAATATCTATGATTTTTTTGCAGGCATTATTTGCTACTTTGGAGTGTTTATTATTTCTACGCATGGTGATCTTTTTTCAAGTACTTTTTCAAATTCATTGGGTGTTTTTTTAGCACTTTTTTCAACTCTCCTATGGGCAGTATATTGGATTTATAATACGAAAAATAAGGTTGACCCAGTGATTGGATTATTTATTAATTTTGCGGTCGGGGTACCGTTAATATTTATATGGGCACTCTTTTTTACTAAGCCATTTAATATAAATTTTTTTGGGATATTAGGCTCAATGTATGTTGGTATCTTTGAAATGGGTTTAACGTTTCTTTTTTGGTTATCGGCTATGAAATTAAGTGTAAAAACCTCTAATATTGCAAATTTAATTTTTATTTCACCATTTTTATCGCTTTGGTTTATCTCCTTAATTCTGGGTGAAAAAATACTTGTGTCAACATTTGTTGGCTTACTGTTTATTGTTATTGGGTTATTATTGCAACAAAAAGGTAAACAAAAAAGTGAGTAAGTATACAAACTTTGATCTTTTACTATTTAAAAAAATGGAAAATTAATGCGTAAATTTATGATTTCTGTTGGCATCATTATCCTTTGTAGTGTCGCATTGCAAGCAAATTTTTTAGTAAAAGAGATGAATCAAGCTAAGAAAGAGAAAAAATTAATCTTACTCACAGTTGAAAGTGATACATGTCCTTACTGTTTGAAAATGCGAAAAAATATTTTTAATGTTAAAAAATATAGTCAAAAAATTGATAAACACTATATACATGTTATCGTGAATGCGCGAGATGAAATATTGCCAGAGTTTTTACATACAAAATATTTGCCAACAAATTATATTTTATCTCCTCTAAAACTTCGTATTATTGATGAATTCCCCGGGTATATGGAGCCTGAACATTTTATGGAATTATTAGATGAAGTTTATCGGCAAGAGATCAAGTAGTTTTTGGTTTCAAAAACTTAATCACTAAATAAGAGACTAGCGTTGCAAAGAGAAATCTTAAGCTTACAATAATCCAAGGGTTTGCACCAAAGATAACAAATAGCAAGGTATCTTCGATAATGGCATGGCAAATCATCAGATAGGTTCCAATAAAGAGTATTTCTTTGTGCTGCAAAGAGCCCTTTTCATATTCAGAAATCAAGATACCTGCCCCATAAGTAATGCCTAAAATTACTCCTACGGTTATTGAAAACCCACTGTTTACCTTTTGAGAGTAGTGTTCTATAAAGGAGAGGGATTTTATGAAATCCAAAAAGAAGATTAATAAAGTGACCAGTGCGATTACTTTGATGCTTAGCGAAAAAGCTTCGTAAAGAGAATTTTTTAAAAGTGCTGTAATCGTTTCATAATGTATTGGTTGGGAGAGCATTGAACTATCTTGAGATAAGCTGTGAAACCAGCTCTCTGGGAAATAAGAAACTATATAAGCCACAATAAAGCCTGTTAGAAGTCGCAAAGCAATTGAATAGCTTCGTTTAATACCTAATTTTTTCATAATCTCCGTTTCAACAAGTAGTGCGTGTGCTATACCTAAAAATAGCGCTAAAATTGTCCACTCTTTTGCGCTTAATCCAAGTGGAGCCGCAAAAGCAATAGCAGCATATAAATTAAGAAAAAGTCCACTAACAATTGATAAGGCAGCTTCTTGTGGTAATCCAAGTATGGTGACTAAAGGTTTAAAAATAAAAGTGATATGTTTAAGTACATCATAGTAAAAAAGAAGATCCGCTATAATGTAAATTGGAACAATGAGTTTTAAGATAATCCAAGAACTCCTTAGTGCTGTTTTGAAAGATTTTTCAATTTTAAATGACATAGCATTCCTTTTAATACTTTATTTATAATTACTAAGCTATAATACCGACCTCAAAAGATAAAATGTGCGCCCGTGGCTCAGCTGGATAGAGCATCGGTTTGCGGTACCGGAGGTCACAGGTTCGAATCCTGTCGGGCGCACCACTTCTTTTTAAATTCCCCTAGAGATTAAGATGTATTTATAAGCTATGCAGATAATCTTTAACGACAATAACTAAATTATCAATAATTTCATCAGAATAGCGCACAGCCTCTGCCTCTTCATTAGCGACAATGGCATCAATCATCTTTGTGTGTAAGATAGAACACGAATACATATCCTCACTTCCTTTAAAGTAATACCAAAAGCGTCTACTTTTTACATGTAAAGGTATAGCTGCTTGTGCAGCAAATTCATTTCTAGCGATTTTAAAAATAAAATGATCTAACTCTTCATCGGCTCTTAGATAACCATCGACTTCATCATTGCCAACGGCATCTTGCATCTGCTTTTTCAAAGAGAGAATCTTCTCTTTTTCAAAAGGTGTTGCGTATTTCGTTGCTCTTTGAATGAGCAAAGTATCAAGAACTCTTCGTGTCTCAAGCATGGCAAGTTGGTCTACCATATTAATATCCGTAATCTCAATACCTCGCCTTGGGATGATGCGTATCATTGATTCATTGGATAATCGTAAAAGAGCTTCTCGCAAGGGTGTTCTACTAATGCCTGAGAGTTCCATGAGCTCTTTTTCAGAGTAAATCTTGGCGGGTTCTAACTTAAGTGTGACGAGTAATTCTTCGAGAATATAGTAGGCTTTGGTTGATAAATTGCTTTCTGACATGTTTTGCCTTAGTGTAAATCTATATATTAGGTAGCAGAAAAAAACTCTTGACATTGTACCTTTTTTTCTGATATGCTTCTGATATATCAACAGTATATCAGAAATCTGCGGCTAAAACAAGGATTATCTATGCAAAGCATTAAAGAAATTATTGGCAAGGTAGAAACTAACACAATTGCGGAAAGAGCCGCTTGTATGCAGGGGAATTTTTACGAACCTATTAACAATAATGCAATAGGACCTGGCATGAATGAACGCGTTCAAAGACTTCGAAAACTTAGCTTCGAAGCTATTCCTAGTATTGCTATTGAAAGAGCATTACATCAGACTGCTTTTTATAAGGAAAATCTTGGTAAACACTCTACCCCTGTTTTGCGCGCCTTAACATTTTTAGACCATTGTGAAAAAAAGACGCTTTATATGGGGGATGATGAACTCATCGTGGGGGAACGTGGGCCAAAACCAAAAGCGATTCCTACGTTTCCTGAGCTGACATGTCATAGCGTAGAAGATTTGGAGATACTTAATTCTCGTGAGCAACAGCCCTATACCATAAGCCAAGAAGATATCGATATTTACGCCAAAGAAGTCATTCCCTATTGGAGGGGCAGAACACAAAGGGAGAGAATATTTTCACACGTGCCACAGGAATGGAAAAGGGCGTATGAAGCAGGGGTTTTTACAGAGTTTATGGAACAACGAGCTCCTGGGCATACCGTTTTAGATGGTAAAATTTATAAAAAGGGTATGTTGGATTTTAAAGCAGATATCCAAGCACACTTAGATTCACTGGATTTTATGAACGATCCAGAAGCGACTGATAAAGCAGAGCAATTAAAGGCGATGAGTATCTCATGTGATGCGGTGATAGTTTTTGCAAATCGTCATGCTGATTTAGCGGAAGAAAAAGCAGAAAATGAAAAAAATCCTCAACGAAAAAAAGAGTTACTTAAAATCGCAGAAGTGTGTCGAAGAGTTCCCGCTTACGCTCCTCGCACCTTTCATGAAGCAATCCAAATGTATTGGTTTGTACATTTAGGGACGGTTACAGAACTTAATGGTTGGGATTCTATGAATCCAGGGCATTTTGACCAACACCTAACGCCATTTTACGAAAAAGAGATTATGGAGGGGACTTTGAGCCGTGAAGAAGCCAAAGAGTTGCTCTCTTGTGTTTGGATAAAATTTAACAATCATACGGCACCTCCAAAAGTGGGAATCACAGCTAAAGAAAGCGGCACCTATAATGACTTTACGAATATTAATATAGGCGGGCTCAAAAGTGATGGTAGTGATGGCGTGAGTGAGGTTTCCTATCTGATGCTCAATGTCACTGAAGAGCTGCATTTACTTCAGCCTGGAACCTCAGTGCATATCGCACCTAAAACGCCCAATAAGTTTTTAAGTGCCGCGTGTAAAGTGATTCGTCAAGGGCATGGGTATCCTTCTGTTTTCAATCCCGATACGTACATCATGGAGATGGTCGGTATGGGAAAATCCATCACCGATGCTAGAGAAGGCGGATGCAGTGGCTGTATCGAAGTAGGTGCTTTCGGCAAAGAAGCTTTTTTATTGACAGGGTATTTGAATGTGCCTAAAATCATAGAGATAACACTTAACAATGGTATAGATCCACTTAGCGGTAAAGTTGCTGGTATCCAAACAGGAGATCCTAGAGCGTTTAAAAGTTATGAAGAACTGTATGACGCATTTTTAAAGCAGTTACATTTTGTGGTAGACCAAAAAGTCAAAGTAAGCAATTATATTGATAGAATGTTTGCCAAATATGCCCCTGCGCCTTTTTTGTCTGTGGTGATTGATGATTGTATCAAAAATGGGAAAGATTATTACGATGGTGGGCCACGGTACAATACTAACTATATTCAATGCACAGGACTTGGAACCGTTACCGATAGTCTTTCGACGCTTAAAAAACATGTATTTGAGGACAAAACAATCAGCATGGATAAGCTCTTAAACGCGGTTGCTAATAACTTTGAAGGAGATGAAAAACTTCGCCAAACGATTATCAATAAAACACCATTTTTTGGTAATGATGACAACTATGCTGATGACATTGCTTGTAGAGTGTATGATGATTTGGTGAAAGCCATTGATGGCAAACCCAATATCAAAGGCGAATGTTTTCACCTCAATATGCTCTCAACAACCTGCCATATCTATTTTGGAAAAGTTATGGGTGCAACACCCAATGGAAGATTGGCACATAAATCTATCTCGGATGGTACATCGCCCTCTCATGGATGCGATATTAAAGGGCCAAGTGCTGTGATTCGCTCACTAACAAAGCTTGATCATACAAGAAGTGGGGGAACGTTACTCAATCAAAGATTTTTACCGAGCTTGTTAAAACGTGATGAGGACATCAAAAAATTAGGCCAACTCATCAGAAGTTATTTTACGCTAGGCGGCCATCATATTCAGTTTAATATCGTCGATACCGCTACGCTAAAAGCGGCGCAAAAAGCACCTGAGGAGTACAAAGATTTACTTGTTCGTATGGCTGGGTATAGTGACTATTTTAACGATATGAATGATGATTTGCAACAAGAAGTCATCGATAGAACCGAAAATGAAAGTTTTTAATGAGCCTCATTTTTGACGTTAAACGCTATGCTATCAATGATGGACCAGGCATCAGAGTCACGATATTTTTAAAAGGATGCCCTTTGTCGTGTGTCTGGTGCCATAACCCTGAAAGTATTGAAAAAACGGTCGAAAAACTTTTTACCAGCTCTAAATGCATTGGGTGTAATGCATGTGTGGAAAGTTGTGAAAATCACGCTTGTACCCTTACAGACCAAGGTATACTCACCGATACAAATGTGTGTTTGTTATGCGAAAAATGTGCTGAGGTTTGTCCAACAGGCGCAACGCAGATGTCAGGTACACAATACCAAGTTGATGAAATAATGGACATTATCAAAAAAGAGATAACGGTGATGGACCAATCAGAAGGCGGTGTCACTTTTTCAGGAGGAGAGCCACTTTTTCACCATGAACTATTGATACAATTATTAGATGCGTGTGGTAAAGAAGAGATACACAGATGCATCGATACGACAGGTTTTACAACGCCACAAAAACTTTTAGAAGTGGCTTCTTTGTGTGAACATTTTTTGTATGATTTAAAAGTGATGGATGATGCAAAACATAAACAATATACAGGTGTGAGTAACGCTCAAATCCTCAGTAATCTACAACTTCTAGCAACTACGAATGTTAACATTAACATTAGAATCCCATTGATTAGTGGTGTTAATGATGATGATGAAAATATACATCAAACAGCTCAATTTATCAAGTCTTTAAAAAAAGCTCTTGTTATGGTTAACATACTTCCGTATCACAATATTGCACAAAAGAAATATGAGAAATTAGGGAAAATAAGTCATTTTATTAAGATGGAAGAGCCAGATAAAATGCGGCAAAAAAAGATCATTGAGCTTTTTAATAGTTATGGTATTGATGCGGTTATCGGTGGATGATACTATAAGATTTGAACTTTTTTAGAGATTCAAATCTTATGTCTATTGTTTGCTAGAAAGTTTCTTCAAAAAGTCTGTATTTTGTTTTGGATAATCCTAACTTTTCATAGGCTTTTTGGGTTTCTTTATCATCTTTATGGACAAAAAGTCGAATACCACAAACATCATAGTGCTCTTTGGCTAGACTTTTTGCTTTTTCAAATAATGCATCATGAATGGCTTGTTCATGGTCATTATGAATGACAAAAATACTTTGTATATTGTAAAACGCACCATTTGACCAATCACTCCACTCTCGTGTAATCATGGCGACACCAACGACTTCATTCTCGATTTTGGCAATAAGATAAAAGCCATTATTAAATTTGGCAAATACTTGGTGCACACCCTCTGTTGTCAAAGCGAGTGAAATGTTTTTATCAACAGTTTCTTTAGCAAAAATCACATTGAACTTTGCGATTTCCTTAGCATCATCTCTTGTGGCAATGCATACAGTTAATGTAGGTACCATGGCTTTTCCTTTTAATTATTTTTGAGTATTGTATCAACAATTTCTTTAGCACCACCCGAATGAATACTCTGTGCAAGCTGTGTTGAAATTAGTGTTATATTCGCAGCATCAATTGCCTCTAAAACATGGGTAGCATTGATTGAGGATTGTTCTCCCAGAAGTCCTAGCCCTTTGTCGACAAGTGCTTGTGCATTAAAGAATTGATGATTACCAGCGGCATAGGGAAAAGGAATAAAAAATGCCGGTAGCCGAGCTGCGCAAAGCTCCCACAAGGTGCTTGCACCAGAACGACAAATAGCAAAATCAGCGCGAATAAGTTTCTCTGGCATCTCTTTTGAAAAAGCAAAAACATCTGCATGAATTTGGTGCTCTCGGTAAAAAGTTTGAATAGCTTCGAACTCTTTAGTCCCTGTTTGATGTATGATTGAAATGCCTCTTTGGCTTAGTTGGGGCGCCATATCCATCGCTAGTTTATTAATAAACGTTGCTCCTTGGCTTCCACCTAAAAAAATAATCGTTTTAAGTTCATTGCGGATACGGCTCGTGGTAAAAAAAGCATCTTGAATTGGATAGTTGGTATAGGTTGCATTCTGGTGATATGAGCTAAAAAAAGACTTAGTAAAGGGTTTTAAGAGCGCATTGAGTTTACCCATTACCGCATTTTGCTCATGAATAAATAGAGGAATACGAAATAAAAGTGCTCCAATAGATGCAGGAGCCGCAGAATAACCGCCTACTGAGAAGACATAGCGTATTTGATGTTGTTTAAAAATGGCTTTGCATGTAAAAGCTGAAGAGAGAATAGCCCACAATGCTTTGATTTTGTATAGCCCTTTTTTATTGACGACACCTTGGCTCGATAAAAAATAGGTTTGTTTGAAGCCATGGTCGTTCTCAAACCACACTTTATCTTGGCCCGAAGTAGAGCCAATATAAATAGGCTCAATACCACGTTTGTTTAACTCCTCTTTAATAGCTTTTGCAATAACGAGGTGGCCACCCGTTCCTCCTCCTGTAATAGCAATCATAATTTCACCTTTTTACTAATCATTAAAACCATGCCAATGCCTATTGATAAGGCCAAGATGGAACTACCTCCATAACTTATAAAAGGTACGGAGATACCTTTTATAGGAGTGATTGATGTGATTCCATAGGCGTTCATTAAAAATGAAAAAACAAGTAAAAGACCAATACCTAAAGAAAAAAGATAATAGACTTTATTGTGACTACGACTGGCAATTTTAAAAATACGATAGACAATTCCCATCATAATTAAGGTTAACATAGTAACCCCAATAGCACCTATCTCTTCAGCAATCCCTGCTAGAGCAAAATCGGTATGGACTTCACTAAGATAACCTAGCTTAAAAAGACCATTGCCTATGCCTTCACCAAAAAGGCCACCATGTTTAATAGCGTTTAAGGAGTGTGAAATTTGATAGGGTTCAGGTGCATCTTCAACGCGTAAAACAGAAGCAATTCTTTCAGGGAAGAGTGAAAGAACCATGTTTTGTATGGTTGCCCACCATGTCTTTATACGTAATATTCGGTGGGATGAAGTAAAGATAGCGATCAAAAAGACAAAAATTGAGCCTAAAATAGAAAGCATAAAAAGTTGTAAACTTGTTCCTGCAAAAAAGGCCATAACAGCTAGTGTTAAGGCTAAAACAACGACTTGTCCAAGGTCATTTTGCATCACAGCAATTAAATAAATGACTAACATAAAAACAGCAATATAAGGGAGAATGAGTAACAATTCTTCTTTAAGACTCTTTTTCTTATCATTCAGTTTTCGCGCAAAACTCCATGCCAAAAAATAAACAAATCCGATTTTAAAAAACTCTACGGGTGCAAAAGAAAATCCTGGGAGTCTTATCCAACGTTTTGCACCACCTGCTGAGGTGACAAGAGAGGATGGAAGATAATGCATTACCCCCATCAATAAAAGGCAACTTAAAAAAATGGTAAAACCAATGTAGATTAAAAATTTATCTGGGTCGATTTGTGATAGAAGCCACATAATGGAAATACATAACATACCAACAGCAAATTGGCGAATAAAAAAATGGTACTCAGGATAGTCAAAAAAGAGTGTTGTAAATACAGGCAATGATAATGAAAAAATGATGCCAATAAAGATAACTAAGGCACAAAGTGAAAAGAGAATTTTATCTGTTTGCATGGTCTCATTTTTTAGTTAATTTTATAAAAATCAAGGGTATAATTTTTGTGATTTTACATAAAAATAGATTAAAAAAAAGTTTCCTTTTGTCGTAAATTTTGGAATGAAATTTGCTTTATAGAAGTAACATATTTAAAAAGAGGGCGTTATGGGTTTTGAAATAAGCAAATCATATCAACTCATGGAGCAAGGCTTAAATGCAAGAGCCATTCGACAAGACTTGATTTCTGGTAATATTGCCAATATTGACACCCCTTTTTATAAATCTCGTGATATTGATTTTGAGACAGCTTTGATTGCAAAAACAAAAGAGATTTATGGGGAAGGAAGTAGTAGTACCAAACTTCAGATGGCTCAGACAGATGGTGCACATTTGAGTGGTGTTACAGATTTTGATACCTCAAAAGCGACTATTTATTTAAGAGATGGACAAATGGCTCGAAATGATGCTAATACGGTCGATTTAGATGTTGAGACTTCAGAATTGAGTAAAAACTCAGTTATGTTCAATGCACTCTCTTCTGCTTTACAAAAAGATAGTTTACTTTTTAAGAGTGTGCTTGATTCATCGGCAAAAGTATAAGGAAACTAAATGGCCTATTTAAGTAGTTTTGATATCAGCGGGTATGGATTATCTGCACAACGTTTTCGTATGGATATTATCAGTTCTAATATTGCGAATGCTAATACAACGCGTACCAGTGAAGGTGGCCCATATCAGCGTAAAGATGTCGTATTTAAAGCTATTGATTTTAATAAAACATTAAATGATACAATTTCAGGGCAAAACAATATGCTTGCATACGAAAATCCATTGGATGATAAATTCTTGCAAGAAAATGCCAATCCTGCTATAATGAGTGTAGCTGTGGATAAAGTTGTTCGCGATGAAAGTGAATTTAAATATAAGTTTGACCCTAGTCACCCAGATGCAAATGCAGAAGGATATGTTGCTTACCCCAATATCAATCCTGTCATTGAGATGTCTAATCTTGTGGAAGCAACTCGAGCCTATCAAGCCAACGTGGCAGCATTTCAAAGCGCAAAATCAATTGCACAAAGTGCTATTGATATTTTAAAAGGATAATAGATGCCTAGCAGCATTGATAAAATTTCATCACTTAATAATGTTTTAAATGCAAGCAATACTGAAAAAGTAGAATCTAGCAGTACCGATTTTTCAAAAATTTTGAAAGAGTCCTTAGAAGAAGTAAATGATACGCAAGTTAAAGGTGATCGTGCAATGGCTGATATAGCGACAGGAGAAGTCAAAGATTTGCATCAAGCAGCGATTGCTATTAATAAAGCTGAAATTAGTATGAAAATGATGTTAGAAGTTCGCAATAAAGCATTGAGTGCATATAAAGAGATTGCTAGGACACAGATTTAATCTTTTGCCTACATGGAACATTCTGATACCAAAAAAATTAAAATCCTCTTCTTATTTGTTGTGGTTCTCCTTGGTTTTATTATCTTTTTGGGAACCCTCTTTTATTGGGCGACAATCGATAGACGATTACCTCGATTAGAACATCGTGAAGTCAATCATGCTATTCGTGGGAATATTATCAGTGCAGATGGTTTTAAAATTGCAAGTAGCCAAAAACTGTATAAAGCGATTGTAGACACACGCAATATTGACCCTCAAAAGCTTCAGCTTTTTATCAATCTTTACACGCTCTACAGTGGCGATGACCCAAAAACCATAGAAGCAACATTGCGTTCAAATATCGGTAGTACGGTTCTCTCGTATCGCATTGACTCAAAAAGCGCAAAATATCTTCAAGAGCTCTCTCGTAAACTCTATAAACTAGGTGTTTTTAAAACCTATGCAG
>JAQUVE010000090.1 GCA_028693565.1 Sulfurospirillaceae bacterium | reverse complement strand
ACTATATCGCAGGCCCTAATCACACACTTCCAACAGGTGGAACGGCCAAGTTTTATTCACCTTTAGGTGTGGAAAACTTTTTAAAACGCTCTTCAATTATCTCCATGAGTCGCCAAGGCATAGATGAGATTGGTGAAGCATGTGCGTTATTGGCGCATAAAGAAGGACTTGGGGCGCATGAAGCCAGTGTTCGAGTCCGTTTGAAAAAGTAAGATGAAGTTTATTGTATTAGGTGCTGGTGGAGTAGGGTGCTATTATGGTGCTAGACTCTTGCGTGCTGGGCACGAAGTGGTTTTTGTCGCCAGAGGTGAGCATTTAGCACAGCTACGAAAGGAAGGATTAACGCTTAATCATCCTAAAATAGATTTTAATGAAGCTGTTACAGCTATCTCAATTGAAGAGATGAGAGTTCTTGATTTATCGAGTTTTGACGCAATTTTATTGACAATCAAATCGACAGCAACACGTGAAATTGCTGAAGTACTTAAGTCATGTTTTGAAAGTTTAACCTCAATTCCTTATTGCATTTCATTGCAAAATGGTGTTGAAAATGAGGATATTTTATCTCACTATATTAAGCCATGTTATATTATTGGTGGACTGACCCGTAAAATTGGAGCACATATTATTCGTGCTGGCGTTATTCAAGCTGTTGGTGATGCGGAGACTATTTTAGGGCTCATGGAATCAGATGAAAAGGCAAAACATTTTTTAGAAAAATGTGCACTTATTTTAAAAGAAGCTTCAATTCCTACTGAAATAGTTTTAGATATTCGCAAAGAGTTATGGAAAAAACTTATTATTAACAATGGTGTCAATGCTTTATGTGCATTATTAGAGGTGAAAACGGGCATTTTGATGCATCATTCACATCTTGCTAGTATTGTTTTAGGTTTGATGCGAGAGACAGCTATGGCTGCGCAAGCTTTGCATGTAAAGATTAGTGATGAAGAAATTCAAGCTATGTTCGATTTAATTTTAGGATTTGATTCGATTAAGCCATCCATGTTGGTTGATGTTGAACATGGACGCGCCCTTGAGATTGAAGAAATTTGTGGCGTTGTTATACGTTATTGTAAGCAGTTAGGGATTGAGGCACCTTTTACACAAACAATTTATGCATTATTAAATTATAAAATGGAGAATTTACGATGAAGGCAAAAATAGGTATTTTAACGGTTTCAGATCGTGCAAGTGCAGGTGTTTATGAAGATTTATCAGGGAAAGCTATTCTTCAAACTTTGGGCGAGTATATCAAAAGTGAGTGGGAAAGTGTCTATGAGATTATTCCTGATGAACAGGCGTTAATTGAAGCTGCTTTGATGGATATGGCCGATACACAAGGATGTTCTTTGATCGTGACAACAGGTGGAACAGGACCAGCACTCAGAGATGTGACACCCGAAGCTACAGAAGCAGTATGTGAAAAAATGATGCCAGGATTTGGGGAGTTGATGCGTCAAGTGAGCCTTCAATATGTACCAACCGCAATTCTTTCAAGACAAACAGCGGGTATTCGAGGTAAAACATTGATTGTTAATTTACCGGGTAAGCCAAAGTCTATCAAAGAGTGTTTGGATGCAGTATTTCCAGCAATTCCTTATTGTATAGATTTACTGGAAGGACCTTTTATTGAATGTAATGAAGAGGTTATAAAGCCTTTTAGACCAAAGGCATAATACAGTAAGATAGAGGCCTTATAGGTATAAGGCCTCATAGATTCTTATTTTTCGAGTTGTTTGAGGTAACCGTATTCACCCATAAGTGTCCAAGGGCGAACTTTCGCAATATAAGCACGTTGTGATTCTAAAATCTCTTTAAATACAGGATCTTTTGCTGCTTGTTCTTCTTCAATTTCTTTAGCTGCTTTTTTCAAAGCTGCCATAACATCAGCTGGAAATTGCTGCACTTTTACATTTGGATAATCTTTTGAAATATTTGCCCATGCATTAGCATTAGCATTGGTCGCTTGATTCATTAATTGGGAACCAACTGTTGCCACAGCAGTTTCCAAAATGGCTCTTAAATCAGCAGGTAAAGTATCCATTTTCTTTTTATTTGCAAGAAGTTGAATTTCACTTGCAGGCTCTTGCCATCCTGTATAATAGTAATTAGCCAATTTTGGGAAACCCATTGCTAAGTCAAATACAGGGCTAATCCACTCAACAGCATCAATAGTATTACGCTCAAGGGCAGTGTAAAGCTCACCAGGAGGTGTACTCATCGCTGTTACACCAATTTTTGCCATAACTTCACCACCTTGTCCTGGGATACGAAATTTTAAGCCTTGAAGGTCTGCTAAGGATTTAATCTCTTTTTTAAACCAGCCACCCATTTGCATTCCTGTTGTTCCCATAGGATAAGAGATAAGACCATGTTCACCGTAAACTTTTGCTGCCAATTCTTTACCACCACCATAGTTATACCATGCATATTGCTCAGAAATAAGCATACCAAATGGTACCGTTGTAAAGAAAACAAGTTTATAGTCTTTACCTTTGTAATAATAAGATGCCGTATATGCTAGGTCATATTGGCCTGCTTTAACCATATCCATAACACCAAAAGGCGCTTTATGTTTATTGGGTGAATCAACCCTAATTTTAAGGCGGCCATTTGACATAGTATCAACTAGCTTAGCAAGGTCAGCAGGTGCTGTACCTAAAAATGGAACTTGTTCACCCCAAGTGGTTGCAAGTGTCAGATGATAAACTTTTGCATCTGCAGCTTGTGCAAGGGTCGCAAAGCCCAAAAGAAAAGCAAAAACAGTGGAAAATAAACGCATAACTCTCTCCTTTAAAATTTGGATAATTATAGTTAAATGTATCTATAAAGACAATAAACAATCACAAATATACAATTAAAATGCTAATGATTGAAGTTCTGATTCAATTTTTAACATTTTTGTTTGAGCATCATCAAGCCCTTTTTGATTTTCAGCAATAACTTCTTTGGGTGCATTGGCTACAAAACGCTCATTGGAAAGCATTCCTGAAAGTTTCGCAATCTCTTTTTCAAGTTTAATCTTTTGGTTATTTAAACGCTCAATAATAGGGCTAAGATCAACGCCTTCGAGTGGGATAAAAACTTCAATATTGTCACCTACATCGGTTGCAGCGTTAGGAATTTTTATCTCAGTAAAGTCGATATTTTCAACTTTTCCTAATAAACTAATGTATTTAATCGCATCTTTAAGACTATTAGCATTGGATACTTTAATATATGCGTGTTCAATTTTTTTATTACCCAGTTCTATATTGGCTTTAGCACGGCGAATACCTACGATAGCTTCAATGACTAATTCAAAAGTCTTTTCGATTGTTTTATCTTGTTTGAGTGCATGAGGGTAGCGTTTAATCATGATTGATTCGCTCTCTTCAAGCGTTTGATCGGAGAGTTCTTGGTACAAAAATTCTGAGATAAAAGGCATAAATGGATGTAAGAGCTTCATAGCCTCTTTAAAGATAGCACCAAGTTCTGCAATACTGCTTTTATCAGCTTTACTAAGCTCAATTCCCCAGTCACAAAATTCACCCCATAGAAAGCGATACAATGTGGTAGCCGCATCGTTAAAGCGGTAATCACCAAAGTGTGCACGTACCTCTTCCATGGCGACTGCCAAACGACTCTGCATATAAAGACCCAGAGGTGTTTTGATCTCAATTGCATCTAAATCCTCAAAAGAGTTCGCGTTCATGAGTAAAAACCGTGAAGCATTATAGAGTTTATTGGTAAAGTTTCTAATTTGCTCCAGTTTTTCACCACTAAGTTTAATATCACGACCTTGAACCGCTAAAATAGCTAAAGTAAAACGTAGAGTGTCGGCACTGTATTCGTCAATCGTTACGAGAGGGTCTATAACGTTGCCTTTACTTTTACTCATCTTTTGACCGTGTTCATCTTTAACCAGCGCATGGAGGTAAATATCCTTAAAGGGGAGCTCACCAAGGGTATGCTCACCAGAAAACATCATGCGTGCAACCCAGAAGAAAAGAATGTCAAATCCTGTAATGAGCAAGGTGTTGGGATAAAAATCTTTTAGGTCATTTTCATTCCATTTTTCACCTTTAAAAACATCATCATTCCCCCAACCTAATGTTGAAAACGGCCAAAGCCCTGAGCTAAACCAAGTATCGAGGACATCGGGGTCTTGGTGAATGTTTTTGCTTTGGCATGCAGGGCATTGATGCTCACACTCTTTTTCACTAGCCCACTCATGACCGCAATCGTCACAATAAAATACAGGGATTTGATGACCCCACCAAAGTTGACGGGAAATACACCAATCACGAAGTTCTTTCATCCATGCATTATAAGAGTTCAGCCAATGACTTGGGTAAAACTCAGCGAGATGGGCATTAACCTTAGCGATAGCACCCTGTGCAATCTCTTTTTTAACAAACCATTGCTTAGAAATGTAAGGTTCTACGACATTTTTACAACGATAGCAATGACCCACTTGATTTTCATAATCTTCAATTTTATCAACAAAACCTTCTGCTTCCAGTTTTGCTACGATAGCATTGCGTGATTCTAAACGTTCCATTCCTTTAAATTCACCACAATAATCATTGAGAATACCACTTTCATCAAAAATGGTAATAAATTCCAAATTATGGCGTTTACCCACCTCATAATCGTTAATGTCATGAGCAGGGGTGACTTTAACACAGCCTGTTCCAAAACTCATATCGACATGTTCATCCGCAATAATTTCAATCTCACGACCAATGAGTGGTAAAATGACTTTTTTGCCTACAAGATGCTTGTAGCGTTCATCTTCAGGATGTACCATAACAGCAGTATCACCAAAATAGGTTTCAGGACGTGTCGTTGCGACAACAAGATAGTCATTTGAATCTTTTAAAAAGTATTTGAGATGGTATAATTTGCCTTTATTGGTTTCAAATTCAACTTCGATGTCACTGAGCGCACCATCATGCGTACACCAATTGACCATATAGTTACCGCGAACGATGAGACCTTCATTGTAATATTTTACAAACGCTTTTTTAACCGAGTTTTTAAGTCCATCATCCATGGTAAAGCGTTCTCTGCTCCATGCAGGAGAAGTTCCAAGTTTGCGCATTTGGTTAAAGATTTGTCCACCACTGTAGGCTTTCCATTCCCAAACTTTCTCTAAAAATTTTTCACGACCCAATTCTTCTTTTTTGATTCCCTGTGCTAAAAGTTGTTTTTCAACCACATTCTGAGTCGCAATGCCCGCATGATCCATCCCCGGTTGCCAAAGCGTTTTAAAACCATCCATACGCTTAAAACGGGTGATGATATCTTGAAGTGTAAAGGTAAGGGCATGACCTATGTGAAGACTTCCTGTGACATTAGGAGGTGGCATCATGATACAGAAGTTTTTACCTTCTTCTTGAATACCTTTATTGCCATCAATCTCAAAATAGCCTCTATCTTCCCAAATTTTATAGTACTGTTCTTCTATCTCTTTTGGGGTATAAACGGTGCTTTTTTCACTCATGAGTATCTACGCCTTATTAATTTTTTAGGGGATTATACAAAAATAGGGGTAAAAGATAGTTTAGGCGAGGAGCGTAGCGGTATTTTTACCAGCCTCTTTGGAGATATATAAAGCTTGGTCAGCACGCTGAAGCATACTTTTAAAATCGTCTCCTGGTTTATATGCCGTGTATCCAATACTAAGGTAAATTTGAAGTTCTTGGTCGGCTGATAGCGTGATTGAAGCGGTATTAAATTGTTCCAAGATACGATTGATGATACCTGAGGCAGCATCTGCTTGTTGATCCACAACAGAGATAACAAATTCATCACCACCGAAGCGTGCTATGGTATCAGAAGTACGTAAAATTGATCGTAGTGCGTGAGCAGTATATTTAATAGCTTCATCACCTACTAAATGTCCATAATGATCATTAATAGGTTTAAAGTCATCAATATCTAGAATGATAAGAAAAAGTTTATGATTGGTACGTGGAATTTTTGCAATCTCTTTTTCAAATAGGGTAACAAAAACAAGACGATTATAAAGCCCAGTTAGTCCATCATGATGAGAGAGCTGTTCAATGGCTAAGTAAGATTTTCTTAATGAATAAGCCAAAAGCGTTATCGCAAATGAAACAATAGTTGCAATAATAAAAGCATAAACAAGGGTATATATAAAAATATTGTTATGGGCATAAAAAAACTGGTTGAGAATTTCAGGGGAAAGTTCAGTAATGCTTTGAGGTGGATGCGTATGATTAATATACATTAATACAAGCGGCGTGATACTCATAAATAAGCTAACAAAAAATGTTACAATGCCTAGATAGAGTGGCTTTTTTAAAAGGGTCTTTGCTATTTTTTGCATTTTATATCTTCATAGTGAACTTTTATGTACAATGATACCACGTTTGGATTTAAAAAAGTAACAATCTTGAGAGTGAAAATATTTTATAAGTATAAAGAACCACAATAGCACCCATTTATACTCAAAAGAAGGGTTAAGATAGCATTTTCTATAGTGCATAAAAATGATAGTAATGGCTTTTCTGTGATGTTTTTTGCAGATGTACACTGTATTTATCACTCATACTTTTTATTGCAAAATTATCTCAAAGACAGCACCAAATTCACTATTATAAGCAGTGATTTGTCCATAAAATTTCTGTTCTACAATCGTTTTAGCGATAAATAAACCTATTATTGTCGGAAGAGAAAGCGATGCAGAAGGTAAAGCATATTGGGTAAATGATATAGTGAATAATCATATGAGTATGAAAGATGTAGCGCAATGCTTTGTTGAATTATTAGGGACTTACCAAGCACAAACCGATTGGAATTTCTCTTTATAGATAATGATAGTTACAAGTAAGGCCAAAGAGCCTTACTTGTAACATAAGCTTTACTCTTTATATTCGTATAAACCAGAACTTAGGTATCGCTCACCTGTATCACATAAAATAGTCACGATAGTTTTGCCACTGTTTTCAGGCTGATTAGCCACTTTGGATGCAGCAAATACATTTGCACCTGCTGAAATACCCACAAGTAAACCCTCTTTTTTGGCTAATCCTCTGGATGTTTCAATAGCATCTTCATAACTTACGGGAATTACTTCATCGTAAATATGTGTATCTAATACAGCAGGAACAAAGCCTGCACCGATACCTTGAATTTTATGTGGACCTGCTTTGCCACCTGATAATACAGGTGAAAGATTAGGTTCAACAGCAATGATACGAATGTTAGGATTGTACTCTTTAAGTTTACGTCCGACACCTGTAATAGTGCCACCCGTTCCAACCGCTGCAATAAAAATATCGACTTTTCCATCAGTATCTTTCCAAATCTCTTCAGCCGTTGTTTTGTAGTGGATGGCAGGATTTGAAACATTGGCAAATTGTTGTGGCACAAAAGAGTTAGGTATGGTACTGGCTAATTCATTGGCTTTATCAACAGCGCCTTTCATGCCAAGTGTAGGCTCTGTTAGTACAAGTTCAGCACCAAGAGCTGCTAACAGTTTGCGTCTTTCAACACTCATAGAGCTTGGCATAGTAAGTATGAGTTTATACCCGAGACTTGCACATACTGTAGCAAGACCAATACCCGTATTGCCACTAGTAGGTTCAATAATGACGGATTCTTCATTGATAAGGCCTTGTTCAAGTGCCGTTTTAATCATATTAAACCCAATTCTATCTTTGACTGAATGTGAAGGATTTAAAAATTCACATTTACCAAGAACCGTAGCATTAGATTGTGTCGATGCTTGATTCAACTTGATAAGAGGTGTATTTCCGATAAGTTCTGTGACGTTAAGTGCATACATAATAAGCTCCTTTAGATGCTATAGTATAGTTGTGTGTTGATACGTTGTTCGTACACATCAAGTTCTGATAAAGGAACATTGAAAATTTCCAATAATTTGGCATTATTTTCTTCATAGAACATGTTTAAAACGGGGTTTTCAATCACGGCATCCGTGATTGAAAGACTTCCTTCAAGTGCTATGAGTATATCTTTAATCAAAATGTCATGAGCATCTTTGGCCAACAAATAGCCTCCTTGAGCTCCTCTAACACTCTTTACAAGACTCGCTTGACGAAGCAACACTAAGAGTTGCTCTAAATAGTTTTGAGGGATATTGGCGTTCGATGCAATCTCTTTAATTTGCATAGGCTTATCCGTTTTGGATAAAAATAGTTGATGCATAGCACTTAGCCCATACATCCCTTTGGTGGAAATCAGTGACATTTATACTCCTTATCCCAATGCGATTTTAAGATCTTCGATCAAATCATCGGCATTTTCAAGTCCAATGCTAAGACGAATAAGTCCTGCTTTAACACCTGCAAGCTCAAGCTCTTCAACGGAGAGTGGTTGATGTGTAGTACGGGCTGGATGGGTAATCAGCGATTTTGAATCGCCAATATTTACAACGACAGCAAAAATTTTGGTAGAGTTTAGGATGTGTTTTGCAAATTCAAAATCTTCCACTTCAAAACTTAAAAGCCCTGAGGTTAATCCATCTTTAAAATACTGTTTGGCTCTTGCGTGCAATGGGTCGCTCTCAAGACCAGGGTAGGATACTTTTTTTACTTTTGGGTGTGAATTTAAAAAAGATGCCACTTTATAGGCATTACGTGAATGCTCTTTAACACGAAGAGAGAGTGTCTCAAGCCCTTGAATCAATAACCATGAATTGTAAGGAGAAATGGTGGCTCCAATATCACGGATAAGTGAAAGACGAATCCTGAGTGAAAAGATAGGAAATGGCAAGTTCGCATACACAAGGCCATGGTAGCTCTCATCGGGCTCATTAAATTGGGAATAACGAGGATTGCCAATGAGTTTTGCATTGAGCCCTTTGGATTCGACGACTAAACCACCAATGGCACTGCCTTGACCTGAGATGTATTTGCTTGCGCTGTGAACACTCACATCAATACCATGGCTAAAAGGTTGAAACAAAATAGGCGTTGCAACCGTATTATCGCATACGGAAATAATATTGTATTTTTGAGCCACTGCGACAATTTTTTCTATATTGGGAATCGCAATTTGGGGATTTGAGAGTGATTCAAAGAAAATTGCTTTAGTTTTATCATCAATCAACGATTCTAATTCATCAGCGCTATCGCTATTGAATACTTTTGCTTGAATGCCAAAACGTTTGAGAGTATGGGTTAAAAGTGTTGTTGACCCACCGTAGACTTTTTTAGCAACGACAATGTTATCACCCGCTTCAGCAAGGTTTGCAATAGCAAAAAAGATGGCTGCTTGACCACTAGCAGTAGCGATGGCAGCTTCACCATTTTCAACTGCAGCAATGCGAGATTCAAGCACATCAGTTGTTGGATTGTTAAGGCGTGTATAGATAGGTCCAAGCTCACGAAGGGCAAAACGGTTTGCCGCGGTTTCAGCAGAGCCAAAATCATAAGCCGTAGTTTGATAGATAGGAACTGACATTGTCCCAAAAGCTTGCTTATCATATCCGTGGTGTAAAGCGAGTGTTTCTTGATTCATTTTTAATCCTTAGTAAATTGATAAACGAAGTATAAACTAATTTTTTATTAATGTCAAGTAACTTGATTAAAAAACTTTAGTTTAATTATTTTTAATACATATATGCAAGAGAAGAGGGTGGTTTTGTAAATAAAAAATAAACAAAGCAATGCATAAATAAAATTCAAATAATACGAATTAAGAGATATAAGCAAAAGGAACTAACACAAAAAAATATAAAGATTATTTTATGTATTATTATACATAAATATCTTATTGTTGAGAGTTTATGAAGTGTATTTTTACCTATTTTTTACTACATTACTAACATAGTGTTATTAACTTTTTAGAATATAATGGGCACAAAAAAGTTTCTCAAATGATTTCAGAAGAGGCAAGTGTTTATGTGCTATAATTGAAACTTTATTAATTATGGGAGATTTTTATCATGTTATATGAAGATGAAGATGATTTTTTCATGGGAAGCCCTAAGAGTAAATTTTTTGATATCGTATTTAATGCCAATAGAGATATTGTTAAGGATCAATTATTAAAAGTTGCAGAGCGGTATTGTGCCATGGAGCTATTACTTGAAAAATATTTGATTGACAAAGATGAATCAGAGATTGATGCACTGATTAAAACCACATTATACGAAGAAGCAGATGCCATCCATGAACGTATGATGGATTTTTTTATTGGTAATGTTGGAGATATTTTAACCCAAAATGAGTAAGAGGTTAGTTGTTTTTTGGTGTTTATGTTTAAGCTTGTCCGTGCTTGTAGCCAAACAATCATTTGAATATCAACATCAGTTTTCACTGAAAAAAGATGAAATTGGAACGGTTATCATTAATCGAAAAGAGGTTCTTAAAAAGCCAACAAATGATAATCCTACAAATGAGTATATTTTGCATTTTAGATGGACACTGTATGCCAATAATACGTTGATTGTGTTGGCAAATTATAGAGGTTATCCAACGCAATATGCGTTACAGAAAAAATACCCATTAGAAAGTGTCATTATCCCTTTAATACCTGATAGTGAAGATAGGTTAAATAGCCATGTGTACTTAAAAATGGTATTTAATGACTTTGATCAAAGCAAAAAAGAGGCTGTTTTTGATATATTTATAGAAGATACAAACCAAAGAATATTAGTTGAGTATAAGCCCAATAAACCATAAGCAGGAAGAAAATGTGTTAGAAACAATTGAGACGATAATGACAAATATCGTGGCATCTTTAGGAGATGCAAGAAGTGTTGAGCTTTTCAAAAAAGTTCCTAAAGGTAAGCGCCTTCGAGCAAAACTTATTTTGAAAATTGCGGGAAATAGCCCAGAAGCGCTTAAGTTAGCAGCTATTGTAGAACTCATTCATGCAGCAAGTTTATTACATGATGATGTCATTGATGAAGCCAATACAAGACGTGGAGAGCGCTCTGTCAATGCAGAATATGGCGATAAAACAGCCATTATGTTAGGTGATATTCTCTATTCAAAAGGTTTTAGTGAGCTAACATCGTTGCCAAATGATGTGGCCTATACCATTTCAAATGCTGTCGCCTTACTTTCTGTGGGAGAGTTATTGGATGTTGAGCTAGCTTCTTCTTTCAATACTAATCTTGAGACTTATTTTGACATGATTTATAAGAAAACAGCTTCACTTATCGAGGCTAGTGCTAAGAGTGCGGCATTGTTAGTAGGCAAACAGAGTGAAATCTATGCTTTATACGGTCGCAATCTTGGACTTGCTTTTCAAATCATAGATGATGTATTAGATATTACTCAAAGTAGTGAAACATTGGGCAAACCTTCGCTTAATGACTTTAAAGAAG
>JAQUVE010000089.1 GCA_028693565.1 Sulfurospirillaceae bacterium | reverse complement strand
TCCCATTTCGAACCTGGAAGCTAAGCTCTTCATCGCCGATAATACTTTCCCTTACTGGGATGGAAACGTAGGTCGCTGCCAGTTCCGTGATTCTTTTCTTATCCCCCTCCCTTTTTAAACTATCATTGATAATTACTTGTTTTTAATGATTCCTTCTAACTTGCACTTCAATCTTATTATTATCTCTTATATTAATCTTTACTTTATATTCTCAATACAGTTTATTTTTTTCAAGCCCCTTTTATAGTAGTTTTGTTAATATGTAATATCAAAAATTAATATAAAGGATTCAAGATGAAAAAAATCATCGGTTTATTAGTTACAGCATTTGTTGTATTAGGCCTTATGAGCACTAATGCAATGGCGGATGCTGCAAAAGGTCAAAAGTACTACCTTAAGTACATGAAAAATGATTCAGGTATGAATGGTGCTAAATTTGCTACTCAACATACTCAAGCAGAGTGGAAAGCACTTTTTGATGGTAAAGGCGAGAAATTTATCGCAGAGTATTCAAAAAAATTCCCAGCATTGGAAGGCTTCTTTAAAGGTGAGAAGTTTGCAAAGTTTATGAGTGATATTAAAGATTTTTGTATTGAATACGCAAGTGACAGCGGTAACGTTCCTTCTTGCTAAGTATTTTTTAAAGATTTAGATAAGAAGTAACTTATCTAAATCTTTATTTTTTTGATTCTAAAAGTAATATAAATTTTACTAAAAAAACTCCCTATTTTCAGCTTTTTCTAGATAAAGTTAAAAAAATTTAAAATTTTTCTGCATAATTATTCCTTATTTTACTTTTTACCCTTATATTTAAATTAAAATTTATTTTACTTTCGTTATGATGCGTCTATATTTATTTTAGAAGGAGATTTGATGAAAAAAGTCATCGGTTTACTAGTTACAGCATTTGTTGTATTGGGGCTTATGAGCACTAATGCAATGGCGGATGCTGCAAAAGGTCAAAAGTACTACCTTAAGTACATGAAAAATGATTCAGGTATGAATGGTGCTAAATTTGCAGTCCAACATACTCAGGCAGAGTGGAAAGCACTTTTTGATGGTAAAGGCGAGAAATTTATCGCAGAGTATTCAAAAAAATTCCCAGCATTGGAAGGCTTCTTTAAAGGTGATAAATTTGCAAAATTTATGGCTGATATTAAAGATTTTTGTATTGAATACGCAAGTGACAGCGGTAACGTTCCTTCTTGCTAGTCAATAGATAATTACACCAAACAAAAAGGTAAAATATGAAAAGAATAATCGCACCGTTGCTTGTCGGAGCAGCGTTAACATCAGGCTTCGCAGCAGATGATTTAGCAAAAGAAGTTGCGGCTCTTAAAGCGCAAATGGCTGAGCTTCAAAAAGCTCAATCTTCAATCAATATTGAAGCACTTAAAAAACAAATTGGTGAAATTAAAGCACATGATGCTGGTGATAATATTAAGTGGGATGTAGATTTTAGAGCGGCATATGATGCACTTGATTATAAAATTGGTGCGGGTATGGGTGCTACTGGTTCTTATGACATGATGGCTCCAGGTATGGGTATGTTTGCACCAACTGGCTCATCAAAAGTTAAAAATGGTATTTGGACTAACAAATTAATTCTTGGTATGGGTGCACAACCAGCTGACAATTTAGTGTTTAAAGGTGCATTAGGTGTTTATAAAACGTATGGCCAAGATAATATGGCTCAAACCAGTATGTTCCAAGATTTTGACTGGTATGGTACACAAAAACCAGGCGATGCTACAATCAAATTAAGAGAAGCATATTTCTTGTACTTTGGTGATATGGGTGATGTTCATTATAGCGCATCATTTGGTAGACGCCCATCTGTTGATGGTTTTATGACAAACTTAAGAGCTGACAATGAATCTCCAGCTTCTCCAGTAGGTCACAATATTAATATGGAATTTGATGGCGCAAGCTTTAAATTTGATGTTGAAAAAATCACTGGTATTGCTGGAATGTACTTTAAAATTTGTTTAGGTAGAGGTTTCTCACAAACAACAGGTGCATATTCTCAAGCTATGAACGGTAGTTTCAACCCAGGTTATATCAAAGATGGTAACAATCCTAATATGGACTTAGCAGGTTTATTAGTACAATTATACGATAATGGACAATATAAACTCATGGCAAATGTCTTTAAAGGCTGGAACATGATGGGATACGGTCTTGATATTACGATGAATCCAACTTCTATGACAACAGGTAGTTATACAATGGCTGGCAATGGTTTCCATGATGTTGGCGATATGACAGGAGCTTCATTATCACTTCAAGTGAACGGTATTGGTGATGGCATCAATGATTTCTTAGATGACAGTGTATTCTTTATCTCTTATGCCATGAATAAAACAGATCCAAGCAATAAAACCGTAAATACTCTTACAATGACTGGATATGGCTTGCAAGATGCATCAGCTATGGGCTTCGGCGGAGAAGGAATGCTTGGAAGTACTAAAGATGAAACAGGTTCTTCAATCTATACTGGTATTCAAGTTCCAGGTTTTATGCAAGGTCATAGAGTGGGCTTAGAGTATAACCATGGTAGTAAATACTGGAGAAGCTTTACCTATGGTGAAGATACTTTAGCAGGTTCAAAACTATCAACTCGTGGCGATGCATATGAAATCTACTATACGCTTCCTCTTGTTGGCAAAAATTTAACTGCACAACTTAGTTATGTCTACATGGATTATGACTATGCAGGTAGCGATATGTTCTTTGGACAAACAGGAAATCCATCAGGCTTGATGGGTGTAATGCCTTATGTAACATCTGCTTCAGATATTCGTGCTTCAATCAGATACAGATATTAATCTTTATCTTCTTTAGAGAGGTCTTAAGACCTCTCTACTTCTTTAAAATCTTCTCAATCATCTCTTTATAACTTTTTTGAATTTCAATTTCGCCAAAGATAATTGCCATTTTTCCTTCGTCGCTGTTTTCACACATCTTACATGTCAAGGGGATTTGGGTGAGTAATGGTACATCATAATTTTCGCATAAATGTTTGGCTCCGCCACTTCCAAAGATATCATAATGGGCATTAGTATCTGGAGCAATAAAATAGCTCATATTTTCAACAAGACCAAGAATGGGAACGTGTGTCTCTTTAAACATCATAATCGCACGGCTTACATCATCCGTAGCTAGCATTTGAGGTGTTGTAACAAGGATAGCACCAAATAGCGGTATCTCTTGTGCCATAGTGAGTTGGACATCACCTGTGCCTGGAGGCATATCAATAATCATATAGTCCAACTCTCCCCAAGCAACATCCTCTAAAAATTGAATCAGTGCACTTACGGCAACAGAACTTCGCCATACTAAAGGTGTATCATTTTGAGGTGTCGTAAGTCCTACACTCATAAGCTTGACCCCAAAATTTTCACTGGGTATCATTTTATTGTCATTATTCCACGCTAGGCGCTCATTTTCCACGCCAAAAAGCCTAGGGATGCTAGGACCATAAATATCAGCATCAAGCAACCCTACACGTAACCCTTTTTGCGCTAAACCCACAGCAAAATTTGCAGCAACAGTACTTTTCCCAACGCCACCTTTTCCGCTACTAATAGCAATAACTTTTTGAGCGTAAGAGGCTCTGTTATTTGGAGTTTGCGTTGATCCATAGGTGATTTTTTTCTTAATCGTTTCCATTGGATTCCTTCACATATAGGGCTAATTCTCGTTGGAGTAGAAGTTTGGTTGCATTGATTTTAAGCATAGTATGTTGCATCAATGAATTTATTTTAGGGTAGTGTGTGCTTATCTCTAACAAAGTATTCGCTTTTTCATCAAGAAGTGTACACAATAATGTTACTAATTCACAATGCTGCTGCTCATTTTTAGCATGTAAAAAAAGTGTTTGTAAAAGCATTGAGCGTTTTTTATAGGCCAATTCTAGACCAAGTTTTTCTCCTATCATGACAATATCTTGAGTATTGATATAGCATCCACATGTAGACAGCGATAAAAGATGTTTTTCAATAGGCATTGTATTATCTACACTCATATACCACTCCTTTTAAGCTTACTATGAACCGCTTGGCGAACATTGGATGCGGAGTCATTAAACATTTTTTGTAAAATCACTTCAGTTGTAGAAGGGTTTTCTACGACGCGTAATCGTACCATATTATCACTGTCATCAGCCAAAATTGCAAGATACTTTAAGGGAGTCGATGGGTTACCAGAGAGTCCATCTCTGACAATTTTTTCATCATTGAAGAGCTTTTGTAAAATATCTTTTGGAGTGTTTGGATTGGTTGCAACGAGGGCTCTCACTAAGTTAACACGATCCGTTGAGAGTTTTTTAAGTATTGAAGTGGGCGTAAGTGGATTTTTTGCCACAGCCCAACGCACACTCATCTCTGTTGAGTCTGCTAAATCTTCAAGAAGTTGAGCTATTGTTACATTTTCTCCTTGTTTATTAAGATTTGTCGATACTCGTTTTCCTAAGTGCATGACAATAGCACTTTGTATTTCATGATTGTTTCTAAAGTACTCATACATGTGTTGTACTTCAGTGATAGGTATTGTTTTGTCTGTTAATTTTTCTATGGCTTCTTGGTAAGTCATGACACCTCCATGCGTTATAAATAGCTAACAATAAAATTATATTTTATCTATTTTACATTGTGTTAAGTAAATGGATACTAAAATCAAGTCAATTACTAAAGTATAAAAATATTTTATACTAAATGTGTAAAATCGTTTCATACTATTAAAGGGGTTTTTATGGGGTGGATAAAAGTTTCTCTAGCGGGCATGCTCTTTGCAACATTTTTACACGCAGGAGCAGATGATATTTTAATATCTGCAAGCGATGCTATTAAGCTTGTCGGTAATAAAAATGTGGTGTTTGTCACAGGCGATAGTGAAGATATTTTTGCAACAGGGCATATTAAGGGTTCTGTCGAGATGTTTGCACATCACTTGCATCATTCAAGTATCACAGGACATATGGCGTGTGCTCCATTGTTCATGTGTAAAGAAGATGCTGAAAAGTACATCAGCAGTAAAGGAATCAGTAATGATACTTTGGTGATTGCTTATGATGACTTTAAGGGGCCAAATGCAACAGGTGTGTATGCTTTTTTTAAGAGTTGGGGACACCCTCGTGTCAAAATACTCAATGGAGGGCGTGCGGCAATGTTAGCGGCTGATCCTGAGCAGAAAATTTACGACAGTATCAAGCAAAAAATAAAAGATGCGAAAGACAATAAAGCACTTGTTTCAACACTGACAAAAGAGTTAAAAGCGCAAGAGTCTAAGCTCGTTGTTCAAAAAGGTGAAGAGCAGAGTATCGTGCCAACACACTATGTGATTGACGAGTCTAAGATTGATTATAGTTATTTGGCCGATAAAAATGAACTGCTTCATGCGGTGCAAGATATTTTAAAGAAGGGTGATAAATCGCAATATGTGATTATTGACGCAAGAGGTTTTGAAGAGATCATGGGCGAACGTAAGATGGATAATGTTGCACGAGGTGGGCATATTCCAGGAGCCAAATTTATTGAATGGAAAAATATTACGGACTTTAAAGATAAACTCTCTTTTCCCGATGCTGAAAGGATGCAGGCAGTTTTTGATAAATATGGTATTACCAAAGATAAAACCATTTACACCTATTGTCATGTAGGAACAGGTAGAAGCTCAGATATCGCAACGGCTTTACAACTTTTAGATTATAAAAATGTCAAAATTTATTCAGGTAGTTGGGATGAGTGGGCCAACGATATGAATTTACCAATCAGCAGATAGGGGTGAGTTATGATCAATACTAAACGAAGAAATTTTCTTAAAATATCAAGTGCAACTGCAGCGATGATTGCGGGTGAAGGGTATGCGTTTGCAAAAACGGGTGTCATCAAAGTTGAAAATGCGAAAGAAAATTATCCTAATGCCAGTTATACTGAGAGTATGTATCGCAATGAATTTGGTTTTACCTATGGCAACAAAGAAGAGCATGGTTATGCCTATCATTGTGTGAATTGTCAAGGAAACTGTTCATGGGAGATTTGGGCGAATAATGGTGTGGTTACTCGTGAAAATCAATCTTCCCGCTATCCTTCAATCAACGCAAAAATACCTGATTTTAACCCTCGTGGATGCAACAAAGGCGTGCAACACTCTCAAATCATGTATGAAAAAGACCGCATTCTCTATCCCATGAAGCGTATTGGTAAACGAGGAGAAGGTAAATGGAAACGTATCTCTTGGGATGAAGCGGCGGGTGAAGTTGCTGAAAAACTATGGGATGTGATGACAGATTCTAAAAAAGGGCCTAGCAAGTTGATGGTACATGCAGGCACAGGTCTTTTAACCGAGGGAAGACGTGGTGGGCCGTTGAGACTTTCCACGCAATTAGGCGCAGTGCGAATTTACCCTGCTTCTTATTTGGGAGATATGTTTAGTGGTGCGGCAGTCGCTTATGGTGAAGGCAATCTAGGCTGTACTTATGACTTTATGTATACCGTTAATACGGCCGTTTTTTGGGGTGGTAATCCTTCTGTCTCTCGTATTCCTGATGCGCATTTTGTGTGGGAAGGCCGATACAATGGTGCGAAAATAATTGTTATTACACCTGAGTTTAATGCCAGCGCAAGGGCGGCTGATTTGTGGATTCCTATTAAAGCGGGGAGTGACAATATCTTAGCGATGAGCGTGATGTACGAAATCTTAGATAAAAAAATGTATCGCCCAGCTTTTATGAAAACATATACTGATTTACCTTTTTTGGTACGCATGGACGATAAAAAATTGCTTCGTCGCTCAGATATGGAACATGCCAAAGATGCAACAGAACATACGCACTTTGAAGAGCAGTTTTATGCATGGAATACCAAAACCAATACCCTATCGTTGATGCCTGGAACAGAAGGGAGTGCCATTAAAACATTGCGGTTAGCAGAGTTTGGGATTGAGCCAGCGCTAGAGGGAACATTTGAAGTCACTCTTTTAAATGGCGAGAAAATCAAAGTGACCACAGTTTTTGACATGCTTAAGCGTAGTACAGCTATTTTTAGCCCTGAAGCCACGCAAAAAGATACAGGTGTCCATCCTGATACGGTGCGTCAATTGGCTCGTGATATCGCTTTGCCTAAAGTCGTTGAAATCACCACAGGCTTTAGTTTAAACAAATATTTTAATGGCATGATGTCTATTTGGAATATTGCTTCTATTTGCGGGTTAACGGGCCGCATGGGGCCTTATGGTGGGCTTAATACCGAAAATGAATTTCAACTCAGTGGCCTAGAAGCACTCAGTGGTTTTGCAGGGAAATACACTGCACGCTTTGGTTCTGGTTTTGTAGGTGAGTTTATTTTGGGTGATGGCATGAAGACATTTGAGAAATATTTCAATGATGGTGATGTTCGCAGAGCTCAAAACGGGATGGGCAAAGAGGAGTACATGAAGGTTGTTTCATTGCTACTTGAAAAAGGTAAAGAGGGAAAAGAAAAAGGGGTTAAACCGCATTGGACACCTGAGGTTGCACTCATCGTTGCAGATTCAAAATTTAGACGCAACAAAGGCAGTGAATATCGAGAAGCCTTTTTGAAAAAAACAAAGTATTTTGCCTATGTTGATACGCGAATGAGCGAAGCGGCGGTTTATGCCGATATTTTACTTCCCGCTAAAAGTCACTATGAAGTGTGGGACATTCGCTCAAGCCCAGGGTATCACCGTTTTACCAATCTCGCTCAACCTTCAGCCAATCTCAAACCCGTAGGTGAAGCGATGGATGAGTGGAGTATGTTTAGTTTAATCACTAAAAAACTCGAAGAGATTGCCAATAAACCTGAAAATAAAGAAAAAGCCAAAGTCAAAGATGATAAGCGCTATGCCAAAGAGGGCTTTCATGACCTTACCATTGTGCATCAAGAGTTTACCAATACGGATGAAGATAGCCGTTCAGAGATGGAGCCATTGTTGGGCACGGATAAGCAAGCCGTTGAGGCAGCTTTAGCCAACTGTGTGCAGTATGAGCCATGGACGATTGAGAAGATGTATAAGGTGGGTGGTTTTTTACAACTCAATGAAAAGGCGGCCAAAAGTTCACCCTTGTATGCGGATCGTCCTTTTAATTCTAATGAAGACCATTTGTACAAATTTCAACGTTTTGAAACGCTTAGTGGTCGCCAAACATTTTACGTGGATCATGAACTCTACATTAAGATGGGAGCGCAAACGAATACGGGCATGAAAGGCATTCGCCCTGATACCAAATCCCATCCATTTGTTATGATGACACCGCATGCAAGATGGAGCATTCACTCTAATTATAAAGCCAGCCGTACGTTGTTGAGGTTGCAACGAGGAGGACCTGCGGTGCAAGTTAATCGTGAAGTGGCGAGTGTCAAAGGTATTAAAGATGGCGATGAGATCAGAATATTTAATCAACTCGGTGAATTTTATGCGATGGCAAAACTGAGCTCTTCATGTCCTCCTGATGGGTTGGTCATGGAGCATGGGTGGGAGCCTTACATGTACAAGCATAAAAAAGGGCACAATGAAGTGGTACCAACCGCACTTAATCTTTTAGAAATGGCCGATGGATGGGGGCATTTAAAATTTGGAGGATTGTGGGATGGTAATCAGTATGCTTACGATGGGGCAGTCAATTTTGAAAAGGCAAGGGGGTAAATCATGTCACAACGTCAATTAGCCATGGTGATGGACTTAAATAAATGTATCGGTTGTCAGACATGTACAGTTGCCTGTAAAACGCAATGGACGAATCGTAATGGGCGTGAATATATGTATTGGAACAATGTTGAAACCTACCCAGGGAGCGGTTATCCTAAAAAATGGATGGCGCTAGGAGGAGGTTTTGATGCGGCGGGTGATTTACAGCCAGGCGTGGTTCCGAGCATTCAAAGTGATTATGGAGTGCCGTGGGATTATAACTTTGAAGGACTTGCTAAGGGAGAACAACTCAAACCTGATGTGACACCTACATGGGGGCCTAATTGGGATGAGGACGAAGGCGCTGGAAATTTTCCCAATGATAACTACTTTTTCTATATCCCACGTATTTGTAATCACTGTAGCAATCCTGGGTGTTTAAGTGCATGCCCAAGGGATGCCATTTTCAAACGTGACCAAGATGGTGTTGTGCTCGTGGATTTAGATAGATGCCAAGGATACCGCTACTGTATCGCAGGGTGCCCGTATAAAAAAATCTATTTTAACCCAAAAATTTCCAAAAGTGAAAAGTGTATTCTTTGTTTTCCACGGATTGAAAAAGGCTTGCCACCTGCGTGTGCGCAGCAGTGTGTTGGACGCATTCGTTTTGTGGGCTTTTTGGATGATGAAGAGGGACAAGTTTACAAACTTGTGACCAAGTACAAAGTGGCGTTACCACTGCGCAGTGACTATGGTACGGTGCCCAATGTTTATTATGTTCCGCCAACAGAAGCGCCACCAAAATTTGACGCACATGGCAAAATCATCGAAGGTAGTACCCGTGTACCGATGGAAGAACTTGAAAAACTCTTTGGAAAAGAGGTTCATGAAGCGGCCAAAACATTAAAAGATGAGATGAAAAAACGTAAAGAGACAGGCGAAAGTGAGCTGATGGACTTATTGATTGCTTATAAGCATGATGATATGTTTAGGCTTGATAGCGGTTATTATGCTGACTATGCTAAATCAAAATCACTTGAACCTGCGAAAATTGTCGATGAACGCTACCTTCATGGAAAGTTTACCAAAGGCATGAAGTTCTTTGCCCCCCAAGGAGGTCACGCATGAAAAAAATAGCAATTATAGCACTTGCATGGAGTGTTCTTGGTTTGAGTAGTGTGATGGCAGAGTCTATGGTAGTTTCTAAAGTGAGCGATGACCTTTCAAAAGTAAATTTAAACTCCAAAGTATGGCAAGGAGTAAAAGAATACTATTTTATTGCTTATCCGCAAACGGCGATTGAAGTCATTGATGCGGACGTGATGAAACTTAATGCGGAAAATAAAGCCAAAAAGATAATGGTGAAGGCATTGAGTGATGGGAAAAATATAGCCTTTTTGCTAAAGTGGAAAGATGCGAGCAACAGTGTGCAAAAAGGGTATAGTTCGACCGCTTTTGGAGATGGCTTTGCCGTGCAATTGCCTGTCAATCTTGATAGTTTACCGTATATTGGAATGGGCAGTGCAGGACGACCAGTGATAGTGCATTTACAAAAAGCTACGGGGATAACGTATGAGCCCAATGGTAATGGAGACGTCTACCATCAAGTCAATAGCGGTAATCAAAATGCTTATGGCAAAGATTTGAAAGCTTATACAGAAGATGTTGCAAAACTAGGCAATGGCAATTATCAGCGGTCTTTTATCAGTGAAGGATTTCGTTCTTTAACACAAATACGTGATGGGAGTGAAGATGCGAAGATGCAGATGCACTATGCTAAAGGCGTATGGACAGGCATCATTGTGCGCAAGCTTAAAAGTGCTAATTTAGATCTCACTAAGGGTGTTTTCCCTGTGGCTTTTGCTTTTTGGGATGGAGATAAGAAAAATAGAGATGGCGCAAAAGTATTGAGCCAATGGCTTGAAGTACGTGAAAAAGGAAGTGCAGCTAAACTCGCGTATTTGGATGAGATGACTCAAGGAGATGCCAAGCATGGTGAGCAAGTGATGCTCGAAAATTGCGCATCGTGCCATCAATACAAAGAGGTGAAAAATGCTCCTAGTTTCATGGCACCCAATCTTTCAAATATTGGTGGCTACAGTAATGCGAGTTACTTAGTTGAATCCATTATCAATCCTAGTGCCGTTGTTGTTCCTGGCTATAATACACAAGCGCATCCTAGTTATCCGTGGTATACTATTGATGACAAAGGTGTACGAACATCGATGATGCCACCTTTTGATGGCTTAGATCAAAAGAGTTTAGAGGATGTTGTGGCTTTTCTTAAAACTTTGAAAGCGGAGGTATCACAATGAAGATAATACAAATTTTAGTGAGCTTATTGCTTGCTTCAACTCTTTTTGCCGCAGGTGATGTAGAAAAAAAAGGTTTTTTAACAACAAAATGGTGTGCAGAACGTGGTTATTTTTCAGATTGTCGTTTAGAGAGTACGGTTTGCGGAAGTGGCGATTGTTTTAAAACATGGGAATTTGGTGACCCCATTAAAGAAGAGCTTGTTCTTTTTGTGCATGATGAGGGGAAAATCTATTTGATTGATTATTCGAAAATAGAGCGCTACAAACTTGATGAGCCGATGAATGTCAATGGGGTTACAATTGTAGGACAACTCAAAGGTGATACGATAATTGCTTCTGGCTATAAAGCGCCACCACCTGCTACAAAAAGCTTCTTTAAGGGCTGTTTATAATGTTGGTAGGCTAAGGTATGGATGATAAACAACGTGCTTTAGTA
>JAQUVE010000232.1 GCA_028693565.1 Sulfurospirillaceae bacterium | reverse complement strand
CATATGAAAAAGTGAAAAATTAGTAGTTAGTAGGAGGAAAATAAAAAGTATAACTATTTTAGAAACGTTTTTTAACTTTAAAATAGAGCAGTATAGAATTAATAAATACCTTGTAGCCTTCTATCATGCGTTCAGAAAAACTACTTTTTGTATCTAATACTCTAAAAATATCGTTGAGGCCTTGTCTCTCACTCTTGCTTAAAGTACTCATCCTTGATCCTTTAATTCATTTGATAATCGTTTAATAATCCTCAACGCATCACCATCTTCAAGCTCACCTAGCATTTTAAAAATTGCTATTGCAGCTTGTGGCTGTGAATTACCAAGCTTCCAATCTTGATAGGTCCGCATAGACACGCCTAGTCTATCAGCCATTTCACGCTGTGAAATCTTTTTTCCAAAAAATTTAGACTCAACAGCATTATGAAGAAGATTAAATATATCATTTGTTTTCATGTGAAAAATTCTACCCAAGAGAGCTTTAATTACACATAAATATGATATTTTTATATCGTATTATACATAAAAAACTTTATTTTATGAGTAAAATATCTATATATTTGAGTTTAAAATACAATATTTTTATAAATTATACATATTAGTATATATTTTATACGGTTTTACGTATTGAAACTGCATTAAAATCTTTAATTGTTTTTTTAAATTTGATGATGAAAAAATGGATTTTTGTAGAAAGAGGAATGAGGTATATAGACGAGTATATCACTCGCCTATATAAAAGTGAACTATTTATCTCTAATAGAAAGTTCTTTAATGACTTCGCTGTATTTGACAAAATCTTTTTGTTTAAGATAACGCAATAAACGTTTGCGTTGCCCTACAAGCTTAAGAAGACCTAATCGTGAAGAGTGATCTTTTTTATTGGTTTTCAAATGCTCTGTTAGCTCTTTAATTCTAAAAGAAAGAAGTGCTATTTGAACTTCAGGAGAACCAGTATCTCCCTCTTTTCGACCAAACTTACTGACGATTTCTAATTTTTCCGCCGAACCTAAAGCCATTGTGACCTCCTGATTGGTAATGTATTTGCTTTTTTGAAGCTTGTAATATTATCTTAAAGAACCAAAATTAATTATTAAATACAAAAGTTACACCTTTTTACACATTGAAAATCTTGATTGATAAATAATCTTTTAAATTAAAGCAAAAAACAATATTTATTTAGTACAATATTTATCTTATTTGAATATCGAGGATGCACTTATGTTACTCACTAAAGCAAGCGAATACGCACTGCTATCATTAATTATTATATCTCAGAAGAACATACCTCAAGATGTCGATACATTATCAAATCAACTTGGTATTTCTAAAAGCTTTCTAGCTAAAATTTTACAATCTCTTGCTAAAGAAAAAATCTTAACCTCATTTAAAGGTGCTCATGGTGGCTTTATGCTAGCAAAAAAACCAGAAGAGTTGACCCTAAAAACAATCATCGAATGTGCTGAAAAAAAACGTACAATGGTTTTTGAATGCTCTCCCTCATCAGGCAATTGCCCAAGTGGTAAAGGTGATTTTTGCCGTGTTTGGCCATTTTTGAATAAGCTTCAATCAAAAATTGATCTCTTTTTAGATAATATGACACTTAAAGACATTATTGAAGCGTAAGGGTAATTTTTGGCAAAAAATCAAAATGGTCTATTAACAAGGATTGCTCCCTTTTTGGAACCCGTTGTTAAGTCCAAAGACCTCACTATTGTTATTTTTATTGTTGCAATCTTAGCCATTATTATCGTTCCACTACCTGGTCCCTTACTTGATTTTTTTCTAGTTATCTCATTATCAATTTCTGTTTTATTGATACTCATATCGCTTTATATCCCAAAACCAACTGATTTAACAACGTTTCCAACGCTTATTTTGATCGTTACATTGTATCGCTTGGCACTTAATATTTCAACAACAAGGATGATTCTTTCTAATGGCCATTTAGGAACTGATGCCGTCAGTGAAATTATTTCTAGTTTTGGCCAATTTGTGGTTGGTGGCAATTACGTCATCGGTGTTATCGTCTTTTCGATCCTCGTTTTAATTAATTTTATGGTTATCACCAAAGGTTCAGGAAGGGTTGCTGAAGTTGCAGCACGTTTTACACTCGATGCAATGCCTGGTAAACAAATGGCGATTGATGCTGATTTAAATGCCGGTTTAATTGATGAAAAAACTGCCCGAAAAAGACGTGAAGATATTATTCAAGAAGCAAATTTTTATGGAGCAATGGACGGTTCAAGTAAATTTGTCAAAGGCGATGCTGTTGCTGGTATTATCATTACTATTATCAACATCATTGGTGGATTTTTGATTGGCTCATTTCAGCACGATCTTGACCTTGCAACAAGTGCAAAAACCTACACTATTCTAACTATTGGTGATGGGCTAGTATCTCAGCTTCCTGCGCTTATTAGCTCTACAGCAACTGGTATTATTATCACTAGGGCTAATAAAGGTGAAGAGAATTTTACTGATGGTGCCATGAATCAACTTTTTGGTGAACATAGAACACTACTTATCGTG
>JAQUVE010000088.1 GCA_028693565.1 Sulfurospirillaceae bacterium | reverse complement strand
TGATGTCGCCGAGTGTGCGGTTATCGGTGTCGATGATGAACTTAAAGGCGAAGTGCCGATGGCCTTTGTTGTCTTAAAAGATGGCATAGAACGAGACCTTAAGTCTTTAGCCGATGGCGTGGTGCAATTAGTCCGTGAAGAGATTGGTGCGGTTGCTGCTCTCAAACTTGCAACCGTTGTCAATAAACTACCCAAAACACGAAGCGGAAAAATTTTGAGGGGTACAATGCGTAGTATGGCCGATGGAAAAGAGTGGAGTATGCCTTCAACTATCGAAGATGAGAGCGTTTTAGAAGAGATACAAAAAGCTATTGGAACCCTTGGGTATCCACAACTTAAAAAAGGGAAAAAATGAGTATCGTAAGTGCGGGAGCAAAATTTAGACAGGCTGTTAAAGAGGGAAATCCCCTTCAAATCATAGGTGTTATTAATGCGTACAGTGCGATGCAAGCGCAACGTGTAGGACATAAAGCCTTATATTTAAGTGGAGCAGGCGTTGCCAATGCAAGTATTGGGTTACCCGATTTAGGCATGACCAATTTAGAAGATGTGTGCATTGATGTTAGACGCATTACCTCTGCGAGTGATTTACCTCTATTGGTCGATGCTGATACAGGCTGGGGAGGTGCATTTAACATTGCTCGAACCATTAAAGAGCTTACTCGTGCAGGTGCAGCGGCGTGCCATATTGAAGATCAAGTGGCTCAAAAACGGTGTGGTCATCGCCCCAATAAAGAGCTTGTGAGTATCGATGAGATGTGTGATCGCATTAAAGCGGCAGTGGATGGGAAAATCGATCCAGAGTTTGTCATCATGGCACGTACCGATGCACACGCAAGCGAAGGTCAAAAATCTGCACTTGAGAGAGCACAAGCTTATGTGCAAGCGGGGGCTGATATGATCTTTGCGGAAGCCATTCATACCCTCGAAGAGTATAAACAATTTACCGATGTCATTAAAGTGCCTGTACTCGCCAATATCACTGAATTTGGTAAAACCCCTTATTTTACGTGTACAGAGTTAGAAGCGGTAGGAATTGCCATGGTACTCTATCCCCTTTCAGGTTTTCGCGCAATGAACAAAGCTGCCTTAAATGTTTTCAAAGACATTTTAGAAAACGGCAGTCAAAAAAATTCGATTGAGACGATGCAAACTCGCATGGAACTTTATGACATGCTCAATTACCACGCCTTTGAAGAGAAGCTTGACGCACTTTTTACATGTAAAAAATAGGAGAAAACGATGGAAGCAAAAGAGACTAAAAAGACAGGTGGATTAGCGGGAATTGTTGCAGGTCGTTCTGCTATTTGTACGGTTGGAACGGGTCATGGACTGAATTACCGTGGATATGACATTTATGATTTAGCCCAAAATGCGACGTTTGAAGAGGTTGCTTATCTTTTAACAAAGGGTGAACTTCCCAATGCAAAAGAGCTAGCACAGTACAAACAGGAGCTGATTTTAGCTCGCACGCTTCCAGAGGCTTTAAAAACAGTCTTAAAAACACTTCCCAAAGATGCCAATCCCATGGATGTGATGCGAACCGCATGTTCTACCCTAGGGTGTCTTGAAGCAGAGGCGTCCAATTTTAGCAATCAAGATGCCATTATCACACGATTATTGGGCATCTTTCCTTCTATGTTACTCTTTTGGCATCATTACCATATCCATGGCAAAGAGATTGATACCACTAGCTCACAAGAGAGCATTGGTGGTTATTTTTTAGAAAAACTTCACGGCAAAGCGCCTAATGCGTTGTGGATTAAAGCGATGCATGTCTCTTTGATACTCTATGCGGAGCACGAATTTAATGCTTCAACTTTTGCCGCACGCATTGCTGCTTCGACACTCTCTGATATCTACTCCGCCATTACAGCAGCCATTGGTGTGCTTAGAGGACCTTTACATGGGGGAGCTAATGAAGCGGCTATGGAGCTTATCTCAGAATTTAGCTCACCTGAGCTTGCAACCAAAGGCATCTTTGATAAATTAGAGAAAAAAGCTAAAATTATGGGCTTTGGTCACCGTGTGTATGTCAGCAATGACCCTCGCAATATCGTGATTAAAGAGTGGTCACGTAAATTAGCGGATGATTGTAAAAACACAACCATTTTTCCGATCAGTGAGGCGATTGAAAAAGTGATGTGGGATGAGAAAAAACTCTTCCCCAATCTTGATTTCTACAGTGCATCAACTTACCATTTCATGGGTATTCCAACGGCGTATTTTACACCGATTTTCATCATGAGCCGAACGGCTGGCTGGGCAGCTCATGTGGTAGAACAACGAGGAGACAATAAACTGATTCGCCCAAGTTCAGAGTATATTGGGCCTGATAATCGCGCTTATGTTTCCATCAACGAACGATAAACAAAGGATAAAAATGAGTACAAATATGGGTGTATTGGATACACAAAGACCTGAATTCGACCAGTTATTGACTGACATCGCAACCTATGCGGATGCCTTTACTATTACCAGTACAGAAGCTTACGATACCGCTCGTTATTGTTTGATGGACACCATTGGATGTGGCTTATTGGGCCTTAAATTTCCTCAATGCACCAAGCTTTTAGGGCCTGTTGTACCCGGTGCTACGATGCCAGGGCTTGGAGCAAAAGTACCAGGAACATCCTATCAGTTAGAGCCTGAACGTGCCGCTTTTAATGTGGGTTGTATGGTTCGCTGGCTTGATTTTAACGATACATGGTTAGCGGCCGAATGGGGTCATCCAAGTGACAATCTAGGCGCTATTTGGGCGGTTGGAGATTATCTTAGTCGTAAAAATATTGCCGAGGGAAAAGCACCTTTAAAAGTCAAAGATATTTTAACAGCCATGATTAAAGCACATGAAATTCAAGGCATTATTGCCCTAGAAAACTGCTTTAACAAAGAAGGCATGGACCATGTTTTACTCGTTCGTGTTGCCTCAACAGCCGTAGCCACCAAAATGCTTGGTGGAACATTTGAGGAGATCCGCAATGCGGTGAGTAACGCATGGGTTGATGGTGGCGCACTTAGAGTTTACCGTCACGCCCCCAACACAGGCTCTCGTAAATCATGGGCAGCAGGTGATGCGAGTAGTCGTGGTGTCAACTTAGCCTTAAAAGCACTCGCAGGAGAGATGGGCTATCCCTCCGCTTTAAGTGCCAAATTTTGGGGTTATGAAGATGTTAAAATGGGAGGCAAAAAACTTAGCATTCCTCAACCGTTTGGAAGCTATGTCATGGAGCAAGTGCTTTTTAAAATCAGCTTCCCCGCAGAATTCCATGCCCAAACAGCCGTTGAATGTGCCATAAAACTGCATCATGAAGCGAAAAATAGATTGGATGAGATTGAAAAAATTGTCATCACAACACAAGAGTCAGGACACCGCATCATTAACAAGGTAGGTCCTCTTGCTAACCCAGCGGATCGTGACCATTGTATCCAATATATGGTTGCCATTCCATTGATTTATGGAAATTTAGTTGCGGAACATTATGAAGATAGTTATGCCGCTGACCCACGTGTCGATAAGCTACGTGATGTGATGGAAGTCGTTGTGGATGAGCGTTATACCAAAGAATACTTAGAAGCCGATAAGCGTTCCATCGCCAATGCGGTTCAAATTTTCTATAAAGATGGCACAAGTAGTGCTAAAGTAGAGATAGACTATCCAGTAGGACATAAACGAAGACGTGCTGAGGGTATTCCTCTTTTGGTTAAAAAGTTTCAAGCCAACCTTGCGGGAAGACTTAGTCCTAAACAATGCGCTACTATTGAAAAAGTTTGCGCCAACCAAGAAACCTTAGAAGCGATGAATTTTAACGAATTTAGTGATCTTTTTGCGCTCTAATCAGTGAAGCCTTTTGGCTTCACTTGATTACTTTACCAATTGACTGATAGCTTTAAAAGCAGGTTCACGCGAACTCTCACATAACTCAAATAAAATGGATTCATAGGTTGCCAAGATAACCCCTGCTTGGGCTAAACGTTGCACGGCTACGTCACAATCTCGCTGTTTTCGCGAACCAATACAATCCACAATTAAGATAGGTTGTATGCCATATTCTAGTAAATCTAAGCACGTTTGAAGGACACAAACATGCGCTTCAACGCCCATCACGATAGCATATTTTTTCTTATAGGCAAGGAGTGTTTCTTTTGTGGATAGGTTTTGTAAACAACTAAAGCTTGTTTTTTCAAAATGCTCATCATCACTTACAATCGCTTCTATTTCAGCAATAGTTTCCCCTAACCCTTTTTTATATTGCTCATTCACAATAAAAGGAATATCTAAGTGCTTTAATCCTTGCAATAAAATGGTCATATTCTTTACCAATAGAGCATGATTCTCAATATGACCAAATAAGCGTTCTTGAATATCGACTACTAAAACTAACGTTTCATTTTTTGAAATTCGCATCGTATTTTCTCCTAAACTTTAGCATATTGTAACATTAATAGCCTAGTAATCAACTAAAATAATGTCTATTTTTGAAACATCGACAATATTAATATTTTTACTAAAAAGAATAAATTTAAGCTAATTGTTTCTTTTTTACACACATATATTATTTTTATGTAACTTTTTTACATCTTTTTGTAAATGCTACGATATTGCTACGTTGTATCTTTATGATGACCGTATGAAATACAAAGCTGTGTTTTATAGATCCAAAAAACAAAGGAGACTGGATGAACCAAGAAGTTGCTCAGGCTTATTGGAAAGAAAATATCGCAACAATTATTAAATTGTTAGTGGTATGGTTTGTTGTTTCGTTTGGATGTGGTATTCTTTTTAGGGATGCCCTCAACTCAATCGAGTTTGCCGGTTATAAACTTGGCTTTTGGTTTGCTCAACAAGGAGCAATGTATATCTTCGTTATTCTTATTTTTGTGTATGCAAAAATGATGGAAAAAATCGAAGAAAAATATGATGTTCACGAGTAAGGGGTAAATCATGGGATTACAAGCATTAATCTATCTTTTCGTAGGTCTTTCTTTCGCACTTTATATCGGTATCGCGATTTGGGCAAGAGCTGGATCAACCAAAGAGTTTTACATCGCAGGTGGTGGCGTTCACCCTGTTTTAAATGGTATGGCAACGGGTGCGGATTGGATGAGTGCAGCCTCATTTATCTCACTTGCAGGTATTATCTCCATGCAAGGAAATGATGGCGGTGCATACCTTATGGGTTGGACAGGTGGCTATGTTCTTTTAGCATTGCTTTTAGCACCATACCTTCGCAAATTTGGTAAATTTACCGTGCCTGACTTCGTAGGAGATCGTTACTATTCTGATCTCGCTCGTGTCGTTGCGGTTATCTGTGTTATCTTTATCTCTTTTACCTATGTAGCAGGTCAAATGCGTGGTGTTGGTATCGTTTTCTCTCGCTTTATGCAAGTCGATATTAATACAGGTGTTATCATCGGTATGGCCATCGTTTTTGTCTATGCCGTTCTTGGTGGCATGAAAGGCATTACTTATACACAAGTAGCACAATACTGTGTGATGATTTTTGCTTTTACCGTTCCTGCGATTTTCCTTTCTCTTCAGGTAACCGATACATTCTTACCACAACTTGGTTTTGGCTCTAAAGTTGCCTTCCATTTTGATGATGGTGTGAGGATGATTGATAAAGGAACATACCTTATACACGCTCTTGATCAGTCGATTAAAGACTTAGGATTTAAAGCCTACACCGATAGTATTAGTGGTACGTTTAATGTCTTTATGTTAACGGCTGCATTGATGCTAGGAACGGCAGGACTTCCGCATGTTATCGTTCGCTTTTTTACCACTCCAACGGTTAAAGGTGCTCGTATTTCTGCGGGTTGGGCATTATTGTTTATCGCAATTATGTATACCTCTATCCCAGCGGTAGGCGCATTTGCTAGACTGAACTTGATTAAAAATGTTCAAAATGTTGATTATCAAGCGTTTTCAAAAGGTGAAGCAAAACACTTAGATGGAACCATCAACAATGGTGCTTGGTTTAAAACATGGGAGCAATCGGGACTCTTAGCATGGAATGATAGAAACGGCGATGGTAAAATTCAATACGCCGCAGGCGCAGCTTTTGAAGGCAATGGTAAACCTCAATTCATTGATAAATTAGGAGCTCATGGTGAACGCTTAACCGCCAATCCAAAACCAGCGCATACCGCAAGTGCTGAGCAAATGCGAGCATCGGGCAAAGTCGTTAATGAACTTTATGTTGATAACGATATTATTGTTTTGGCTAACCCTGAAATTGCAGGACTTCCAAACTGGGTTATTGCGCTCATTGCCGCAGGTGGACTTGCCGCAGCGCTTTCAACAGCAGCAGGATTACTCTTAGCGATTGCAACAGCCGTTTCACATGACCTAATGGGAAAAGTATTTTACAGAGATGCCAAAACAGGGCTTTCAAAACTGAGCGAAAAAGCTGAAATGCGATGGGCACGCCTCTCCTCAGTGGTTGCCATTGTTGTTGCAGGCTATTTGGGTATCTACCCTCCAGGTTTTGTGGCACAAGTCGTTGCTTTTGCTTTTGGTCTTGCGGCAGCTTCCTTCTTCCCTGCAATTATTATGGGAATTTTCTACAAACGTATGAATAAAGAAGGTGCGATTGCGGGAATGTTAACCGGACTTATATTTACCTTTGGCTATATTATCTACTTCGTCTTCATGGGCGGAAACAAAGCGGATTATCTCTTTGGTATTGCTCCAACAGGTATTGGCACCATTGGTATGATTCTTCATTTTATCGTTGCCTATGTCGTAGCGCAAATAACACCTCCTCCTCCAAAAGAGGTTCAAGAGATGGTTGAAATGATTCGTATTCCTAGAGGTGCGGGCTCAGCGAGTGCTCATTAATCACACAAAGAGGTGCATCATGCACCTCTTTACTACCTATAAGGATTTTTTATGAGCTTCCACGATCAAGAGGCTTTTCTCAAATCAATTCACCCTTTTGAATGTTTAAATACAGAACAACTTCATAAAGCTATAAGCGCCATCAATATCGCTTATTATAAAAAAGATACTCAACTCATCAGTCCCAAAGAGCCTGCCACATTTTTATATATGATTATTAAAGGCGAAGTAGGTGAGTATCAAGACAATGAACTTATAAAAGTCTATCATCACCAAAACTGTTTTGATGCGGACTCCTTGATTTATGAAAAAACAAATAGTACTTTTAAAGTGCATGAAGAGCTTATCTGTTTTGAGATGAAACGGGAAAGTTTTATGTCACTTTTAGAGAGCAATGAGTCGTTTAAAGCATTTTTTATCAATGACTTAGCGACACGTATTCAATCGGCAAAACAAAAGGAGTACACTACTCAGCTTTCAGGATTTATGATTGCACGCGTTCGTGACTCGTATATTCATAAACCCTGTATTGTCGATGCCACTTGTCCTGTGATTGAAGCACTCAAAATGATGGAAGAGACGGGCTCAAATTGCATTATCGTACACAATACGATAACGCAAAATTTTGGTATTGTAACCGATAGCATCGTAAGACATCATATCATTTTTGGAGACTATGACAAATTTTCACCTATCGAACCTTTAGCGCTTACACCCATCATTACCATTGAAGAGGATGATTTTTTATTTAATGCGCTTTTATTACTCACAAAAAATTCGATTAAACGCATCGTTGTCACCCATAAAGGCTTTATAGTAGGTATCCTTGAGCAAATTGATTTACTCAGCTATTTTGCGAATCATACCTATTTGGTAGCTGTGCAAATTCGTAAAGCAAAAACGATTGAAGAGCTAAAAAGAGCGAGTCTAGATTTTATCAATATTATCAAAAAACTCCATCTTAAAGGTACAAAAGTTGAGTATATTTCTCAGCTTATCTCAGAACTTAATGAAAAGATTTATGAAAAACTCTATGCAATGATAGTTCCTAAAGAGCTTGCTAAAAAAGCGTGTTTGATTGTAATGGGTAGCGAAGGCAGAAAAGAGCAGATGCTTAAAACTGATCAAGATAATGCCCTTATTTTAGCCAATGAGGAAGACGTTTTTGTCTATGCACCTTACATGCAACGCTACACCGAAATCCTTATCGATTTTGGTTTTCCAAGATGTGAAGGCAATATTATGGTCTCTAATCCTTACTGGTGTAAACCCTTAAGCGCCTACCAAAAAGAGATTTCACGATGGATGGACAATCCTCAAAAAGATGACTATATGCATCTCGCTATTTTTATTGATTCGATCGCCGTAGCGGGAGATGCAACATTACTACAGACGTTAAAAGAACAGATTTTCAACCATGAAAATCAGCGAGATGTATTTATGGCCAACTTTGCTAAGGCTGCTTTACTCTTTCCAACACCTATTAGTATGTTTATGAACCTTATTGTCGAAAAAAATCAGATTGATGTTAAAAAAGGAGGCATTTTCCCTATTGTTCAAGGTGTACGTGCCTTAGCGATGCAATTGCAAATTGAAAAAACACCTACGGTTGAGCGTATTCGTGCCTTAAAAGCGCTCCGTGTCTTAGATGAAAATTTTGCAGAAGCTCTTATCGAAGCTTTTGACACTCTTTTGAATCTTCGTTCAAGAGAACGTTTACGCATGGCTGAGATGGGAAAAGAGTATAACAATATGATTCAAATTGATGTTCTCAATCAACTTGAGCTTGATTTACTCAAAGATAGCTTTAAAATTGTCAATACCTTTAAAAAATTTCTTACACACCATTTTAAATTGGCCTTTGTGCAATAAACTTTTAAAATTGTATTGAAAAGCTGTTCCAACCTTCTTGGCATGACAGCGTCAATTTCAATCCATGCGCATCTACAATCTTTTTAACAATACTAAGGCCTAAACCAAACCCCTCTTGTCCTCGTGAATTATCCGCTTGCACAAACGCTTCACAATAATACTCAAGCGGATGAACAAGCGGCTCTCCTTGACTCAAAACCGCAATTTCATGCGCATTTACTTCAATCACAATGGGTTTTTGGCTCGCATATTTAAGTCCATTATCAATGAGATTTTTAAGAGCAATGCTGAGATAATTCAAATCCCCCGTAATGTCAAATATCTCGTTCATGTGCACTTCAACCCAATTTTCATCTTCAATCACTAATTTTGAGAGTGATTCAAAAACCAGTGTTTCCGTATTAAATTTTTCCATTTTAAGTGCACTATTGTTTGCATTCAGTTTTTCAAGAGAGAGTAGCTCTGCTGTCATTTCATCGATCTGTACAATAGCTTTTTTAAGAATACTTTCATATTTACTTACAGGTAGCATTTCAATAGCCAACTTTGCCTTAGCAATGGGCGTACGAAGTTCATGCCCAACATCTCTTAGAAGTCTTTGGCGAGAATGAATCAAAGCCTCGATATTTTCAGCCATCCCATTAAAGGCACGTGAAAGAGTTCCCAACTCATTTTTACCTAAGTCATTCATTCGTATATGTAACGCCCCATCACCAAAGCGTTGCATATCATGAGCCATCTTTTTTAAAGGTGATAAAATTTTTAGAATCATCAAAAAAATAACCAATAAAATAAAAATATCTGCAAAAATGAGATACCCTAAAAGGTCTTTTTCTAAAAAACTCTCTTCTTGTGAAGCATCTTGCACGAGCAGTTGTTCATCAAGGTAACGCATAAAGAGTAGGTAACGCTTTTGAGGGTCTTTAAGTATTTTAATTTCACCAAATGATGTGATGTTCTCATAGATGACATGTGAACTTAAAAGATAAGGTTCAATACTACTGATAACACGAAAATTAAGTGCCAACAGTTTTTTATTTAAGCCATTTTTATCATTATTGGAAAAATAGGTAAATAGCTCTTGCGAAGCTTGTTGATACTTCTCTTTCACTAAAATTTCGATCTTTGAGTGTGTTAGTTTATTTGTTTCATTTGATACAATAATCATCAATGAAACACTCACTAAAAAAAGTACTAATACTTTGGTAAAAATAGACATCACTATCCTTGGCCTATAAATTTATACCCAACACCCCAAACCGATTTGATGTATTTGGGATTTTTTGAGTCATCACCAATTTTCATACGAATATTACTCACATGCATATCTACCGTTCTATCTTTACTCTGATACGTATCATGACTAATCACATGAAAGATGATTTCCCGCGAGAACACTTTGTTAGGATGACTGAGAAAAAGGTGTAAAATATCAAATTCAATTTTTGTGAGCTCTAAGACATAGCCTTCCATAGATATTTCCATCGTCTCTTCATTAATCACAAAATCCCCAACGACCCGTTTACTTTGCGTCACTCTTCGTAAAAATGAATTAATTTTAAGAACCAATTCACGGGGTTCGTAAGGCTTTGCTAGATAATCATCTGCGCCCAAGCCGTACCCTAAAATCTTATCACTCATTTCACCTCGAGCAGAAGAGATAATAATATGAGCCGTGCTCATTGCACGTATTTTTTGGCATACATCAAAGCCATCCATTTGTGGCAGCATCAAGTCTAAAATAATCACTTTGTAATAATTGGGGCTTACCTGTAAATGCTCCAATGCTTCTTTTGGATTGGCAAAGGCAACCACATCAAAGTCATAATTGTGCAGAAAATCAACAATCAGTGTTTGCATATCTTGGTCATCTTCAATCAACAATATAGGCTCACTCATCGTACTTCCCACTCTTCAAAATATTGCACAAATGCACCTCTTTGCTCAGGTGATAGGATGTTGTGGATGCGCAATAATATCTTATTTTCTTCTTTACTTGCCTTTTCATACAAAGCTTGATTGAGTGCATTTAAAGCGTTGGTATCTAAGGGTTCTTTTAAGAAAAGAGCTTTTTTCTTAGCCGTAATAGCTTCTTTAAATTCTCTAAACTCTTCCATTTCATGCTGAAATTTTTTAAGCACCTCTTTGAAATTTTCTATTTGCGCCTGACTGAGTTCCAAATAGGTTAAATCTTTATTGATATGATGTTCCCTCTTCTCTCCATGTCCTGCATACAGTGACAGACAAAAAGCTAAAATCAAAAAAAATTTCATCAAAACTCCTATATTGCTTTAATGTCCCGATTGTTCAGTAAAGCATTTTCAATGTTATTGTGACATGCTTTACAATTCGATGCTTTACCAATATCTGTGCGCTTGAAAACAGATTTATCAATCTCCCGATGCATCCGCTTCCAATACGATGTCTCAGTAATTGCCAAAGGTGATTTGTCTTTTGCGATGCTGTTTAACATCCTCCATGCAGACTCTTTAGTGGAAGATTCTGCACTATGTTTCACTAAAAAATCTTTTATCGTTTGTGTCGTTGCGGCATCTAATGATGCATCATCACCAAAATGGTTATCCAACGTCTGCATCATAGCAACCCATGAACGCTCTGGCAATAGAAAGGGTGGATAGAGTGTATGGCAACTGATACACTCTTTGTAAAATGCTGGCTGGCTTTTCGCATAATCCATCTTTTCATTACCATCGGCTAG
>JAQUVE010000087.1 GCA_028693565.1 Sulfurospirillaceae bacterium | reverse complement strand
AACTCATATACATTGTTTCTTTTCTTTCTGCTTCCTTTCTTTCTGCTTCTTGCTGCTTAATTCCTTTTTTAATAGCTATATTTGTATCAAGAGCTTTCTTTTCCAATTCTTGGATTTTTTTCTCAAGATCATATTTTTCATGATCTGTATCTTGTGTATTGATAACAGTTTTTAATCCTTTTAATTCACCAGTGAAATCATTTAAAGTTTCTATTGCTTCTTTTAATCCATCGTCTACAATTTCCAATTCAATAGTTCTCTGAGATTTTAAATATTTTTCAAGTTCTTTTAATTGTTCGATAATGAAATCTTTAAGTGAACGATAAAAAACATTATCAATAAAATCTTGCCTATTGGTTGCATCAATAATATGAAGAGATAAATCTCTAGTAATTTCTACAATTCCTATAATATCTCTAGAGTTTACTTTGTCAAAGAAACCAGAATAACGTCTTTTATCTATGCCTAAAATGTCTCGTTGTTTATCTTGATGCGCTTCGCTTTCTGCAAATGGTGTTGTTAAAATGCCATCTCTATAAATTTTAATTCCATCAATTTGCAATTCGGCACCTTGATATGTCTTCTTAAAACTACCTTTTGCACCCTGATTAAAATAATATAATTGAAAATTTAATGGACCAAAATTATAAATTGGTTCTTCAACTACTGTAAGCTCATTATCAATGCATTTAATTATTTCTTGAGTCCCCTTCTCTAAATTATATTTTAGAGAAAAGGAATTCGTTGCATATTTAAAAGCATCATTTTTAACTAAAACACTACCATTATAATTTATGTGTACATTGGAATTAATGTAAATATTAAAAGGAGGATATAGTTGATTAAATGGCGAAACTATTTTTGATAATTCTTTATAAGCTCGATCTAAATCATATCTTGACCATTCATCGTGCAAATTTGTGATTTCAATTTTTACACCAGAAAGCTTTTTATCGAATTTTCTTTTTTTTAGTTTATTATTTACTTTAATAAAAGAGTTTGTTTCTATATTATCTATATAATTATTCCAATTAATTATTAACAAATTAAGAATTTTTTCACTTGATGCTTTTGTATAAATTTTACAATATGCACCCAATTTATCAATTGCAAATCGTCCAATTCCTTTTTCCCCAACAACTCGTCTATTAAATGGCTCAGGCGACAATGTATTTTTTCTTTTTGAATCTGTTCCTATTTTCATCCATTTATTTTTTATATCATATTCCGTCATTCCAAAACCATCATCTTTAATAATTATTTTGTTAATAGTCCCTTCTTTATTATTTTCCATATTTAAAAAGTTAATATAAACATTTTTTGCATTTGCATCATAACTATTTTTTACTAATTCAACGAGAGCAGTTATCCTATCGGTAATTAACTCTCTTCCTAAAAGCTTGAAAGTACTAATATCAAATTGCCAATGTAGTTCATTATTTGATGCTGCATATGGTTTAATATATTCCCATAGCTTCTCATCACTTAATTGTGATAAATAACCTAGTACAAATTGATATTGCTCTGGTAATTTATCAGGTTGTCCATTGTCATCATGCCAACCTCTACGTTCATTTTTCATATAACTATCAAAATGATCACGAACATTTTTTAAGCTATTTTCAAATTCTTGAAGTGTTTTATTGCTAGGATTAACTTTTTCATAAAAGCATTGATATGCTTCTTTCCAGCTATTGACTTCAAGTTCCTTTGGAGGTTCATTTGTTCCTCTTCTCGAAAGAAAATACCCTATTTCAACAATTTTTATATCAAGCATTATTTAGTCCTAGTAATTTATTTTAATTCCATACGTCATAAGCATCCTTGGAAAAACATCGTCTAATTTTGCAATTTCTTTGTCTGTGAGTTCAATCAAATTTACATTATATTTTTTGTATATTTCTTTTTTTTGTTCTTTTCTAACATTATATTTTGGATCATTTTCAAGTCCCCAAAACTCAATATATACTTTCCCTTGCGGTAAATAAAAGTCAGAGTATATATTTTCTTGAATAAGCAACATTTTTTCATAAGCACGTACTATATTTTCACTATACAGCCTATTATCTATTATCATTTCAGCTTTGGAACGGACAAAATGCCTATCTTTAGTTCTGTGTATTGCTGGGAACTTTGCTCTAAAGTCTTTTTCCTCTATTTCTTCTTGTGGCTCAATTAGTTTTTTAAGAAGAATATTGGTTTGGATTTTTGCATCCCATTGTACAGATAAACTTCCTCTATAATTTATTTGGATTGCTCCATTAGCTTTTCCGTTCTCTGTAATAACCCAACCATTTTTATTTTTTTCTATCCAATGGAGTTCTTGAAAAATATCATTGATTTGTCTAGATGTTTTATTGAAAATTTTTCCAAGCTCAGTTGCATTCATAATTTATTACCTTATTGAGTTTATTTTTCGCCTAATTCTTTTTTTAAAATTCTTGCTTTTATTTCTAAAATATACATATCTTTTTCTTTATCTGATAACTTTTCGATAAGCTGAACTAGTTCTTTTGTTTTTTTACTTTCATATATAATATTTACATTATTGTTTAATGCTTTTTCTACTATTTCAAACAATTCTTTTCTATTTTGTTTCCAGTTATAGAGTGTTTTTTCAGCTATATTTAGTCTTTTTGCCATTTCAGCATTAGTCATTCAACTTTCCTGTAATTTTTACTTATTTTTAAGTAATAACTAATGTTATTATATGTAATATTTATATATCTTGCTTGCTGTAATATTTACATATATATGTGAAATCTTAATTATATCGTTTTTAGGTAATTTTGCCTTAATTTCTTTTGAAGCTCTTGACTTGTGATGATGACTACTCAATTTGGCAATCCATATCATGATACGCATTTTTTCTGCATCTATTGGTGGAAACCATTATTAAAAAAATTAGAGATTGAATATCGCCGTCCTTATAATATGCGCCATACATTCGCTACAAATATGCTTTATAAACAACTGTGTACACCATTGGAGCTTTCCCAATATCTTGGTCATTCTAATACTCGTATGATTTATGACGTTTATGTAAGCTATATTGAGGGTCATTTTTTGAATTTTAAAACAGATATTTCGCTTTATACTTAGGTATGTGGGGGAAACAGTTATTTTTTTTCTTTGTTCTAAAAGTGCCTATTTTAGGGGTTTAAAGAGATAAAATGGTGCGGACGGGGGGATTTGAACCCCCACACACGTAGTGCGCTACCACCTCAAGGTAGTGTGTCTACCGTTCCACCACGTCCGCATAAAAGAAGAAAACAGAGGCCTTCAAAAGGCCTCTAGATATTATAAAAATGGGTTTGCGTAAAGCGCAATCAAAGAGATAACAAGAGCATAAATAACTTGTGCTTCGATCATCGCAAGAGCGATAAACATTGTTGTCATTAACTTTCCGCCAAGACCAGGGTTTCTAGCAGTACCAGCAATTGTAGCAGCTGCAGTATTACCCATACCTACTGCACCACCAAGTGCAGCAAGACCCAAACCTACACCAGCAGCAAGTACTGAGTAAGCTTTAATTGTTTCACCTTCGCCTGCAAATGCAAATGTCGCAAATGCAGCAATTAAGAAAAGAATTTTCTTCATAGAATTCTCCATATTTTTTTCAAAGCCTGTTCGGATAGTGTCCCTACTTACCACTTTGTGAGTTGGGATTATAGCAACCTAATTGTTAAAAACCTATTAAAGCTACTTTTCCAAACCTAGCTCAATTTTATTACCTGTTTGCTTAAGTATCTTAACTTTTACTTTTTGCTCCAGCTCTAAATAATCACTGACTTTTTCAACACGATGATCAGCGATTTTTGAAACATGTAATAAACCATCAATACCACCTGGAAGCTCGACAAATGCTCCAAAATCAACTATACGTTTTACGACACCATCAACAATTTCATCTTGAACAAAAGTAGGTACTGGTTTTGACTCTTTATGCCCGCCACCTCTATGATTATCTCTATCACGTCCACCACCACGGCCACCAAATGAAGGCTTATTGGTAATTTGAATGATATGCTCTTTCGCTGCTTCTACTTGTGTTTTATTTTCACCTGCAATTTTAACTTCACCTTTTTCGCGATCTAAATCAATCGATACTTCAAATTTTTCGATAATTTCACGAATAGTTTTGCCCGCTTGTCCAATAATATCTACAATTTTTGATGGGTCAACATTAAAAAGCTCCAGTTTTGGCAAGATTGCATTATTGACTACAATGTGTTTATCCGCTTCTTCCATGATTGTTAAAATATGTTCACGTCCCTCTTTTGCTTGGAAAAGAGCTTCTTGTAGAACATCTCTTGAAATACCACCCAATTTAATATCCATTTGAAGTGCTGTAATACCTTCTCTTGTCCCAGCCACTTTAAAATCCATATCACCATCATGATCTTCAAGTCCCATAATATCACTTAAAACTGCGTGCTTATCACCCTCAAATACAAGACCCATCGCGATACCCGCAACTAATTTTTCAGTTATAATGCCTGCTGATCTCAAAGCTAAAGCACCACCACAAATAGTTGCCATAGAAGAAGAACCATTTGACTCTAGAATTTCTGACACTAAACGAATAGTTTGTAATCGGTTAATATCAATGACAGGCTCAAGTGCACGACGTGCAAGATTGCCATGTCCTAATTCTCTACGTCCTGGAGGTCTAAGAGGTGATGCTTCCCCTACCGAAAAACCTGGAAAATTATAATTCACCATAAAATTATCTGTTAAAGCACCTTTTTCGGTCAATAAATCATACATCTGAGCATCTTTATCATTACCGAGTGTTGCTATGACTAATGCTTGCGTTTGACCTCTTGTAAATAGACAAGAACCATGAGCCATTGGGAGAATGTTTGTTTCAATGCTAATAGGTCTTACTTCATTCAGTTGTCTACCATCAGCCCTAACTCTTTTTTCAATAATCATTTCACGGACTATTTTTTTCTTATAACGTTGCACAACGCTATCGACTAATGCTTTATCCCATGCCTCAAGTACAGCTACATTGTCTTTAAGAATTTTATCGACAATACGGCTAAGTTCACTAGCTCGCTCACTTTTCGCCATTTGATTGATGGCATTGAGTACTTCTTCTTTATAAAACTCGTCAACATAAGCAAAAATTGAATCGCTTTCTAAATCTTCTTTATAATCCAAAATAGCATCTTCTTTTTTTAACCCTTTAAAGATTCCTTCATATGCTGTAGTAGCTTCTGTAATGGCTTTTTGTGCTGTATCAATAGCCTTTAGAATTGCTTCTTCGTCAAACTCATTAATAGCTTGTTTTGCCATAAATGTTTCGCTCATTGTAGGATCAAGCATTGGGTCAATTGCAAGAGCTGGCATATTTATCGTCTCGATAGATGGGATAGCACGCATTTCTATCATTAAAAGCTCTTCTTTAGTCCCAGCCACATACAAATCCAATTGACTATTTTTAAGTTCTTGATTGGTTGGGTTGACAATATATTCACCATCTTTAAAACCAATACGTACACCAGCAACGGCCTTATTAACGGGAATATCAGAGAGATACAATGCCGCGCTTGCTGCATTTAAGGCAGCAACTTGTAAGTCAACTTCAGGGTCACAACTTAAAACAAAAACAACGATTTGCGTTGGATAAGCATAGCCTTTAGGAAAAAGTGGGCGTAAACTTCTATCAATAATACGTGAAGTTAAAGTCTCAAAATCACCTGGCTTTGTCTCACGCTTGATATATCCCCCAGGGATTTTTCCAATCGCATAACTTTTTTCGATATATTGAACTGTTAGGGGGACAAAATTTTCAGCCACTTGTTGATCATCACGTGCTACCGTAGCTAAAATTACAGTATTTTTTATCTTTAATAATGCAGCGCCTGCTGCTTGTTTAGCCACTTTACCGATATCATAAATTTCTTCTTGATTATTCACTTGTATCTTATATTCCACTCTTTTTTCTCCTTCTTAAGTGTTAAAATCTAAACCTATCCACATATACATCTTCTGGAAATTGCTTATTCATCTCCTCTTCGCTAAATGTAAATTTAAAATTTTCCATATATCCTTTGAGTACAGCATAGGCTGTATTCAGCTCTGCCATTTTTTCTTCATCTCCTCCACAATCAGGATGGTATTGCATTGCTAAAATATGATAGCGCAATTTTAACTCTGATAAAGTACTTAAAACAGGCAATTCTAAAAACTCCAATGCTTTTAAAATTTGCTCACTTCTTTTCATCATTATAATTGCTGTTCTGATTCTCGTTTAAACTCATAATTTACAGTACCCAATGGATACAAATTGAAAAGAAGCATAATACCTTTTTGATTGACCGAATCAACACTTGAGCTTGTCAATTTTGGTAGCGTCATATCTCTATAAGTAATAGAATAATCCCAACATTTTTTACTTTTCTTAAAACCAACACTCCATGACTTAAACAAATCATCTTTTAAATCATAGTTGATCGAGGTAAAAAGGTTATAACCATCATAATAGTTTGTGCTTGCTACCATCGTCAAATAGTTATAACTTTTGCTCGAGCTACTTGCGCTACTGATCGTATCTTGATATGTATAACGTAATGTTGCCGTATACAAATCATCCTTATAAGATATCCATGACTGTGTTTTAGATAATTTATTATATTCATGAGAGTAATTCAGAGCATTTCCAAAACTTACTTTTTCCGTGAGATATATTTTAATGTCATTTTCTAAATCACCGTATTTATATCTATCATCACTATAATAATAGATCTGTTTAACACTGTGACTCACTTTCTTTTCCCCATCTAGATTATAAAAAAATTGTTTAAACTGTAAAGCGGTACTTTTTTCTTCAACTTCTAAAGGGATAAGTTCATCGGTTCCATATTTATAATTCCATGTCCCTTCCGTTTTCGTATAACTAGGAACGATATGATCTAGTCCGATATACATTGTATGAAAAAAGTTATCATAGGGCTTGGCAACTTCCGTAAAGAGTGAAAATTTATGAAAGTTTTTGAACTGTTGCCCATAACTTCCAGCATCTTCATTACCGTAACGCACATGGGTCATATAAATATTCTCAGAAACACTTGCATGCAAATAGTCATTAAATAATGAAAAATAAAGCGTAACTGGCGTACTTAATTCATTTTGAAATGCGGTAGTACCTTCACGTCTATCATAATTTTTAGCATTATAATCAACTGAATAGAGTAAATTATCCATTAATACGGGTGACGCAAAACGATGATACTGTAACGTAGGTAGCTCTTGCAGCGTATCTGCATTAGAAACCTTAGAAGCATCAATATAATATTTAGCATAAAAGCCAAAATAATCTAAATCTCGCTTAGCATAATAATTTAACCTTGAAGTCACCAATTTATTATATGCCCGAGACTCACTATTAATTGTGTTATAATAGTCAATGTCATTGAGTGCATTAAAATCAATCCACAAACCATCTTCTAAATTATCATACTTTGTACTTAATAGAGCACTGCGATCATACATTAGTTTATAACCATAGTGGTAATCATTTTTAAGGTTTTTTTCTGCCGCATAATCTGAATTTTCTTTAAAATAGCCCGCACTAAATTCACCACTTGAGTACTGAGAATCAACAAATCGTACGGTTGTATGGATACCTTTTCCTCTATTGGTACGAATTTGAGGTGAAACTTCAGCATCCCAATTTTTATCAGGGGCAAAATAGATTGGCTGCAAATAATACAATCCCTCCGAACTTCCATACCCAATATCAGGACGCAAAAATCCTGTTCGACGTGTCGTATCCGTTGAAAATGAGAAATAAGGAAGATAAAGCACGGGTATATCATTTGCATAAAAAATAGGATTATACAGATGAAGCCACTTACTCTCTCTGTTAAGCTCTCCTGAAGTAAACGCGATTTTCCAATCAGGGTCTTGTGCATTACAACTTGAAACAATGGATTTTTGGGTCAAATAATATTCGGGATCTAAAATAGCATTCTCACATTTAAGCCATATATTGGTTTTATCATCAAAGAAAAAAAGTGGTGTTGATTCACCCTTATCTGTTTTGAGATTGAGTTTGGTTTGCCCGCTACGAGAGGCATAGTTAATACCCTCTAGTATCGTAATATTGCCTAAAAGATCCAAATCTCCCGTTTCGTAATTATAGTTTGCCTTATCTGCAGTAATAAGATATTTTTGACTGTACAAAACAACATTACCCTCAGCATGGACAATGGTACCATCTTTAGTTACATTTTTTGCAAGCACTTCTACATCTTGTGGATCTTGTGCAAACACGCTACATGTTAAAAAAATTAAGAAAAGAGTGATAAATTTACGCATTAACAACCAAAGTATTGGCAACTTTGTCGTGCCATGTTTCACGTTTTGGGTTTAATATCGCCCACAAAAAACCTAAATAAAAGAGTGATTCGCTGATAATGCGAATAGAAGCCCGATTTACCGCAAATAAAAGAGTAGGTTTTTCCAAATCCGATAATGAGATAACTTTAATTTTTAAAAATATTTTTCCAAGAGTTGCCCCATACATCCAAACAAAAAATGTTTGGTATAAAACTTTTAATAAGACAATATAAAAGAAAAGGCTATTAATCATATTTATCGTTTCTTCACGACTTAAATTATCAGGAATTTGATCCAAATAAATGAGTGCAAAAAGAACCGAAATCAGAATTTCATCAATAAAATAAGCAAGCCCTCTTTTTTGAAGAGGCGCTAAAGTTATATTTTCACTTTCAAATTTTTCAATCAAATCTTCGTTAGTCATTGCTTTAATGCCTGATATGCTATATCTTTTCTAAATTGTTTACCTGCAAAATGCACTTGTCCACATAACATGTAAGCTTTATCTCTAGCTTCTTTGATACTGTCACCAAGACCTACACACAGAAGAACTCGCCCACCTGTAGCATATAATTTTTCATCTATAAGGCTCACACCTGCATACGAAATATGAGTTCCTTCCAATTGCAATTCATGGACTGTTTTATCGACAATAATTTCAGCTGGTTTTGAATTACTATACGGATAATTTTCACTTGCCATTACAACAGCTATGGCATATTTATTATAAAATTCTATCGTAAGTTTGTTCAAGTTTCGTGTTGCAGCTTTATAAAAAAGTTCACTTGCAGGTGTTTTTAAAAGTGGCATTAAAATTTCGCATTCAGGATCACCAAATCGTACATTGTATTCTAAAACAATGGGTTCATTTTTGACAATCATAAGGCCAATAAATAAAACACCTTCAAAAGGAGAGTTCTCTTTTTTCATCCCTTCAAGAGTTGGCTTAATCACACGTTCTTCGACTTTTTTATAGAGTATATCATCAATTAAAGGTGTTGGGGCATAAGCTCCCATACCGCCTGTATTAGGACCTATATCATTATCCAATAAACGTTTATGATCTTGTGCAGCTGGTAAGATTTTATAATCATTTCCATCACATATAACAAAGAGCGATAACTCATACCCATCTAAAAATTCTTCAACAACAACGCCAAGCCCTGCTTCACCAAAACTTTTACCGCTTAACATATCAGTAACAGCCTCTTTAGCTTCCTCTTTACTTTGCGCGATAATAACACCTTTACCCGCGCACAAACCGTCTGCTTTAACGACAATAGGGAGATTTAATGTTTCAATAAAATCAAAAGCTTTTTGGGAATTTGTTGTTTCAATAAACTTAGCCGTAGGGATATGATAGCGTGAGAGAAAATTTTTCATAAATATTTTAGAACCCTCAAGCCTTGCAGCAGCCTTAGAGGCACCAAAAATCACTAAGCCTTTATCTTTAAAAATATCGACAACACCGTCAACAAGAGCATTTTCTGGGCCAACAATTGTCAAGTCAATCCCTTGCTCTTTTGCAAAGTCTGCTAATTCATCATAATTTTTAATATCTATGTTTTCACCTAAATGAGTTGTGGCACCATTGCCAGGAGCAAAAAAAAGTTTATTAACATTAGAGTCTTTTTTAAGCGCTAAACCAATAGAATATTCTCTTCCTCCACTGCCTATGACCATCACATTCATTCAACTACACTCCACACTAAAATTGACTTTTATAATTAAACAGGTAAAACCCAAGTGGGCGTTCCGTGATTGAAGCGGCCCTAATAAGCCAACTTCTGGGAATTGACTTTTTCTTTAGGCTGCAATTTCTAACTTTCGTAAAGCTCAAACAAAACCACAGGCACACCAAAAATGTACATATTCCACTTCTACTAATCGTTGGACCCTCATGAAAACGGTTGGCGCTTCACCCAGGCGATTTTCTAAATCTTTTAAATTATAGATTATCTTAGCTTCTAAATACCTTTTGCCAGTGCAATGCATGCTTCAATTGTTTGTTTCTGTGCAATTTGACAGTTCACATGTAACGGAAAAACAGCAGCTGTTTTGTGTCCAATGGCAATTGCTTTATAGCTTTCATGCCAATCAAAATTTTTAAAAAAGCACGTAACAGTCGAAGGCGATGTAAAAATAAGTGCAGAATGAGTTTGCGGTGCAACATTTTTAGGATAGCTGATACAGCGCGTTTCATAAAGAACCTCTTGAAACAATTCAATATGCTCGGTTATTAAAATATCAGGTAATAAAGAGACGATCTCTTTGGCACGGGGGAAGTAGGCTTTTTTAGTAGCCAATAAAGGGATAAGAGAGTGCGCGAATTCATCACCATAGGCATTTTTTGAGGTATAAGCCAGCTTCCCACCCTTTTGTATGATATAACTGGCGGTAGCTTCTCCAATAGCAAATGCTTCGATATGTTTCCACTCAGGGCAAAGTCTATCGACGGCTTCAACACTATTTTTAGACGTAAAAATCAATGCGTCAAAGCCATTAAGAGATAGCTTTTTATCATAAAAAACTATCTCAATTAAAGGCAAATGCTCCACCCCTTCATATTTTTTATCACTAAAGAGGTAGATCATCACATTCTTATTCCCATTCAATCGTTGCTGGTGGCTTTGAAGAGATATCATAGACAACTCGATTAATGCCACTGACTTCATTAATAATTCGCCTGCTAATATTTTCTAAAATTGCATGAGGAATATGTGCAAAAGTCGCGGTCATACCATCAGTTGCATCGACAATTCTAACACAAATTGTATTATCATACGTACGATTATCGCCCATAACACCAACACTTTTTACATTTAAAAGTACTGTAAAAGCTTGCCATGTTTTATCATAATATCCCGTAGCACGTAATTCTTGAAGCATAATGACATCTGCTGCTCGAAGAAGTACTAAATCTTCTTTTGTGACTTCACCCATAATACGAATTGCAAGGCCTGGTCCTGGAAAAGGATGACGGCCAAGCATCTCACGAGGCAGCCCTAGCTCTGCCCCTAAAATACGTACTTCATCTTTAAAAATCTCACGTAAAGGCTCAATTAATTCAAAGGTCATCCATGCAGGTAATCCGCCAACAT
>JAQUVE010000231.1 GCA_028693565.1 Sulfurospirillaceae bacterium | reverse complement strand
GAGCATTATATAAACATTTGGGGTGCAGACCACCACGTATATATTGCTAGCGTAAAAGCCTCAGTTGAGTTTTTAGGCTATGACAGCACTAAACTTGAAATTTTACTATCTCAAATGGTAAGCCTTTTAAAAGATGGCGAACCATATAAGATGAGTAAGCGTGCTGGAAATGTAATCCTTATGAGTGATATAGTTGAAGAGATAGGCTCTGATGCGCTTAGATTTATCTTTGCTTCTAAAAAAAGTGATACAGCTTTAGAGTTTGATCTTGCAGAGTTTAAAAAGCAAGATAGTTCAAACCCTATTTTTTATATTCAATATGCACATGCTAGAATAAAAACTATCATCTCAAAGAGTGATTTGAGCCATGATGAGATAATGTCAGCTGCTTTAAAAAACTTAGGAGAGAATGCAGATATGCTTATGTTTGATGCTCTTTTACTTCCTGAGATTGTTGAGGATGCTTTTAGTTCAAGACAGGTTCAAAAACTACCAGAGTATTTAAAATCACTTGCTGCATCTTTGCATAAATTCTATTATGATTGCAGAATTATAGGCACACAAGATGAGGCAAAGCTTCTTAAACTTCTTATGGTTGTTGGCCTATCTTTAAAGACTGGTCTATGGCTCATGGGCATAAAAGCAAAAGATTATATGAGTAAAGAGGATATCTAAGGCACAATCACTAAGAGTGGGTAGAGTTCTAAGAGTTCTTTTTTTTGCGCAGATATGATTTGAATCAGAGTTGGATTTTTGCTTTTATCTAGCCAATGGATTATTTTTTTCAAATCTTCCATTTTCATAGATGTACATCCTGCTGTTGGGGCATCTATGGATTTTTCTACATGCAAAAAGATACAAGAACCCATTTGTGGTATCTGCTCTTTATTATACCCAACAGTAACTCCTAGTTCGTATTGAGCATCTTCTCTTCTCATCTCTTCATAACTAGCTGGCGCTTCTTTTGGTTTTTTGATGATTTGATTATAAAATTTTGAGCTTGAATCATCCACACAAATCAACTCTTTTGTTGCATGTAAATAAGGCATTTTAATATTCATCTCTTTTTCATATCCAAAGACAGCATCAAGAGTAAATATTCCAAGTGGCGCTTTTTTATCACCCTCTTTTTTTATAGGTTCTACTTCTGTTTTTAAAAGCGCTCTCTCTCCAACTCCAAATGCCACCCCAGCAGCTCCTAGATTTACTTCAATAGGCCCAAAAACAGCTCTGTTATCTTCAAAGCAGATTAGCTTTGCCTTGGTCGAGTTGAACTCCTCTGCTACTACCAAAATGATTTGTTCATTGGCATAAAGGAACATTTGACAAATTGTTATAATTAAGAAGTTTTTTACCATAAAGTATGTTACTATTACCAAAATATGAAACAGATTAATTTTTTAACAATGGAAAAAGGTTTATGGGCATAAACATAAGAAAAGCTACTAGTGCAGACGCATCTTTTTTAGCGCAAATGATTTTACAAAGTACTAGGGCAGATAAAAAAATTGGTGTTTTTGACCTGATTTTTAAAACAAATAGTGATGAAGAAGTTTTAGAAAAACTTGAAAAATTAACAAATACTACAGCAAAGTCAAATTGTCATTTTAGTAATTTTTTAATAGCAGAAATTGATGGAAAATGTGTTGGTTCCCTTGCTAGCTATGAGCCAAGGTTGATAACTAGAGAAACTTTTATGAGCGCACTTGAAGAGATTGGTGTTAATACTGAAGAGAGTGAATACTTTGGTTTGATGGAGATTTGTGGTTTTGCGCTAAATAGCAGAACTTTAGTATTTGATTACATGGAAGAGCTAGAGGGTTTTATGGATGTTGGAATCCTAAAAGCGCTTATGCAAAAAAGTCTTTTAACTGCAAGGTTAAAAGGGTATAGAATTGCGCAAACAATAGTCGAAATTGGCTCACTAGAGACACTTCTATACTATAAAAAGCTAGGCTTTAAAGAGGTTAAACAAAAAGATTGTGAACCTTACAAAGAGATTTTTGGAAGACCTGGTTTAGTTTTACTATCTATAGAGTTCTAACATAGAACTCTCTATCCTCTCTCTTGTGCCTTCCCTCTTAGCGATTGCTTTGGCACTATACAGCAGAAATGTTGTGCTTTCACTCTTTGGTGGTATCGTTCTTGGCGGCTATATCTTAAATGACTTCTCTATTATCGCTTCATTAAAGAGTATATTTTTACTTTTTATATCTCTACTTCAAGAGACGTGGATACTCCAAACACTCTCTTTTGCCATTCTTGTTGGAAGCATTATGGCTTTGATTGAAAAATCTGGCGGAATTGATGGTTTTGTAGATTTTATGCAACATAAAACTGGTGTTGTAAAATCTCCACGCTCTGCTTTGATGCTCAGTTATATCATAGGTATTTTTATATTTATAGAGTCAACCATAACATCTCTAATCGCTGGTGCTGTTGGAAAACCATTTTGCTACAAATACAAGATTCCAAGTGCAAAACTAGCCTTTGTTTGTGACTCAACTGCAGCTCCAGTTAGCTCTTTAATCACCTTAAATGGATGGGGCGCACTTCTT
>JAQUVE010000086.1 GCA_028693565.1 Sulfurospirillaceae bacterium | reverse complement strand
AATTGTCCATACCCATAAAAAAGCTCCGTATAATCGTGTTTTAGTCGACTGAATTATACTTAAAAGTGCCTATTTATGGGCTTTTATATGTAGATTAGTTGTTGAAATCTATGTGCGAAAGTTGAGAAAATAATATACCCGTTATGTAACGGGTAATCAAAAGGATAAATTAAATGGCAAAAAAACCAAGTATTAAATCAAGCATCTTAGATGAAATAAAAGAGATTGAAAATGCAGTAACTGCTTCACAAGACAATGCCATACAAAATGTCTCACTTGTTTCGATTGGTGAGATCACAGAGATTGATTTGGGTAATGGTATTTATATGCATAACCGCATCACTTATTCTCTATCGGAAATTAAGGAACTTGCTGGAAATATAAAAGACATTGAACCAAATGGAATTTTAGGCACAGGCTTATTACAGCCAATACTTTTAAGAAGAAATGGTTCACATTATGAAAGAATATCTGGATTTAGAAGGATTGAGGCATTTAAAATCAATAATTGCACTGAAATACCAGCAATCATATTAGATAAAATTAGCGATGCAACAGCCAGATATATGCGGAATTCTGAAAATCTTAAAAGAGAAAACATTAATCCTTACGATGAAATATACAGCATTATAGAGAACATTGCATTGTCGTTAGATATTTCTTTCAAAGAAACCATTAGTTTTCTAAATAAAATTAAAAATCATAATTCTGGAAAAACATCATTTTCGGATAGTGATAAAGATATGTATGTTTCAATATCAGAGGCAGTTCGAAATATTTGTAAATATGAAGTTGGAGCGCTTATTGAAAGACTAATTATTTTAAATATGAATTCACTTATTTTGGAAGCCTTACAAGAGAATGAGCTTAATTATTCTCAAGCCAAAGAGATCAACAAAATCAAAGATGATGAAATTATAAAAAAACTTTTATATTTTATAAAAAATAAAAGTTCAACTATAACTGAACTTAGAGAGAAAATTCGAGAATTATTACCTGAAAAAAATAAAAATAACGAATCTATATTAAAAAAAGCACTGTCTAAGCCTATATTTCAAGAAAGAGATTATAAAAAGCTAGATTCTGGAAATAAGGCTAGAGCAGATAAATTACTAAAAGAAATATATGAATTAAAAATGAAACTAGACGAACTACTTCAATAAAATCAATTTAACAAAGTCCTCATTATAAGAAAATATATAAAATTTCTTATAATGAGTATATTTTTCCCAAAATGAGGATAGATTTTTAATAAATTTGATATACTTTTCTCTATATTTCTTAAAATGAGGACTAATGAGCCCAAACAAACAAAATCCTTCTGTTGTTTCTGCATTAGAAAAAGCCAAATTACAACATTTTGAATTGTTAAGAAAGAATAATGCGATAACTGATGCAAAAAATGGTGAATTGTCTCTTGGAGCAATGAAAGCATTAGATGCTATTTTACAAGTATACCAAGATAAACAAGAAACAAAAATGCATTTAGAATTATCTCTTTTAAGAAAGAAACTAGGATTACAAAACAATAATGCTTATGTAGATAGAATTAAAACGTATTTGATGGAACTCAAACTTCCTTTTGAATTGCGTGACTTTAATGACTCAAAATCTGGGAAAAAAGTTTCTTGGGCACTTACTTCTTTTTTGCAAGATGTAAAATCATATAAAGAAACTCAACATTTGATTGAAATAAACATTTCTGAGAATTTTTTAGATTATCTTGTCGAAAAAGCTGGTTATACAAGCATTGATCTTTCCTTATCTAAAAAGTTTAAAACAAAATTTGGATATAAAATTTACGAAATGTACTTACGCTACTACTCTTTACCAAATAGAGAAGCCAATGATCTTGGTATTATAAAAAAAGAAATTCGTGAAATGAATGACAAGTTCGGCACTAGTTACCAGCATTCTTCAAAAATGATGGAAGGCATTACAAGAGGATTAAAAGAGATTTTACAAGTTACTGGTACAGAAATATATTGCTTCTACGACAAAATTTCAAAATGTTTTATTTTTTCTTGGGAAAAAATAGGAGTTGTTCTTGAAATGAAATCTTTTATACCAACATCAAGAATTGATGAGTTTATTGAATGGGTAATAACTCATTCGAACCAACAAATAAAAGACACAAAAAAATATGCTTCTAAGTTAAAAGAAAATTTTCTAAAAAATGATATGGATGATTGGGAATCGTCTTATAGGGGAATGCTTTTATATAAATATACTTTTACTTCTGAAGAAATTGATAATATGAAGATGGAAGATGGAAGATATAAAGACTTTTCTTTAAAAGTTCCTCAAAAAAGACTCTTTGAAGATTAAATAAGACGAGACTTGAAGATTGAAGTAGGGCGGAATAGGCATCTATAAGGGGTTTTAAGCACTTTCTTTTCTTACAATGAGGACTTTTTTTCTTATAATGAGGATTAATCACTACTTTTTTTGAGGACTTTTTTTCTTGAGTTGAGGATAGATTTCTTTTTTTGAGGACATCAACCTTTTATTTTGAATATTTAACTTCTTAACAACAGAAAAATTACTAAAAAAGCACGCATTCAATCAGATTTTGACCATTTTTAGGCATGTTTTTTTTAAATAGACATTCTTATTGAAGAGTGAGATTAAAAAGTCCTCATTATGGGAAAAATATTTATCCTCAGTATAAGAAAAAAAGTCCTCATTATGGGAAATTTAGAAGTTCATTTATACTAAAAAGGATATAAACTTTATATCAAATTTATTTTTACCGTTTACGAAGCAAAAATTGCCGAGAAAGAAAGCATAAAAACAAAAAAATAGTTGCATTTTATTTCAATATTTATTATTTTCCGTGCTATAATTTCATTTTAAATTCAATGATACGATTTGCTATGAAGTCGTTCTCTTGACACATGATCAAGGAAAATATGAGGCCATCGCCCGTTTTCAGCCATACCAGCTGTTAAGAAGTGAATAACAAATAAAGCCTACGACAAAGTTCGTAATGTTTTTACTCTAAGCAGTAAAAACTAGGCTATCTACGAAACGCTATTGCCCAAGTGTAATAAGCCTACAATACATGCATATCTAAATTCAATACACTAAACTCCAAAATACGCATCTAAGTATGAAAATTTTTGCATAGGTATGTGTATTGATTTTTTCAAAATGAATTCACCCACAGTTAAAATACAATCAAGTAGGGTGAGTTTTGTCTAAAAATATAGTGCTATTATAATTCACTTATTACTTTATGGCTTCGTTAAGCCGATGCGGGAGGAATCTCGAATAGTCGGCTTACAAGCCATACTTCTATTCGTATTTACCCTTATATCGGTTTAGTGAAACCATTAACGTTGGTTTGACAACCAGACAAATATACACTCGTCATATTGTGTGTAGAGGCTTAAAAGGAGTAGATATGACACCACAAGAACTCAAAAAGCTAGGCTCTGTAAATGCGGTGTATCACCAAATATCAGAAGTACCTAGCTATAAACCAGTTTGGAAGCATAGAGCTTCCTCAACCTCGTCTTTCATGGCAAACCCTTTACATTATGTTTTGTGTCAAGGGCTGGATGTTCACTATGGAGCAAATGACAGAACGATCATCGGACATGCGGTGCATGCAGGTGTAGATTATGGGTATTGCAACCAAGGTAAGCGTTTAGGTCTATGCATTCGTGTAATACTAAAAGCCATCCAAGATGAATTCACGCTTTTAAGTGAAGAACTTAATGGAAAAGTAACCTTAAGGGCTTTGCGCCAAGAAGCGATTCGTGTTTTCAAACCATACTTCAAAGAGGTAATGCCTCACATGAAAGTGTTGGAAAGCGAACGATACTTGGAAATCGATGTTCCAGAAGGTATGTATAAAAATCCTTCCAATTTTGGAAAGGTTAAACTTACAGGGACATTTGATAGGCTCTATGAGATCAATGGTGAACGCGTTATTGGTGATTTAAAAACCTCCGCAAAAACGATTTCTGGTACGATTGACAAATCAAAAGCACTGCAAAATTATGAAGCTGAGTCTGGCAGTACGGAGTTTGAACTAAAATCACTTGAAAAAGTCATTTCAAAATTCGCTAATGCTAGAGTTAAGCTTTTAGAATTTAACGTGAGGCTCAAAGAGATTACAAAAGCGATAGAAGATGCGTTTGACACTCATAAAGCCACAAGGTCTCTTGAAAATAAAAGAGAAAAGCTTTTAGTTGAAATCGGCAAATGGCAAGAGCAATATCAAATGCTAGCAGAAGCAGAAACTAAAAAAGTTCTTTTGGTTGAAAAACTAACAGCGCTAAACGAGCAATATCAATCCACGAAAGAAGCCTATGAGATTCAAAAAGCTCAAGCAGATTTAGAGGAGTGTAAAAAAGCTCACAGTTTTCAAGTAGCCTTGTATTCACTCATGTATATGATTGTGACAGGTAACGAGGTCAAAAAGGTACGGTTGGAAAATATTGTTAAAAATAAAACCATCAAAATCCAAATCTTTGAGTGGGAGTTAAATCAAGCAACCATGGAGCGCGCGGAAGAAGCGATTCAATTCGTGGTATCCACCATTGAAGCGTTTTATGACGGTGTCGATCCAAGAGTGTTATTTAGACCGAATCCATATTCTTATTTTGGGGAGGAAACCAATAAAATAATGAGTTATTTTTGGAGTAAAACATAAAAAGCTTGTTGACAGCATTGTTCACGTAAAAACGTAATGGGCAATGTTCTCATACAAGCGTATTCCAAAATAATAATGCAATAACGATTAAATTTTTCTTAATGTTGCCTTGTGGGTAAAGTAAAGTGCCCATAAGGGGAGTACTCTGCTTTGTTCAATGAGGCTTAAATTGAGGTTTAGCCAGCCATTCAAAAAAAACAAAGGAGATAAAATGAGCACACTGACCACTACAGCAAGAAATGCCGTACAAAATGGGGTTTCAACACAACAAACAGCTTCTTCCATCACTACCATTCGCACCAGTATTGACAAAATGCTTCCCCAGATTGCCAAAGTATTACCAAAGCATCTATCCCCAGAAAGAGTGTCTCGTATCGCGATGACAACCATCCAGAAAAATCCAAAGCTTGCAGAGTGTGATGTTAAATCACTCTTAGGTGCCGTTATGGCAGCTAGTCAAGTGGGTTTGGAGGTCGATGATATTTTAGGCCAAGCCTATTTGGTACCTTTTTGGGACAGTAAAAATCGTCGATTTGCAGCACAGCTTCAAATTGGCTATAAGGGCTTTTTAGACCTTGCGCGCCGATCAGGCCAAGTGATCAATATTGTCAGCCAAGTGGTGTATGAAAATGATGACTTTGAATTTGAATATGGATTTGACGAAACGCTAAAACACAAACCCGCAACCAGGAATAGAGGTACATGCTTGTATGTGTATGCCTATGCTAATCTTAAAGATGGAGGGCGAGTGTTTGAAGTGTTAACGATGGAGGATGTTGAAAAAGCAAGAATGTCCTCACAGAGCCAAAAAGATTTTAATACGAAGCAAATATCAAAAACACCGATAGGTATTTGGGCGGAACATTATGAGTCAATGGCGCGAAAAACGGCAATTAGGCGCTTGGCTAAATACCTACCACTCTCAGTCGAGATGCTCCGTGCCACTTCGTTGGATGAGCTAAGCGATGGGGGTAAAAAAGTAGACTATTCTGCATTGGTGGAAGGCAATGAAATTACCATTGAAGCGATTGCTGTAGAAGATGAGATTCTAGAATACAATGAACAAACAGGTGAGCTTGTAAGCACGAGCGGGGAAACCAACGAAGCTCTCAATAACCCTGTTCAGGAATCTCTGATATAGAAATAACACGAATGCCTTTGCTCATATCTTAAGCCATGGTGCTTGAGGATGCTTATGGCATTTCCCCCATACTGTAACGGTACTTTTTTTAGCCTCAATTACATTTTGAGGGGTTTTTACATTCAAAAATATGTTTCTCCCATAGGGAGTTTGTACTTAAGCGGTACCTACTCCTTGGGGTAGAGTAGGGCTTATCTTAGGAGGATACTATGTTTAATAGAATAATCATGCTTGGCAATATAACACGTGAGTGTGAGCTGCGCTATTTACAAAACGGCGGTGCCGTATGTACAACCGGATTGGCAACCAATCGACGCTATAAAAAGCAAGATGGCTCTCCATCAGAAGATGTCTGCTTTATCGATATCACATTTTTTGGCAGAACGGCAGAAATTGCAAACCAATATCTCAGCCGTGGCAAAAAAGTGCTTGTCGAAGGACGCCTAAAACTTGAGCAATGGACAGACCAAAACGGCGTAAAGCGGAGCAAACATTCAATCACAGTAGAAACACTGCAGATGATGGAAGGAAAAGCAGAGGGAGGAGGGCAAAAAGAGGATGCGTATGCGACCTCCGTCCAAGAGCCTTCAACACTAGGGGTAGATGTCCCCATTTTAGATAAAAGAGATCAGACGCATAGGGCTATTATGGACCTAAACGATGACGAAATACCGTTTTAACCGAGAATTCCTTCAAACAAAGGGCTAAGGAAAACCATTAGGTTGCTCATAGGAGCTTCACCCATAGGGGATAGATTATCCCCTATGGGATAGTCCTGTCCTCTTTTAAGATGTCTTATGGAGGACAAAACAATGAGAGGTTTAGTGGCAATTATAGTAATGATCGTAGGTCTTTATGGAATAGGTTTTTTGGAAGCTCTTGAAGCAACGGATACGCTTAAAATACAACTACAAGATAAAAGTTTTACTGAGGCCAATAGGCTTTTAGCAAAACGACTAGAGGCTCACCAATGACTTCAATATGCCATAGGTTTAACAAGAAATGGAAATGTTTTAGTGTTCTTTTGATGAATTACCACACAAAAGAGACCCAGATTATTGATGTTTTTGCTTTAAATGCAGGACAAGCAGGGTTTTTAGCCATGCGACAATCGTATCTTATGCCCGTAGGTGTAGAAAAGGTTACAGAAAAACAATGAAAGGAGGCAAGAGATGAGTATTAAGGCGAGCAGAGAAGCTGTGGCTTGCGCACTTTTAAGCTGTGGTTATCGAATCAACCGTGCGTGGAAGTTTTGCGCGAGGGATGAAAGAACCCCTTCAGCAACGATATTTAACGATGGAATGATTCATGACTTTGGAGACGGTTTTCACGGCGATCTTGCCGACTTTTTGGAGCAATTCAAAAACATGCAAAAAGGGGAGGCGCTCAAAGAGGCCAGACGGCTTCTAGGTCTCCCTATAACAATGAATTTCTCAGATTATGAGAAGCCGATTGAGAAAAAGTCAGGTTTTATCAGTGAAGAGTTTATTACGGCATTTGAGGTTGAGCGAAAAGGTAACTTTAATAGGTATCTTGAGCTTTTAGACCAAGCAATGCCAGCATTGACTCGGCCACAACAAAAAATCATTGCACAAAAGTACAACATAGGGTACAGCAAACAAGCTGACCGCCTCATTATGCCCATCAGGGACGAGGAGGGCAGATGCGTTACTCTTTGGAAATACAACAAATACCCTAAAAGCTATGTCGACAAAGATGGCAAAGAGGTTAAACCTTCAAAAGTCACCTTTACCAAAGGCAGAGAAAGAGTGCCGTTTAATCTTGTAGACTTAAAAAAGTATCGCAAAGATATGAATGGTTGGGTGTTCTTGTGTGAAGGTGAAAAAGATACGCTTAATGCTCTTGGAAGAGGGTATAGAGCTGTAACTTTGGGTGGAGCTGGTGAACGCATTGCAGAAAAAGACTTACATCTTTTTGAAGGCTTAAAAATTGTCATAGTTTATGACCATGATGAGGCTGGACATATAGGTGTCAATGGCTATATAAACACACACGGAGAATATAAGACGGGCGTGTTGGATCAACTGCAAAAAGTGGTCAAAGAAGTAAAGGTATGGGATTGGGAGCTTTTGGTTTTACAAGAACAGCTTGAACTTTATAAAGGGTACGATTTTACGGATTGGTTGTGCACCAAAGCCATACAAGGAGAATATATTCAAAAGGAAAACGTGTGAAAGAGGAATTAAAAAAATCTGTACGATTCTTTTTCTATGAAATGTTGGACGTAAAAAATAGTTACGAATCATTATCTATAGCAGAAAAAGCAGAATTTGGAAAGATCATATCGTTTGGATTGTTTGTGAATGGAGCTTACGGACTCTTGCATGGAAACATTTTTGATTTCCCCGTCGTTTTCGTATCGGTGCATGCTATAATGAAAGCAATAAAACTCGAAAAGGAGAGTAGATGATTAGTTCGCTGATATCTTTAGCCGTAGCGCTAGGCGTTGCCTATTACATTTTTCTCTTATCGGAAAAAAATAAAGCTTCTAGTAAACACCATACGCACCATTAACTAAAATCCCTTCAATATAGTATTGTTCAATATAACACCGATTAAGTTCGGAGGATATTTTACATGCTAAAAAAACTTTCTCAGAAGATTTTGAACAAACACACTCGCCTTAAATGCTTCATAGACACATGAGAGTATTCCCAAAAAGACTAAAAATGTTGAAAACACGACGTCTTGGGAACTATCGCTTTGAAAGAGCATAAGGGCAGTTACGATCAAGAAAATGCCAAGAATGTAGCCATTAGGAAACATTGGGGTGTTTTCTCCACAGTTAATTTTTAAAAGTATACCCAAGGTGGGAGCAAAAATCTTCCACTTTGGGAGAATTTTGCTCAAATTTAACCCTTTGGGCAAAAGGATACAGTATGGTACTTACAACACGAGAAACCACGAAAGTTCTCTTTTGGTCAGTGGCGATGCCAATTTCAATGGCTGTTTTAGTCGGCCTTACAATGGGAGCACCTTATTCTAGTCTATCGGGAATGCTCTTGCTGCTGGTTGTTGCACAGATTTACCGCGAGCTTGATGCCTCTAAATACGAGGTATTCAAACGATATGCGTCAATGATGTTTTTTCTTTTTGCTATGGCGTTAGCAGGCTGGGCAGATCGATGAAACCTCTTAGCGCATTGAGCAGCGGAACAATCGTTATTAAACCATTTAAGAAGGCACAAAAATGATGACATTTGAGACATTTATACACCAACATGAAATGCTAGGTATCTCGTTTGAAGCGTACCTTTATAGAATGGCCGATAGATTTAGTGCTAACTATCAAGGAGGATACTGGAAGTCTAAATCCTTAGAGGGTTGCCACGATTTCTTTTATTTAGAGCTTGACGATGACACCTTGTATACCATTTCCAATGATCAAAACGATTATGACAACGGTCCAATGGATAGTAAAGTATACAGCTTGAGTATTTTTGCGTATGCGCTTAATACCTTTGGGTATCACCTTTATAACCAAGGAAAGATTGATGCATCGGAAGATTTCTTTCGTATGTATCAGCTCGTCTTTGCCAACGCCCTTGTTATTCTAGGCGATGAAGAAAAACACGCACAATTTTATTGGTTTTTAGACTAAGTTCACTCCAAGAGGGAGTCGGTCAGTTTTGGCTCCCTTTTTGGGTAGCCAAATGGTTACTCAAAGGAGGGTGACAATGTGCTATTTGAGAGAAAAATATGACAAAAAATGCTTCAAGCAGCCCATAGGCAAAGTGCTTAGTCGCGGTATTGAATCAATCACTAAGCAGGAGCATTAGCATGATAGGGGTGGAGATTTACCTTGTATTGGTGCTGTTGTTATCGGGCAGCATGGTTGTTTTCAACAAGAAAGCATTGGAGAAAAAGTCGCTGTTTGAAGCGTGGATGTTTTTTACATTCATCCCGATAACGGCCATCATAATTTTAATTGAAATGATCTTTGAGGAGAAAAGAAAATGAGCAGCGTGTTAAATTATCAAGGACGAATCCTTAACCCTCTTGATTTAAAAGATGAGGATTTTAAGAATTTGGGGATGCAACTGGCCATCACGCTTAGTCGTGTTCAGCGCTTTTGGGCGCAATGTCGGGAAAGCTATACGGTGGCACAACATTGTTTATCAATGGTTGGGCTGTTTGAAGGTGACGTTGAAGCGCAAAAATGGGTACTAGGCCATGAGGTTTTTGAAGGACTAACAGGGATGGATGTCCCCTCTCCGATTAAACACAGTCTAGCCTATTTGCCGTACAAAGAAGCCGAAGATAGAGCTTTAGAGCAGTTTGCAAGGCTCTATAGCCTAACACCATCCATGCCCTTAGAGGTTAAACAAGCCGATAAGGCGTTAATGGTGATGGAAGCAGAAGCACTCATGCCCTTTAATGCACAAATCAACTGGAGAGATATCGCAATCCCTCAAGGTCTTTTGTACAAATTAGGAGCAAGCTCTGATGAAATCAAACAAGATTTTTTTAACAAATGGCAAGAGCTGTTTGGAAGAATTTAATCATGAATAAGTTTAGGTTATTTAGATTTATTTTAGAAATTAAAATGGCATTAAATAACCCTTATAACAAAAAAGATATGGCGCTAGGATTATAGGTAAATAGAATGTATGGGCTTTTAAATGAGCACAGCATCGTTTCATTTGCCGTAACGCTAGGTTCCTTTTGTGTTATAATTAGGGCAAATAAAAAAATAAGGAGGATGAAAAAATGCGTATCGGTCAAATGATTGTGCTTGGCATCACCCTTGTTCTTGTCGTAATGACGTATTTTGATGACAAAAAAGACAAAAAACACAAACCAATACATTAAGCAAAAAAGCATTCTATCATCGAGCCTTTTTGTAGTTTCATCTTCAATAAAACCATCATAAAATTTTGCAAATGTTGCCTTTAGCATAATGCTAAAACTATAAAGCACGTCTGCAATATTTAATCCGTTTAACTCCATAAGGGAGTTTTGGCCACTTGGCTATCTACTCCCTTATAGGGAGAGGTATGCCCTTTCCTAAGGAGAAAAAAATGAAAAATAATCAAGTCTTTGCGCTTATCCTTAAGAGCATAGGTGTAGCAACAACATTCCACAAATGTGGTGATGTCTATAAAACACACAATACCCCTATCCAATACATCTTTGACACAACACAGCAAAGGATTACCTGCATAAAGCCTATCACGGTCTTTAATGGCTACGAGTATGTAAAAGAGTATGTGAATGAGCAATACGCACTAACACACAGTGATGGTCGTATTTGTTTATCACGAGTGTAGGGGGTGTGGTATGTTTTTCTTTTGTCAATGTTGTGGGAGAGCCTTAAGCAATCCCATCTCGATGTTAAGAGGATTTGGACCCGAGTGTGCCCATAGATTAGGTATTGGGTGTGCAGACAGTGGTGTGAGACTGACGCGCCAACAACGAAGAAGTGACGGGTCACCAAGGCCAACCCAAACAAACATTTGGGACTTTTTCACACACATGGAAGGAGAGAGAAGATGTGTATCATAATTTCTAAACCCAAACATAAAATGATCCCAAAAGAGCATCTTGTCAATTCGTACGCCAACAATAAAGATGGTGTCGGCATCATGTATGCGCAAGAGGGTCGCGTAAAAATAGAAAAATGGCTCAATCAAGATTATGACAAATTTTTGCTGCGTCTTGCAGAGCTGGAAAATAAAAACGTGGTCGTTCACTATCGAGCAGCTAGTGTTGGAGGGGTTAACC
>JAQUVE010000230.1 GCA_028693565.1 Sulfurospirillaceae bacterium | reverse complement strand
GCCATATGTAGATAACAGATGGTTAGGTGGTATGCTTACAAACTTTCCAACTATTCAAAAATCTATTCGTAAACTTGATGTAATCAGTGAGATGCAAGAAAATGGTCAAATTGATCTTTTAACTAAAAAAGAAGCACTTATGCTAACTCGTCAAAAAGAGAAGCTAGAAGTATATTTCGGTGGTATCCGTAATATGAAAAAACTTCCTGATATGCTTTTTGTTATGGACGCTGTAAAAGAGCATATCGCTGTTTTAGAAGCAAGATGTTTAGGTATTCCAGTTGTTGCTCCACTTGATACTAACTGTGATCCTGACCTTATTACTTACCCAATCCCTGGAAATGATGATGCTATACGTTCTATCCAGCTTTTTTGTCGTGAAATGACTGAAGCTATAAACGAAGGTAAAGCGTTAAGAAGTGGCGGAAAAGATGAGATAGCAGCTGAGGATTTTGAGGAAGTTTCTACTGTAGATGCTGACGCTATAACAGCTGAAGATTTCGAAACAGAGGAAGTATAATTATGGAAGTTACAGCGGCAATGGTAAAAGATCTGCGCGCAGCTACTGACGCGCCGATGATGGACTGTAAAAAAGCTTTAGTTGAATGTAACGGAGATATGCAAAAAGCAACTGCATGGTTAAAAGAGCGTGGTATTGCACAATCAGCTAAAAAAGCTGATCGTGTTGCTGCTGAGGGTCTTGTTGGTTTTAAAATAGCTGATGACTTCTCTAAAGCTACAGTAGTTGAAATCAACTCTGAGACAGACTTCGTTGCTCAAAATGATGGCTTTAAAAACCTTGTTTTAAAAACGACAGAAGAGGTTTACTCTACTTCTCCTGCAGATGTTGAGAGCTTAAAGGCGACTTCATTTGGTACATATTTTAGTGAAGCAGTTGTAAAAATTGGTGAGAAGATAGAACTTCGCCGTTTCAAAACTATCAAAGCAGATGATGAGACTGTAGCTATTAATGGTTATATTCACTCAAACAACCGTATCGCGGTTATTGTATCTGCTAAATGTGATAGCAAAAAAACAGCTGAGGCACTTAGACCAATGCTTAAAAATGTTGCAATGCATGCATCTGCTATGAAGCCAAAAACACTATCTTTTAGAGATTTTGATATGGATTTTGTTACATCTGAGACAATTGGAAGAATTGAAGCAATTAAAAAAGAGAATGAAGAGTTAATTCGTCTTAAAAAACCTCTTAAAAATGTGCCTGAATTTATCTCTATGTGTCAATTGACAGATGCTGTTCTAGCTAAAGCTGAAGCAGCTATCAAAGAGACTCTAAAAGCTCAAGGTAAACCTGAAGCTATCTGGGATAAAATCGTTCCAGGTCAATTAGCTCGCTATATTGATGACAATACAACTCTTGATAAAGAGCTTGCATTGTTAGATCAAACTTATGTTCTTAACGACAAACTAACTGTTGCTGGTGCAGTAGAAGCTGCTGCAAAAGAAGTTGGCGGAACTGCACAAATCATAGATTTTGTTCGTCTTGAAGTAGGTGAAGGTATCGAGAAAAAAGTTGACGACTTCGCTGCTGAAGTTGCGGCTCAAATGGGTTAAGGATTTTTCCTTACCCTCCATTTAAATCTGCTATAATCCCTCTATGAATTTATTATCCGCTAAAAACTTATCACACACTTTTGATTATGAACTCTTCTCAAATATATCACTTGATTTAGAAGCAGGCGAATCTATTGCTATTATCGGTGTTAGTGGAAGTGGAAAATCAACACTACTAAATATCTTATCAACGCTCTTAAAACCAGATGAGGGCAGTGTTAATATATTTGATGAAGATGTCTCTGGGATGAGCAAAAAAAGGCTCTCTGATATTAGAAGAGATGAGATAGGTTTAGTATTTCAATCTCACTACTTATTTAAAGGTTTTACATCTTTAGAAAATTTGGAAGTTGCTGCAATCTTATCAAAACAAGAGATTGATGAGACACTCTTAAAAAGACTACATATTGATAATGCTATGGAGCAAAAGGTCACAGAACTTTCAGGCGGACAGCAACAAAGAGTCTCTATTGCTAGAGTTTTAACAAAAAAACCACGTCTTTTATTTGTTGATGAGCCAACAGGTAACTTGGATAAAACGACTGCAAATGAGGTAATGGATATCTTTTTTGAGTATCTACAAAAACATAATGCAGGAATGATTTTAGTAACGCATGATGAAGAGTTGGCAGCTAAATGTGATAAAGTATATAAGCTAGTCAATAAAGAGCTCCTAAGAGCAGACTAATGGAAGAAAAATAGCCCTATGATGTCATGGCCGCAAATATTTAGCGATACTTATATAGTCGGTTTTATTCTTCTTTTTTTTAGATTCGCAGCACTTTTTATGGCTGTACCAATCTTTTCACACAACAGTATTCCTGTTAGCGTAAAAACATCAATGGCATTTTTTTTCACTATAGTTTTTTACTCCTCTATGCCACCACTGGCCATACCAATTACTGTGCCAAGTATTATTATTGCAATTTTAAGCGAACTTCTTTTTGGCCTTGCAATAGGTGTTATTTTACAAATAGCATTCAAT
>JAQUVE010000229.1 GCA_028693565.1 Sulfurospirillaceae bacterium | reverse complement strand
TAGCACGCGACCTAAACCAAGCGTTCCTGAGTTTTGCCACGTATCATGGCTAAGATTGGTAGCGTAAGGTACGATATGGCGGGAGGAAGCCATGATGAGGGCCCAACATAACTCAGCAGGTGCGACAGGAGAGCCACGGCCTTCCATGACAGTAATGCCTTTTTTTGCGCACGCATTCACATCCACATGCTTGCCAATCCTGCTTGTCTGGCTAATCACTTTTAAATGTGGCAGCTTTTCTAAAAGCTCTGCACTGATTTTGCTACGCTCTCGTATCAACACCAAAGCTTCTGCATCAGCTATCTCTTTGGCTAAAACATCGACATCGGTATACGTTTGTGTCAGTATATAAACATCATGCCCCTCTAAAAGTGAGAAACATGCAAGGTGGCGTACAACATCTTGATAATCATCGAGTATTACAATTTTCACAAAAACTCCTTGAGCTAGAGCAACATAATTTTACGACTATTATAACCAAGCATCATATACCTATATATTAATTGTCTCAAAAATCAATCTATAAAACTATATAAACCAACCATCCCTCGTATGTAAAGATTCTTAAGATTTAAATTTTGATAACTCGCTATTAAGAATTTCGGTCAAAGAATGAAGATGTTCGCTCGCACCAGCGATCTCTTCAACACTGCGTACATTCGTATGAGAAAGCGAACTAATCTCTTCAATATCCTGTGCAATAAGGTCAATTTTATCGGAAGTATCAATGTAATCTTGCACCGTTTTTTGGGTATTGACGATGGTACGTCCTAGTACTGCTGTAACGTCTGAAACATTAGACTGTACATCAATCGATATCATCGAAATTTTGTTAATATTATCAGAATTACTATTCATCTCACCACTGGCATCGGTAATGGATTGTGTAACAACGTTAATGGTAGCGTTGATTTCAATCAAAGATTTTTGAGTACGTTCTGCGAGTTTTCGAACTTCATCGGCAACCACAGCAAAACCACGTCCATGCTCACCTGCACGTGCTGCTTCAATTGCCGCATTAAGGGCTAACAAGTTTGTTTGATCCGCAATGTCATTAATCACATTCAATACATTTTTGACCTCATTGGTGTTGGTACTGACTTGATGTAGTTTGTTGGCCAACTCTACTTCATTATGAGCTGTATTTTGAAGAAGGTTTGAAAGATTTGAAACATTTTCTTCAACTTTAACAAGACTTTGGGTCACCGCTTGCAACTCATTTTTAGATTTTTCTGCATTGCCTATTGACTCTTGCAAATACACTTTTAATTTTGTTGTTTCGGATGTTGTTTTTGACACAATCAATGACTCATTTTCAGCACGTTTACCTACATCTATCGCTGATATGGAGAGTTCATGCGCAACGGAGGCATTTTCTGAACTATTCTGTTTTGCTGTTACAATAATCGTATGAATTTTATCGATGAAGCGGTTGATGTTTTCACTTATTTTACCTAACTCATCTTTTGAATGTATATGCAATCGTTGCGTTAAGTCACCTTCACTACTGGAAAGATTTTCAATAACATCATTCAATTTGACTAATGGCTTAAACTGGCTATTGAGAATCAATTGTAACAAGATAAGTGACACTATGACCATGATAGTTCCAGAGATAGCCAATGTCATAAACATATGGCGAATCGGAGTAAATGCCATATCTTTACTAATCGTCACATATATAATCCAGCCATTTTCAAGTTTATTAAAAACCAAAAACTTCTCTTCACCATTGACGTCATAATCATAACTACCGAATGCATTATTTTTGACCAAGTATTCAAGATTTTTAAGCGAAGGATTCACGCCATACAAGATTTTTCCAATTTCTTTTTTATCAGAGTGAAAGTTTATTTTTCCTGTGCCATCCGTTGCGAATGCATAACCCCCTTCAAATTTTATTGCATTAATTTTATCAACAACTTGTGTCAAATAAACATCATTTGACACAATACCCTTTAGTATACCATTGACAATAACAGGTGTTGCCACAGAAATCGTCGGTTGATTGGTGGACGCATCCATATACACATCTGTTATAATGGACTTACTTTCCGCTTTGGCTTTAATGTACCATGGACGCTTTCGTGGGTCGTACCCTGCTTTTGGTTTTGCACCATTATGGTAAACCATCAAGCCATTTTCTTCTACCCCCATATAAGCTTTTGAAGCCCTCGTTTCTTTAAATGCTGTTTTTAAAAATGGATTGAGTGTTACTTCCGTTAACTCTGGCAAATACGAAATATTTTCCGCAGTTGTTTCCAACACAAGCTTTTGCGCATTGATCCATGACTCAATATCTAGCTTTAAAAGCTCTGTTTTAGCTAACTGAAAATGTTCTATCTCTGTACGTAAGTTTTGTTTGCTATTGACAAAACTTAAAATGGCAAAAACCAAAAGTGATGCACCTAAAAAAAATCCCGATGATAAGGCTATCTTTTGTTTAAATCCAAGGTTCATTGTTTTTCCTTAGTATAATGTTAATACAAAGAGTAACAAAAAGAAGGGACTTCAAAACGATTTTTTTAGAAGATTTTTCATTTAGATATTTTCTCGTTACAATAC
>JAQUVE010000228.1 GCA_028693565.1 Sulfurospirillaceae bacterium | reverse complement strand
AGATATTCCTGATTTTAGAGTGATACCTGATCGTATCGAAGCGGGAACCTATCTTTGTGCGGGTGCTATTACAAAATCAAAAATAACCCTTACCAATGTTAATCCCAAACATCTTGAAGCAGTATGCTTAAAACTAGAACAGATGGGTTTTAAGATAGAAGAAACACGTGATACAATCACGATTTTTCCGAGTGATAAGATTTTGCCATCTGATATTGAAACATCAGAATACCCTGGTTTTCCTACAGATTTACAAGCGCAATTTATGGCTTTATGTACACAAGCAAAAGGTACGAGCATCATTGATGAAAGGCTTTTTGAAAACCGCTTTATGCATGTGAGTGAACTTAGTCGTATGGGTGCAAATATTAAGCTTAAAGGGCATAGTGCAACCGTTGAAGGCAAAGCAAAGCTCAATGCAGCCGATGTGATGGCGACTGATTTAAGAGCAAGCTCAGCACTCATTTTAGCTGCATTGGTAGCAGATGGCACCACAAAAATACACAGAATCTACCACTTAGATAGAGGTTATGAAAATCTAGAAGGAAAATTCTCAAAACTTGGAGCACAGATTAAACGACTTGAGGAGTAAGGGATGCACAATATAAAAGCTGTCAGTTTTGATGAGGCTATCAAACGAGCATTTAGTTTAGTAGATACAAAGCCAAAACATTTTGAATGGGTTTCAACACTGAATGCCAATGGAAGAATTTTAGCTGAAAATGTCATTTGCCAAAAAAACTTACCCTCTTATGATAATGCAGCTTTAGACGGTTTTGCTATTCGGCATGAAGACTGTGGTAAAACATTAACCATAAAAACAACAATTTTAGCGGGAAATATTGTGGAGGCATCCCTCTGTGAAAATGAGTGCTATAAAATTATGACAGGTGCTAAGGTGCCTGCTGATGCTGATACTATAGTGCCTTTTGAAGCGTGTATTGCTTATGATGAATTTAGTGTCCAATTACCTTTAGAGGTTAAACGAGGTAATGCTTTACGACTAAAAGGAGAAGAACAATCTGTTGGTAATATTGTCTTAAAAGAGGGAACTAGGATTATATCTTCCGTAATGGCGATGCTTGCTTCGCAAGGAATTTCACATGTTAAAGTGTATCGAAAACTGACAATAGCCATCTTTTCAACGGGTGATGAGCTTCAAAAACCATGGAATCATGCTAATGAAAACGAAATTTATGATATTAATGCCACAGCATTAATGGGACTTTTCTCTGAACATGGGTTTGAGGCACATTATGGTGGAGTTATTCCTGATAATTTAGAAGACGCCATTATTTATTTTGAAGATATGAAACACTATGATATTTTAATCACTAGCGGCGGCGTAAGTATGGGTGAAGCTGATTTTATTGAAAAAGCACTGCTTGCTAATGACTATGATGCGCTTTTTCATGGCATTAACATCAAACCAGGTAAACCTACAATGCTTGGCATTATGGGCAAAACGATTGTTGCTTCATTGCCTGGGAATCCACTAGCCGCATATGTCAATGCATTTATCTTTTTAATTCCTCTTTTAAAGAAGCTTCAAGGTGAAAAAAAATTTAACTTTGACTATGTGACTGCTGTTAACCAAGAAACATTCAATGTAAAATCAGGTCGCGTCAATTTTGTACTAGGCTTTTACCAAAATGGTATTTTTAGGGCTTTTGATGATAATAAATATGGTTCAGGTATGATAACACCACTCTATTATTGCAATGCAATTCTTATTACAGATGAAATGACAAGTGTTATAGAAATGGATAAAAAGGTAAATATTTTTTTATTTAAAGCGCCATTTTTGGAAAATGAAGGATTGTTTAAAAATTAGTATTGTATACTAAGCCTCAATTAAAAGGTACGATAAAATATAACTCAAAGGTATAATCTATGTTTAAAAACATGACAATTGCTTCCAAGCTTCTTTCTATTTCTATTTTTACTGTATTAGGTTTAGCAGTACTTTCATATGTGAGCATTAGTTCTAGTGTCATAGGTAAAGAGTCCTTAGAGACGATTTATGCCAAAAATGTTGTACCTGATAATGAAGTTTCAGTTGCTAAAAATACCTTTGAAACGATTTTAAATGACCTCATTCATGTCACAAGTGAATTTTTACCGATAGGGCAAGCACGAGATCGTATTTTAGTGACAGAAAAAAAGATGAATGCCTTTTTTGAGAAAGCTTTAAAAAGTGACTTTTATGATGATCCAACATTGAAGCAAAACCTTAATGAAGCCTACAAAGCTTATACGGATAAAATTGTTCCAAATTTTAAAAAGATTCATGAACTTTACGTCAAAGATAATCGAGAAGACATTGGTGATATGGCAGTTGAAATGGAGGCTCCTTGTCGGTACGTTTCTACTCGATTTGATAATATCTCAAAATTTACAAGCCAAAGGGTTCAAACAATAAGTACTGAAATTAGTGCTAAGTTGGATAAAAATCTTTACATTGTTGTTATTATCTCAATTTTAATTTTGCTCATCACTTCAGGACTTCTTTTAATTGTCAGTCGTTATATTGTTAAACGCATTGAGCGTATTGGTAAACATCTTTCAG
>JAQUVE010000085.1 GCA_028693565.1 Sulfurospirillaceae bacterium | reverse complement strand
GAAATACAAAGTTACAATAACCACCTTTGGTGGTATATGGTGGAGTTTTTTGACAAATATGCGAGTTTACTCAATATGAAAATTATCATTATGTCGGCGACGCTGCCTAAGTTAGATTATTTTTTGGAAGAAAAAAGCAATTTCGTTGCGCTTATCGGCGATAAAAAAAAGAGAGATTTGTTTCAAAATGTACTTTTTAAAGACAGGGTTAAAATCAATTTTTTGCTTGATAAGACTGAAAAAATGACGATACCAAGATTGGTCGAGATACTAAAAGAACAACCTAAAGATAAAAAAATACTTTTTGAGTTTATCAAAAAGCAAAGTGCGAGAGAATTTTATAACGCTATCAAAGATCAGTTTGAAAATGTCTACGAACTCAGTGGCGACGATAACAAAGCATACCGTCAATACGTGATCAATAAAAGTAAATGTGAGCCTCTCATCATCGTAGCGACGCAGGTCATCGAAGCGGGTGTAGATATCGATATGGACATTGGTTTTAAAGATATTTCAACGATTGACAGCGAAGAGCAGTTTATGGGGCGCATCAATCGTAGCTGTTTAAGAGATGGCGTGGTTTACTTTTTCGATATGGATGAAGCTGAAAAAATCTATCGAGGCGACAATCGTTTGGGACTGGATTTGTATGAGCCAAAATATCAAGACATTTTGAAAAATAAAGCGTTCGATCTATACTATGGTGAGGTTTTGGAAAGAATCAAAACCGATAAAACAAAATATAAATCTGGTTTGATGACAAGTCATGATTATTTTGATGAAGCTATCAAAAAACTTAATTATAAGAAAATCAAAGAAGAAATGACGTTGATTAAGAGCGATAATTTTACGCTTTATTTCCCGTTTCAAATTGATATAACGCTTTATAAAAATGTTAAAGAGTTTGATGGTTTAGATGAGTGTTTTAAAACAGATGAAAAGTTAGATGGTCAAAAAGTATGGAATACATTTGTAACCCTCAATGATATTGAAGGTTTTGCAAAAAAAGAGGTACAAGAGTCACGTGTTAAGGCTCTGATGCAATTTTTTACGTTTACTATTTTTAAAAATTACGAAGGACAAACACCTTTTATTGGCGAAGAGCAATACGGCTATTATTTTGTTCAAGAATACAGTAAATTTATCACTTCGGAAGGTAAGTTTGACAGGGAACAGTACAACAAAACCAAGAACTCAAACTTTTTATAACACTAAGGGATTCCATGGAAAAAATACAACTTTTTGAGTCAAAGCAGATACGAAGCCATTGGGATGATGAGCATGAGCTTTGGTATTTTAGTGTGATTGATGCTATTGACGTTTTAACACAAAGTGAAAATCCTAGAAAATATTGGAGTGTTTTAAAAACACGTCTAAAAAATGAAGGAAGCCAACTGGCTACAAATTGTAGCCAGTTGAAAATGCAAGCATCAGATGGAAAAATGAGAGTTACCGATGTCGCAACGACGGAACAGCTTTTACGGCTCATTCAATCTATCCCATCACCTAATGTTGAGCCGTTTAAACAATGGCTTGCAAGGGTTGGCTATGAAAGAATTGAAGCGATGCAAGACCCTGAAAAGTCCATTGACCAAGCGATGCAAGACTACCTTAACTTGGGCTATACGGAAAAGTGGATCAACCAAAGGCTTAAAAGTATTGAAGTGCGAAAAGAGCTGACAGATGAGTGGAAAGAAAGAGGTGTTGAGGAGGGCAAAGGGTTTGCACAGCTGACCGACATCATTTCTAAAGCATGGAGCGGACACACAACGCAAGAGTATAAAAAGCTGCAAAATCTCAAAAAAGAGAATTTACGGGACAATATGACTAATTTAGAGCTTGTACTTACAATGCTAGCTGAAGCGACAACTTCAGAAATCTCAAAAGAAAAAAAGCCTAAAGGTTTTAAGGAGAGTCAAAAAGTCGCAGAAGAAGGTGGCACGATAGCAGGGAATACACGAAAAGCGATTGAAAAAAAGACGGGTAAAAAAGTAGTAACAAAACAAAATGCCAAAGGGTTATTGGAGGACAAATGATCACAGGAACCCTCATCAACTACTATTTCCATTGTCAAACCCAATGTTGGCTCCACGCCAACCGTCTCAATCTTGAAGACAACAGTGAAGACGTGCGCATCGGCAAAGTGTTGCATGAGATAAACGAAGAAAAAAACAAGCATACTGAGATAAAGATAGACAACGTGAAGATCGACAAGCTTACCAAAGAGTACCTTGTGGAGCTCAAAAAGTCCGACTCTGACCCGCAGGCGGTGAAATGGCAAGTGCTTCTTTATCTTTACAAACTCAAAGGCAAAGGCATTGAGCGCAAAGGTAAAATTGAGTATTTTGAGAAAAATCACGCCACTAAAAGCGAGATCATCGAGCTTGATGAGCACAATGAACAGGAACTTTTGGGCGTTTTAGATGCGATTTCAACGCTTATAAATGCTGATGTTCCGCCGCCGCCAAAGTTTGAGAACAAATGCAAGAAGTGCGCTTATTACGATTATTGTTTTATATGAGGAACACATGGCAAAAAATCATACACGCTACATCTTCTCCATGGGGGAGCTTAAACGCAAAGACAATTCCATCGCATTTAGCAACGAAAAGGGCAATTTTTATCTGCCCATCGAAGAGACGAGGGAGCTTTATTGTCTCAATGAAGTGAGCTTCAACACCAAGTTTTTAGACTTCATCGCCAAAGCTGGCATCACGATGCACATTTTCAATTACCATGGAAATTACAGTGGCAGTTTTTACCCCAAAGAGTATCTGATCAGCGGTGATTTGACCATAAAACAGTCTTTGAGTTTTGTCAATGAGCGCTTAAGTATCGCTAAAAATATCGTCTCCGCCATTGCGCAGAACATCCATGAAGTGTTGTACCATTATTATCGTCATGACAAAAAAGAGCTCAAACCCTATTTAGATTGGTTGAAAAATGATGTCGAGTCATTGTTACATGTAACGACGAAAATCGAGCAAATTTTATTTGTTGAAGGGCAGATTTGGAGTCGATTTTATGACAGTTTTAAGTACTTTTTGCCAGAAGATTTTGTGCTAAACAAGCGTGTCAAACGCCCACCTGACAACCCAATGAACGCACTCATCAGTTTTGGTAACACGCTTTTGTACACCAAAACCATCGCCTCCATTTACCACACGCATCTCAACCAAGCCATCAGTTTTCTTCACAGCCCCAGAGAAGGGCGCTTTAGTTTGAGCCTAGATCTTAGCGAAGCGTTTAAACCCGTCATCGTTTTTAAAACCATCTTTGAGCTTGTGGGGCGGAAACAACTTCAAGTGCAAAAACACTTTGACAAATCCCTAAATTACGCACTTTTGAACGAAGAGGGCAAGAAGATTTTCATCGATGCGTTTGAAGAGCGTATGAACGAAACCTTTTTACATGTAAAGCTAAAACGCAAAGTTTCCTACAAACATTGCCTCAAACTCGATGGCTACAAACTCATTAAAACCATCGTTGAAGGAAGAGAATTTACCCCTTTCTTGCTCAAGGAAAAGATGTGAAAAAAGATACCACCAATTATAATTATGTCTTTTTGTTTTACGACATCGCCGATGAATTTAGCGACGTTGGCAAATACCGCGTCGCCAAAGTTTTCAAGCTTTGCAAAAAATACCTCAAACATCACCAAAAGTCCATTTTCAGAGGCAACATCACCCCCGCCAATCAAATAAAACTCCAAAGCGACCTCAAAAAAGTCATCGACCCTGAGATAGATTTCGTAACGATTATCAAGCTACTAACCTCAGGAAGTTTCAGTGAAGAAACGCTAGGAAATCCAAAAAAGGAGAGTGAAGGAATTTTCATCTAATTTTTCCAACCACCGTTTAGTTTTTTAGGTATAAAATCGCTATAATTAGGGCGTTAGACCGCTTCTTTGATCTTTAATAATTCATTGTTAATTTTAATTGGAAAAAATGATATAAAAGGCTATATTATGGGGTTTCGCTTTTTTGAAAGCCCTATAGTTTAGTACATGAACCGACACAAGCTGTTGTATTTAAACCAGCAAAATTTTTATCCTGTTGCATCACAGTTTGACATGAACCGACACAAGCTGTTGTATTTAAACCTGAAACAATCACACCTCCAGTACTTCAAAGTAATCATGAACCGACACAAGCTGTTGTATTTAAACGGTGGTGCTTTCGCTACTTTTTTTGCTTGGATTGGCATGAACCGACACAAGCTGTTGTATTTAAACCGTTAAAAAATATCTTGTTTATTTTTTTACATTACTCATGAACCGACACAAGCTGTTGTATTTAAACATTTTTTAAAAATCGGAGATAAACAAAATGATAAAACATGAACCGACACAAGCTGTTGTATTTAAACAGATATTAAAGCTTCTACAATTGGTATTTGGTATAACATGAACCGACACAAGCTGTTGTATTTAAACCAAAACAATTTCCAACTACTTTAAAGACTGACAATCCATGAACCGACACAAGCTGTTGTATTTAAACAATCCTATACGCTCATCCAAATTTAAAAGGAAATACATGAACCGACACAAGCTGTTGTATTTAAACGCGGGCGCAGGACTTAACCCAGTTACGCAAGAAACATGAACCGACACAAGCTGTTGTATTTAAACTTAGTTTATTTGCTTTTTGTACTTTTTTATTTATACATGAACCGACACAAGCTGTTGTATTTAAACTAGATTACGTCTATATGCTTTTGAAGCATTTTTAACATGAACCGACACAAGCTGTTGTATTTAAACCTTAGAAAAGATTTAACAAGTATGGGGTTTATTTACATGAACCGACACAAGCTGTTGTATTTAAACTGCCACTACCAGCTACAATGGCTTGATATAATGCTGGCATGAACCGACACAAGCTGTTGTATTTAAACAGCAATGAGAGCGTGTGTAAATGAAGTAGAATCAGACATGAACCGACACAAGCTGTTGTATTTAAACTAGTTGGTGAAATATCCTCACCTGCCGCATTACTAGCATGAACCGACACAAGCTGTTGTATTTAAACAAAAATGGAAGTGTAGGTGGTGGTGCATTATTAGATCATGAACCGACACAAGCTGTTGTATTTAAACGATGCACTTTGAGGCAATGAAAGACAAAGAAAATCACATGAACCGACACAAGCTGTTGTATTTAAACATATAATTCTTTAATAAATATGCTATGATTACCAAACATGAACCGACACAAGCTGTTGTATTTAAACTAATTATAACATTTGTAAAAGGGTCACTTTTCTATTCATGAACCGACACAAGCTGTTGTATTTAAACATCCAACATAAAGCACTTGATAACATTATTAGACCGTCATGAACCGACACAAGCTGTTGTATTTAAACATGACTGATACGTATTGGTCTGATACTTCTTTAGCCATGAACCGACACAAGCTGTTGTATTTAAACGGCTCTCCTGTTACGCTATACGCTTGTTGTTCTAACATGAACCGACACAAGCTGTTGTATTTAAACCTCAAAAATTCAAATAGTGTATTAGATAATTTAACCATGAACCGACACAAGCTGTTGTATTTAAACCAGTTAATGGCACAGTCGTCAGTGGCTCAGATTTTACATGAACCGACACAAGCTGTTGTATTTAAACTTTCCATCTAAATAATCACAAATCTTACTAAGCACCCATGAACCGACACAAGCTGTTGTATTTAAACATAATTATTTTTTTACTATAAAACCACATTACTATACATGAACCGACACAAGCTGTTGTATTTAAACGTCATTGACGACATTATCAAACGTCTTAAAAGTGGCGCATGAACCGACACAAGCTGTTGTATTTAAACTCACTTTCTACAATGTTTTCCTTATCTTGCATAAGCCATGAACCGACACAAGCTGTTGTATTTAAACTGTGGGTGTTTGAGTAAAAAAATATTGATAGAAAGACATGAACCGACACAAGCTGTTGTATTTAAACGGCATGGATATTAGAGAGTCTGGCTTTATCGAGACACATGAACCGACACAAGCTGTTGTATTTAAACTTGGAAGTTGGCAAGTCGTTGGAAGTTGGCAAGTCGCATGAACCGACACAAGCTGTTGTATTTAAACACTGGTCATTAAGTTTTTCACCAGCATCAAATAATTCATGAACCGACACAAGCTGTTGTATTTAAACTATGCAGTTGAAATTCTAGGGGCTATAGAAGTAAAGCATGAACCGACACAAGCTGTTGTATTTAAACGGTTTAATAAAACGAGAGCCTTTAGGCTTAATATCCATGAACCGACACAAGCTGTTGTATTTAAACGGATTTAGTACAAATAGTTTAACCCACGCTACGGCATGAACCGACACAAGCTGTTGTATTTAAACTATTTATTCCTTTCTATCTAGTGATTGTATTTATACCATGAACCGACACAAGCTGTTGTATTTAAACTTAAGTCCAGTTATAGCAACTGCTTACGAAGGAGCATGAACCGACACAAGCTGTTGTATTTAAACGGGTTATTTTTGCAAAGTTCAACACTTAAAAAGTCACATGAACCGACACAAGCTGTTGTATTTAAACTTTGCTTTTTTATCGATAAGAAGATAAGCAGATTACATGAACCGACACAAGCTGTTGTATTTAAACCTTATCAAAATGGTTTAGGTTTTATAGATGAAAATGCATGAACCGACACAAGCTGTTGTATTTAAACGTCAACAGAAATGACAAAAAAACAATTAGAAAATAACATGAACCGACACAAGCTGTTGTATTTAAACGTTGCGGTTGAAACAATGCAAATGCTAGATAGCAGACATGAACCGACACAAGCTGTTGTATTTAAACGGAGAAGAACCCTAGCGCTACATTACCTTATAAGCCATGAACCGACACAAGCTGTTGTATTTAAACCTTAGATATTCGCCATCTTTTAAAAAAACACTATACACATGAACCGACACAAGCTGTTGTATTTAAACCAGATAGTCGTATTTGATTCTACAAATAAGATATGCATGAACCGACACAAGCTGTTGTATTTAAACAACGGCAGTTGAACCTTATTTAGCTGATACTGCCTTCATGAACCGACACAAGCTGTTGTATTTAAACTCAAAAGTACAACTAATTTTTAGTTCATCGACACTCATGAACCGACACAAGCTGTTGTATTTAAACTCGCATAAGGGTTAATCATTATATGCTTAAAATTGTCATGAACCGACACAAGCTGTTGTATTTAAACGTTCTTGATGTTGCTGACTTAAATCAAGTAGCCGATCATGAACCGACACAAGCTGTTGTATTTAAACGGTGGTGCTGTCGCTACTTTTTTTGCTTGGATTGGTCATGAACCGACACAAGCTGTTGTATTTAAACAACGTTGACTATGATGGCTCTTTCTCCAAAAAATGTCATGAACCGACACAAGCTGTTGTATTTAAACACTTCTCGGCATAGATACAGCTGAAAATGGTTTAACATGAACCGACACAAGCTGTTGTATTTAAACAGATTTTTGGCATTTTCAATTAAAACATCATCACTTCATGAACCGACACAAGCTGTTGTATTTAAACGGTTGAAAACCATTATTAAATTCCCATTCTCCAACATGAACCGACACAAGCTGTTGTATTTAAACATTAGTTAAGTGCCAAACAACTTCTGACTATGGATGCATGAACCGACACAAGATTTGTATTTAAACAGCATTCGGATTAAAATCAAAAGAGCATTTATCCGACCATGAACCGACACAAGATTTGTATTTAAACAAATCAAAAGTAGTCTTTGTTGAAGGTTTATACATCAAATAAAAGTATGCAAATGGCAAAAAGTTTTAAAAAATCGAAAAGACAAGATGCTTTAGGGCATCTTATCTTAAGCGACTCTCCATAAAATAATTCCTTTTTCGGCCTCAGTGGTGATTTGTACTTTATCACCTTCCAAGTTAGAAATGAGGATGGACTCTACAATCTCTTCATTTGGGGTAATCTCTTTACGTTTAAGTTGGTCATAGGCGTACTCTCTTGCTTCTTCAAAGCTGTAGGTATCGCACCATGAAGTTGCGAAGAAACTGCTTTCATAAGTGATATTTCTTTCATCTAAAATGTCAATAAATTGCGCTGCTTTGATGCAACCACCCGATGCACAATCCTCTTCTTCTTTGGTATGTGCTTTGACAAGGGCTTCTACCAGTTTGTTAATGCGGTATTTTCCCCATCCTACATAGATACCTATCCCTTTTGTGGCTCCAAGCATCTTTTCAATTTTTTGTAAATCGCTAATAGCTGGGGTCATGGAAGCGATGACAATATCGTATTGTTGACTTAAAGGAAAAGAGTCCCAATCACTTTGATGCGTCGAGACTTTTGCGCTGAGTCCTTGTTCTTTTGCATCCTCATTGAGTGCGGCTAACATACCCTCTGAGATATCCATCGCTGTCACGTGAGCACCTTTTTGTGCTAGAGGGATGGCAATTGTTCCTGTGCCTGCTCCAATATCTAAAATAGTCGTACCTTCAAAAGAGACATTTCGCTCTTGGCACCACGAAAGGATATGATTGACATCTTTACTCATTGAAGCATCATTAAAACGTGGATAGCGTTTTGCCATATTGTCCCAAAAATTAAACTGTGGTTGCATCAAAATATCCTTTAAATCGTTATATACATAAAACTATAACGAAAATTTCCTGTAACTACAAGAGTTTGTTGATTAAAATTGAATCAACGTATGGTATTGACTTGGTTTTGCAAAAGATCGATTGATAGAAGCGATATTTAATTGGCTATCGTAAAACTCTTGATAAAAGAATTTTGCTTCATTTAATACATCAAAATGATAGAGGTCTGGATGTAGCATATTGGCGATGTACATCAATCCTAATATCCAGCGCGGACTACCAAAATCAAAACACGGTGCGAGGTGTGTATAGATATGTTTATTCTTAACGGCATTCACCACGATGCCTTGTTTTTCACAGTAAGCGTAAAACTCATCTAAAGGGCAATCCAAAAAAGAAGAGATAAAGATAACGTCAGGATTAAGTTCATTGAGCCTCTGAACAGATATTTTTCGTCCAGGCCTGCCTTGTAAACTCAGTGTTTTATTGACACTGACACCACCAGCCATCTCGACTAATTGATTTTCAAGACGCTCTTCTTCAAGTGCAAATAAGGGTTTACCCATAACATAGTATACACGAGGTTTTTGTCGTATTTTAGGGAGTTCTTGCGCTATTATAGCAATTTTTTCTCGCATATAGTTTAAAAGCTTTTTGGCAGTATGTTCTCTATGCGTCATTTGAGCAAGGTATTTTATTGTGTTAGCATAATCTTCAAAATTTTGAATATTGACATGTAAACGTTTCAACCCATCACCACGCAAAAGCTCTTCCCAACACATAGTGACATCCTTTTGCTCCGTAACACCAAGTGTTGCAAGTGTTCCTTCTACGATTTCTAAGGCTCTCGTTAGTGGATAGCCACCTTCAAAGCCATCTTCATCAAACACTTTCACGCAAGGCTCTCCTATGACAGGCAGTACATGATGACACTGTAAACAAGTGTTGTTGTGATAGTTATGACTAATCGTTCTTAGTTTTGAACCCATAGGTCCGTAGAAATCTCTTTCAAATATAAGTGCACCACATTTAGGACAGTAGGTGTTGAGGCATTCTGAGCCAGGAGAGTTAAAAAGATAGACATAATCAAGATGCGATAAGAGTTTTTTATAAAGTTTTTCAGAAGCTAAGATGGAAGGTTCGAGACGAATATCCGCATCGTCAATGGGGATAAATCGCATAAGCTGCAGTGGAATCTCTTTAGAAATATGCGCTAATGTTTCAGCGATAGCCAAGACTTCTTCTTCGTTATCTGTTTTATGGATACACGCTACTTCAACATGAACGCCTTTACGATAAAAAAGTTCAATATTGCGTAAAACGGGTTTATAACTGTTCGCGCCACAGCTACGGTACACTGCATTTGACATACCTTTAAGCCCAATGTTCACAAAATCCAAATAAGGAGAGAGCAAATCTAAAGATTCAGGCGTGAAATAGCCATTTGTAGAGCATCCTGTAAGCAAGCCATGTGCTTTAGCGAGGGTGCAAATTTCAAGAAAACTGTAAAATGAGGCAAGTGGGTCATTCATCAAAAAAGCGATGCCATCGCACTTTTGTTCTAATGCTTTAGTGATAATTTGCAAAGGTGTTAAATTTTTAAGGGCAGGGCTTTGCACATTCATCTCTTTGGCAACAACCGTTGAGATACATCCTAAACAGTCAAAATTACAACCAGTGGTGCTGATTTGTAAAAACTTTGCGCGCGGATGAAAATGCAGAACAGGCATCGTTTCAGCCGAAATGGGCGCTACAACCAGATATGAATTTGGAAAGCGCTCTACCATGGTATTGTGGTGACATTGGTAACGTCCACACGCACCAATGCCATTGTCTTCAACACTACACCTTCGTTCACATATTGGGCAAATCATAGGAAATCCTTCCGTTTAAAGAGCAAAATAAGTTTTTAAATTTTCATCGCTAAGTTCAACCCCAAAAAAGAGTTTATAATACTCTCTCACTTTTGAGTGAATCGAATAGGGATAGCGTTTAGGATAGAGCTTACTCGTGATCCAATGTGCCCCAATGATACGCATAAAAGAAGGTGGACGATCTGTCCAATTAAAAGGAGTTTTAGGTACGAGGTAAACTCTTTTATTTTGCACAGCTTTGAGTGACTGCCATTTTTTATCGGTAAAGATTGTTTTATAAAACAGCTCACTTTGAACGATGATTACCTCGGGTGCATAGTTCATGACCTGTTCAAAGTTGATCTCTTGCATACCTATAACACTATTTTGAACACATTTATGGACAAGATTGCCCCCTGCTAACATCAGTGGTTCAGAGTGAAAAGAAATGTCACACTCTGTTTGAAGCCCTTTGTCGCCTTCCGCATAATAGACTTTTGTACGTTCATTTTCTGGAATGGTATCAACAAAGAGTTTTAATTCATCCAAATAGGTTTGCGCCATGGAAGCAAGCGCATTGGCACGCTCTTCTTTGTGCATCACTTTTCCTAAGTAACGAAAAACATCAGGGTAGTTTTTAGAATCATCAATGTTGACTTTTAAGGCAGGAATCGCCAATTTTTTAATATCTGCTAATGTTTTTTCATTTAAAAGCGCTGTATCCCATGTCACGATTACTTCAGGTTTGGCATTGATAATGGCTTCAAGATTTGGTGTATTATTGCCATGCCAGCCTCCTAGGATAGGAAGTGACATAAAATAGTTACTAAGAAAAAACTCACCATTGGCATTATCTTTATTTTTTTGAGGAAAATTGACCCCAACCAGTTGATTACCATCAATCACATAGAGCATAAAGGTAATGGGAGGTGCGGAGCCATAAATGCGTGAAATATGCTCAGGTAACGTGATATTTTTGCCCATAACATCGGTAAAAGTACGAGATTCGCTGGCAAGAAGTGACGCTATGAAAAGTACAAAAACGATCATCAAACGCATGGTGCATCCTTTAAAAAATAGTTTTTAATGCTCTCATACGGATAGCGTTTAAGCGCTTGCATACTTGTTCGACGATTAACGAGGCGTAATGAGAGAGATTAGATCGG
>JAQUVE010000084.1 GCA_028693565.1 Sulfurospirillaceae bacterium | reverse complement strand
ACTGAAAACCGTCTCTAAATGTTGTATCCATCACATCGATGTATTTCTTAGCCATTAATCTGCCTTTTTTCTGTTTTATTTTTTGTGTGTTTGTAATGTCGCCGCTATCGCCGCAACTACCGCTAATGTATCTGTAAGCGAACCTTGAGAATTTACAACTGATTTTTGCTCAATGGGGGAAAAGTACTGTGACATTATTTTGCCTTGAACTTTTAAAATTAAAACCAATAAAACTAAAAATGAAAAAACCGTGGACATCCCAAATACCAAAAATTTCAAGGACTCTGTAATAAGATCTATTTCCATCGTATAATCCTTTGTATAAAAAACTCTATTTTTTCTATTTTTATCCTCAAATGTATATCAATTATTGTACTTCATAAAAATTAAGCATATCTGATATTTAATCATTCTATACTCATTAAATCATTATGTGGATTTTGTGCATATTATGTAAACGCAAAACCTAATATACTTTTATATGAGGATCCTATTTTAGTAAAAAGTACTAGGTATTTTTACAATACCTAGTACTAACATATCTTTAAAACTTATAATTAGCTCTAAATCTCAACTCATCCAAATCTGCTGTAAATTTAGTATTGTTTGAATAGCGTGTTGTTTCAATTTCTTGTTTTTCATATTGCACTGCTAAACTCAAACCCTTTAATGCTGGAACGGCATAAGTTAGACCTATAGCGTATGAAGAGTAATCAGCACTCGTTTGCGCAGTTTTTACTCGATCTTGATTTGCTACACCATGTTGTAAAATACCTTGTAGTCCATTGACACCTATTTTAGAAAAATCATAGGTAAGGTCTAAACGATATGAGTCTGTATTGGCTCTTAAAGACGGACTACTGGCTTTCACTAATGTTGCTGTATAACTAGAAGCACCATTTCCCATACCCGCTATAACAGCATCATCACTACTGGTAGTTGCGGCAGTAAATGAAGCACCAAATCCAGCTAATTCACTAATTGAAATACGCCCTGCAGTTTGTGTACCATCATATGAAATAGCATTGACACCTGTTCCCGTTACTAAATCCGTTTTAGAGCCTCTGAAATTCGCATTAAAGCCTAATTTAAAACCATTCATTGGAAGTACATATTTTGCTTCAGTATAATAAACATCTACATCTTCAACTTTATTAACATCACCAACCCAAGCATATTGTCCTGTTAACGTAAGATTTGGAATAGATTTATTAATAACCGCGATAGTATAAGCATTGTCAAAAGCGTACGTTGTGCTTGCGCTCACACCTAGGAAAATAGCACGTTTTTCAAAACTAGGCGCATCTCCTGCCGCGTGACCCATACCAGCGCTTGTTCTTCCTTGGAACTTATCTACAAATCCTGCTATTACTGTTGTTGAAGGTAAGTCTGTGTTTACAACCGTTGCACCTTCAAAAGATTCTTTGACGATACGTGAACCACTACCATTAACAATAGGTGTTGAAATAAATTGACGACCAATTTTTGTTGTTGTATTTTTTATTTTATATCCTAAATATGCCTCTGAAAGAACCGCACCTGAACCCCACATGTCATCTTTAAAAGCTGTTTTAGCTTCTGTATCTGCAAATGGTGAGTAACTCGATTGCATCGTTGCACCTAGTGTGAAACCCTTAAATGAATCAGTCACATAATTTAAAATGATTGCCGTATCAAAAATGCTACCTGTTTTTGCTGCATCGTGTATAACCGATGTTGGTGCCGTTGAAGAGTTCAATTTTTCCGTATCTTTATCAAAATACCAAGCTCTAAGCTCACCTTTTACTTTTCCATTTTTAAATGCATCAGTCAATGAATCTGCTGCGAATGAACTGGTAGTAAGACCAGCAACAACGATTGCCGCCAAGCTAAGTTTAGCGAATTTCATATGTACTCCTTTGTGAAATTGTTTATACTCTAATTTTCTATTAACCAATACTACGGCACCATTTATTTCGATATTATTCTTCTATCGTTATTGTTTTTTTGAGCTTTCTCTTTTTCATATAGGTTGCAACCATAGGAGAAAAAATGACTAATGCTGTAAACCCAAAGATCAGCAATGTGAGTGGGCGTGTAAAGAATTCACTGTAATCACCCTCTGATAATAATAATTGGCGTCTAAAGTTTTCTTCCATCATTCTTCCAAGAACAAGTCCTAAAATGAGTGTTGCGGGAGAAAAGTCATATTTCTTCATAAAATAACCAAAAAGTCCAAATCCTAACATCATCCATACTTCACCCATATCATTTGAAACGGCAAATGCTCCAATTATGGAAAACATAACAATGACGGGAGCTAAAACACTATAAGGTAATTTCAAAACTTGAGCAAACCCTTTAACAGCAACACGTGCAACAAAAAATACTACAATTGACGCCAATAGCATTGAAAAGAAAATTGCGTACAGTAACAACGGTTGCTCTTTCATCAATTGAGGTCCTGGTTGAAGTCCTTGAAGAACAAATGCTGCCAAGATAATCGCTGTTGTTGGAGAACCAGGAATTCCTAGTACTAGCGTTGGAACCATTGCCCCACCAGCGGCTGCATTATTTGCTGTTTCTGGCGCTAAAACACCCTCTTCGGCACCTTTACCAAAACGTGCCTTATCTTTTGCAGAACGTACTGCTTCACCGTAACTCACAATCGCAGCGATTGAGCCACCAGTACCGGGTAAAATACCAATTAATGTTCCGATAATAGCTGACTTAATAATGGTTACTTTATAAATAAAAAGCTCTTTCAGTGTTAATGTTTCCATTTTGACTTGCGTATCACCATCAAAACTTTTTGTTTCATGCCTATCGATAATCTGCTTAAGAATTTCAGCCATCGCAAAAGCACCAATCATGACAGGAATAAACTCAACACCACCTAGTAAACTAAGACTGCCAAATGTCATACGCGTAACACCCGTCATAGGATCCATACCAATTAGTGCAATCATAATTCCTATAAGCCCTGTAATAACTGCTTTTATAAGGTTTTTTGAGCCAACAGAAGCGATACAGGCAATACCTAAGATTGTCAAAGCAAAATACTCAGCACTTTGAATTTTAAGAGCCACTTGTGAAAGGAATGGTGCTAAAAAAAGCATTGCAAAGACAGAAAAAATACTGCCAATTGCTGAACCACTCATTGCTAAACCAAGGGCACGACCTGCTTTACCTTGTTGCGCCATAGGATAACCATCAAATGTTCTGGCACATGCCTCAGGCGTTCCAGGCGTATTAAACATAATCGCCGTAATGGATCCACCATAAGATGCTCCAACGTATAAAGCCACCAATAAAATACACGAAGGGATAATTCCCATATAGTAAGTAAACGGGAGCATTAAAACAATTCCCATAGAGGCACTAATGCCAGGGAGTGAGCCAAATAAAACGCCTATCATCATACCACCAATAACAAAAGAAAGATTGGTGGGTGTAAAAATAACATACAATGCTTCAAGCATTAAAGAAAAATCAAACATGTATTATCCTTTTTAATAGAGCAAAAAACTAAGCTCTTGAATAAAACCAATGCCTCGTGGTAGCGGTACATGTAACAGCTTGCCAAAGATAAGGGTGAAAACTACCGATGTCACAATAGAAGTAATAAAAATTTTTGATATTTTTCTTTGTCCCAATAAGAACATAATAAAAAATACCAAAAGAATAGAAGTAGGAAAATATCCTAGCCACTCACTCACAAAAATAAAAGCAACCACGCTACCTATAAGACCAAGAAACTGAACATTCAACTCTTCAATAACGAGTTTTTTGCCAATATTTTTGTGACTCTCTTCAATATATTTTCGAAATACAAAATACAACGAGATGGCTGTTAGAACAAATGTTAACACAATGATTGCTTTTGGAAAACCAGCAGCTCCAACCACATCCGTTATACGCGTTGTATCAATGCTCAATGTATCATTATAAAAAAAACCCAGTGCCGCTAAAATAGCGATATGAAATACAATTTCACCCATTATCTTCCCTTTTGAAATGTTTTCGGGTCAGATAACTCTGACCCTTATTCCATCTATTTTTTAAGTCCTATTTTTCTTGCTATTGGATCAAAAATAGCATACTCTTTTGCCCATTGTTTTGCGAAGCCATCTGCATCCAAATATCCTGGAGATAGATTTGCCAATGTTTGTTCAGCAAATACTTTATATTCAGGACTCTCTGCGACTTCTTTCATTTTTGCAATCAAAATATCTTTAATCTCTTTTGGTGTGCCTTTTTTAACAACAAAACCTCTCCAAGACCCAATCGTTACGTTATAACCAAGCTCAACGGTTGTAGGTACATCTTTAAAAACATCTAAACTCATAATACGTTGGTCATCTAAAACGATCATTGGACGAACAGAGCCATCTTTGATATAGTTAATCGCGGAGATAACTTTGTCTAGATATATATCAACTTCACCACCCAAGACCGCTGCTTTAACTTCTGAACCTGATTTATAAGGGACAAATTTTATTTTCATATTTGTAGCATCTGCAAGTGCTGCCAATGTCATATCATCAAGTCCACCTGGGCTTACGCCAGCAAATGTAATTTCATGCTCTCTACCGTACTCAACCATCTCTTGAAAAGTTTTAAATTTACTGTTTTTTTGAACACCTAAAATATACATATCTGATTGTATACGACATAAAGGCTCGAAATCTCTCATTAATTTAACAGGTGCTGTGCCCAAAACATCTGCAATAACGTGGGAAGGTGTGATTTCTAAAAGTGTATAGCCATTATTTTTTTGTTGTGCAGCGTAAACCATACCGATAAGTCCACCACCACCTTTTTTATTGATTGGTTGTACAGGTTTACCTAATTTTAGTGATAGTAATTCAGAAAATTTACGTGCAAAAATATCACTTGCACTTCCTTCACCGAAAGGAACAACAACCTCAATAGGTCTTTCTGGATACGCCGCTGTTGCTTGTGAAACCAAGCCCATAACTGCTAGAGCCAAAATTGGCAACAATTTTTTCATTTTTTCTCCTTATAAAATTTTTATAGCTTAAAGTCATTTTTGGTGTACACGACACCTTTCATGATTAACCTCGCCGTACGAAGCACTGTGACACCTTTTTTTGTTCCATCATCATAATACTTTGTTTGCATAACACCACCAGGGTGACCAATACGTAAATCACCTTGAGCATTTTTGGTAATTTCATGAACAAGTGAACCTTCTACTTTTGAAGCAAACGTTACACATACTGCACCCGTAACAGCTAGTGCTTGGTGAGGCTTTTGCATTGACATCATCCGTAATGAGATATCATAACTTTGTTCAGTCCAAGCTCTTTTTTTCATATCGCTGTAGGCTTTAGGGATTTCAATGACCGTTGCTTTTGGAACAGCTGGACTTTGTTTTGTAGCATCTTCTTTTGCACAAAAACCACAAAGCTCAGCTGCGATGGAACGAACCTCTTCAATGCGCGCTAACTTAGCCTCATCGAATTCACTCGAAAGTTCTGTGCCTTTTAAGCCCAAATCACTCGCTTTCATAAACACCAATGGGTTTCCTGCATCGACAATTGAAATAGGTATTTGCCCAAATGACGTGGTAATAGTATCAATGGATTTATCAGTAGGTAAAAGCTTATTGGTAACGGCACCTTCAGGGTCACTAAATGTCACCTCTATGCTTGCACCACAGCCTGGTACACCAGGAATCTCAAGTTCGCCTTTTTCTACTGCCATACCGTCTTTGACGGCAAATGTTGAGATGATGATTTTTTGGGTATTGGTATTGTAAATGCGAACACTTGTCATACCATCTTTGGCATCAACAAACTTTTCATTGACTGCATATGGGCCAACCGCGGAAGAGATATTGCCGCAATTCCCTTTAGTATCAACCAAAGAATCGGTGATACTTACTTGAGCAAACGTGTAATCTACATCTGCATCGTCTCGTTGTGATTTACCAATAATAGCCACTTTTGATGTCAAAGAGTTTGCACCTCCTAGCCCATCAATTTGCCTTGCATCTGGACTTCCCATAACATCTAGTAAAAAAGCATCTCGGGCTACTTTATCCGCAGGAATGTCTTCTGCTTTAAAGAATGCCCCTTTAGATGTTCCACCCCGCATAATAACACAAGGGAATGCTCTCATCCGTACCTCCTATCCTTGTTTGGTGGGATACTAACATTGAAGGCTGTCGTGAACCTTGCACATAAAATGCAAAAAAAGATTTAAAAAAATACGTTACAATTCTTTACATATAAAGTATTGAGTTCATTTTTTTGTGCTATGATTGAAGTGAAAAATGGAGGTTACATGTGATAAAAATACTATTCTTTTTAAGCTATATAACGTCTCTTCTGTTCACACCCAACCTTTTTTCCACCAATCTATTTGCATCTGAGGACTACCCAAAACAACCTATTAACCTCATCGTAGGTTTTGGAGTAGGAGGGAGTAGCGATAGACTTGCTAGGGCAATGGCTCCTTTTTTATCTAAGGACCTTAATACACCTATTGTGATTATGAATAAAGTAGGAGAAGGCTCCAAAATAGCAGCCTCTTATGTACTTAAGCAGCCTGCCGATGGGTATACTATTTTTGCAACAACCTTTACGCCTTATCTTGCAAACACGATACTCATGGAAGGAGCAACTTATCACATTGAGGATTTTGATTATATCAATATTCAATGGTATGACAATGATATTGTCGCCGTTAATAATGAATCGCCTTTTCATTCCCTCACAGAATTACTGGAGCTTATAAAAAACGGTGAAACAAAAATTAAAGTCGCTGTTATGGAGAATTCCAGCGGTCATCTTTTATTAAAATTTCTTCTAAAAAGCTATGCTATTCCGGATGAGAATATTGAGTTGCACCTCTTTAATAGTGGCAAAAAAGCACGGGATGCAATAATACAAAAAGAAATTGATATGATCATCATAAGCTCAGAAGGAAGTGAACTTATTCGAGAACATTTACGCACACTTGCGGTATTTAGCGAAGAGAGGCATCCAAAATGGGATGTCCCTACCGTCAATGAAGCAGTGCTTCCTTTAGGGTTTCAAGTACCATTTTTTATAGGTTCAATGCGTGGATTCGCCGTTAGTGCAAAATTAAAGCGGGATTATCCAAAGCGCTATGCCAAAATCGTTCAAAGTTTGATCAAAATACTAGCAAGAAAAGAGGTTCAACGCATTTTACGTACGGAAAAAATAGGAGGCGTGTGGACAGGACCCAAAAAATCTAATGCCTTGGTAAAAGACACTTTTTTAATGTATCAGCAAAATGCACATTTGCTACGCAAGTAATGGAAAACTAACGCGTACTTCCAGTCCTTGGGGGATACGATTTGAAAATGATAATGTCGCATTATGCAATAAAGCTATTTGTTTCACAATTCCCAAGCCTAATCCGCTACCATTTGTTTTTGTATCAAGCCTAAAGAAACGTTCACATATTTTGTCCAAATAACACTCCTCAATACCAGGCCCTTCATCACTTATTGAAAGTATGACACTTTTATTCTCTTTTATAACCTTGAGCGTAATAGTCCCTAAAGCCTCACCTTGTGCTGTTCGCGCATACAATAGCGCATTATCTAAGAGATTGCATATGAGGCTCTCTAAAATAATTGGCCCACCATTAATCCACGCTGGTTCTATCCCTTCAAACTCAAATTCAAATCCCTCCTGATAAATAAATAATACTTTATCCGTGGCCACTTTTTGGCAAAGGTCTGTAACATTAACTGGAGAAAATCGTACCCTATCAAAAGCATCTGGATTTGTCTTAGCATACATCAAAAGCTGTTGAGTAGTATGAGACATCGTATTGATAATCTTGATATACTTTGCTTTCTCTCCACTTTTTTTAAGCGCTTCATCCATTTCAATCAAAACTTTTAATTCTGCCAAAGGTGTACGTAGTTGATGGGAAACGTCAGCATTAAAATGCTCAATATGCGCAAAGCTCTTTTTCAATTTAATAAATAGCTGGTTAATACTCTCAACCAAAGAAAGAACTTCCCTGGGAACATTTTTTTCAGAAATGGGGGTCAAGTCATTAATATCTCTTTTTTTAATGAAATATTGAAGGTTAACAAGAGGTTCAATACCTTTATTCACTGCAATTAAAGAAACTAGCATCACAATAAAAATAAGAATACACGTCACACCACTGATTGCCAGAAAAATCTCTTGGATCATATCGTGCCTATCTTCGAGTGTTTCGGCAACAATAATCGTAGCATAATACCCTACCCCATTGCGATACATTTTATGTACCATTAAAAGTGCTCGTATAGGTTCAGTTGCATATATAGTATCATAATATATCGCATCATTAATACGCTTATTTAAAAGCGGTCTAGGGATAGATTCAAAGCCTGAAAGAACCATCTTATAATCATCTTCAATACTATAAAAAACACTACCTTTACCAGAAGCTGTTTGAAGATTAATTCCTAGTTCTGGCACTTTAAATTGTATTTGCCCATTTTGTACGTACAATCTGTTAATAATATTGCGTGCTTCAGCCATCAAAGCATTATCAAAATGTTTATTGACCTTATAATTTAAAAAAATAAAAATTGAGCTAAAAGATACAAGTGCCACAATGATTAAAGAGATGCTCAATAAATCAATAAGTCTTGAGCGAATGGAGAGTGTTTTCATCGATTTTTAGTAATCAAAATATAGCCTAAGCCTCGTACTGTTTGAAGCATTACACTCTCACCTAATTTTTTACGCAATCGAGAGATATAAGTTTCAATAGCTGTGGGATTAAAATCATCATCGAATGCAGCGATATGTGAAGCAATATTATCTTTACTAAGAACTTGGTTTGCGTGCATTAAAAGATGTTCAAAAATACTTGTTTCACGAGAACTAAGTTCAACCCTTTCACTTTTGTGGGTCAGTGTCCGTGAAGATGTATCAAAGGCAAATTCACCTATTTTTATAACAGGCTGACCATCTTGCAAAGCTCGGCGTAAAAGAGCATGCACTCTAGCAATGACTTCTTCAAGCGCAAAAGGTTTACACAAATAATCATCCGCACCACTTTCTAGACCTAAAATTTTTTGATCTAATTTATCACGCGCTGAAATGATTAAGACAGGTATTTTACACTGTTGTTTACGCAATTGTTTAAGAATATTCATACCATCAAGATTGGGAAGTCCTAAATCTAAAATTAGTAAGTCGTATGATTCGTATTCTAAAATATCTTTTGCTTCTTGCCCATCATATGAAACATCAACCGCGTATCCGGCGGTGCTTAATGTTTTTGAAAGCCCCAATGCTAAAGTTTCATTATCTTCTACAACTAAGATTCGCACTACTAATACCTTATCATAAAATTTAATATTAGCGAAGCATAACACATAATTCTTTGAAGAGAAAGAAAAAAAGAGTTTAAAGAGTGGCAAATCTATCTGCCACCCTTTAAGATTGTGAGAAATTAGAATTTATAATTTGCTTTAAATCTAAACTCGTCTTGATTACCGTCTTTACCCTCTTTTTCATATTGTGCTAAAATACTTAAACCTTTAAGTGCTCCAGCAAACTTGTAAGATCCATAAACTGCGCTATAAGAAAGTTTAACATTATTGACATCTTCAGTTGCAGTATAATCAACACCAATTTTTGCATCAGCATTAAATTTGTATGCAATATCTATAGCATATGCTTCGGTACCTGCACCATAGTTATCAGAAATAATAGGGGATTGTGTATACAAAGTATCTGCACCATAGCCAACGCCATATTTGACTTTTCCATCATTTGAAATTTTTGAATAAGCGACATACGCGTCAACAGCAGAAACACCTACCCCTGCTTTAAGTGCAAAACCATCAGAATCTGCTGTTGCACCACTGTAATCGGTGATAAAATATTGTCCACCAAGGTTATAAGTAAAGTTTGAAGCTTTACCATTATAGGTTGCTTCAAAACGATAAAGATCTAAATCTTCACCCACACTATACTCTTTAACCCCTGCCCATGCGGCTGAGAGCATTGTTCCTGGAATTGATTTATTAATCACAAATAAAGTATAAGCGCCATCACCAACTTGTTTAAAATCAGCGATTGAGTCTGCTGATTTTGGTGCCCAACCTTGATTTGTTCGAGCTTGCCATTTATCGACGTATCCAAATCCAAGAGTGGTGTTAGGTAAATCCGTATTGATTAATGTAGCCCCTTCAAAAGAACCTTTAACAACACGACTACCACTATTTGAAACTAAAGGAGAGCTAATGAATTGACGGCCAATTTTTGCTGTTGTCTTACCAAAGGCATATTCTAAATATGCTTCAGAAAGAACGGCACCTGGTCCATACATGTCATTTTTAAAGACTGTTTTTGCGTCTGTTGTAGCAAATGGTGAATTACTCGTCTGCATTGTGACCCCAACTTTGAAACCATTGAGTGAATCAGTTACATAATTTAACATCAAACCAGCACTTACTATATTAGCACTTGTGGTACCATTATCTCTGTCAAAATAGAAAGTTTTGATTTCGCCCGAGAGCTTTCCATTTTTAAAAGCATCAGCCAAGGTATCTGCTGCAAATGAGCTGGACACAAGGCCAGCAACGACGATTGCCGCCAAACTAAGTTTAGCAATTTTCATATTTTCTCCTTAAAATATTTTTGGATTACAAAGAGATTTTACACGATTGAAATTAAGAGAATATAAGATAAAATGGCTTTTTCAAGATAGCGATATTGTGAGAATTTTGTGCATAGTGTGCACACATTTATGCTACGTTTTGTAACAATAAATAGGATAACAATGATTCAAAAATTAAAGAAAATGGCTTTTTTGCGCGAAGGGCTTCTTCCAAAACTTCTTCTTTTTTCTACGATGCTTGTTATCGTAACACTTTTAACATTTTCTCTTTTTTTGAGCCAAATCTTAAAAGAACTTATGGAGGAGCAAATAGGCCAGCGAGCTTTGGCCATTTCTCAAACGATTTCTATGATGCCTGAAGTAATTGAGTTGGTCGAAAAAAAAGACCCCGATGGTAAGCTGCAAGAGTTTATATCACACATTGAACGTAACATCGATGCTGAATTTATTGTCATTGGTGATACACATTCTATTAGGCTCACACATCCAAATGAAAAACGCATTGGGCATAAAATGGTAGGTGAAGACAACGATCAAGCACTCAAATATGGCATGTACTATATTTCTAAATCGATTGGAACACTAGGGCCTTCTATCCGCGGGAAATCCCCTATCTTTAATCTTAATGGAGAAATTATCGGCATTGTTTCAGTCGGTTATTTAGAAAAACAAGTGAGACAGATTATCGAACAATACCGCCACCAGTTTCTTTTTTACCTTTACTGTGCGCTTTTTGTCACTATCGTAATGGCGATTTTATTTGCCAAAAAAATTAAAAACTCATTACTTGGATACGAGCCTAAAGAGATCAGTCGTCTATTTTTAGAAAAAGCTGCTATTTTAAATGCTGTCAAAGAAGCAATCATTGCGACCAACAAAGAAGGAGACGTGACTTTATTTAATGAAGTGGCTAAGAACTACTTTCAACTAAAAGATACGCCTTGTGCTCCACCCCATGCTTTACAAAAATTTTTACTAACCTATAAAGAAATGAAAGACATCAATATAGATGTTGACGATACTGAAT
>JAQUVE010000083.1 GCA_028693565.1 Sulfurospirillaceae bacterium | reverse complement strand
CAAATCCTCACCAACATAGCTAATATCAGCGATAATTTCAAGAGCAATAAAGAATTACACCAAATCATCACAGCCATCGGTGCTTACACGAAGAAAGAGTTAGGTTTTATGTGCGAAAGTTGAGATACTTATTAAAAAATCATACATGAAGAGAAAAAGTGCAAAATAGTTTGTCATTACTACTTGTTGAAGATGATGTTTCACTGCGCGAAGAGTTGTATGAATTTTTAGGTGATTTTTTTGAACACATTGATGTAGCAAGTGATGCCGAAAGTGCTTATAAATCTTTTTTAATTACATCTTATGACTTGGTTATTACAGATATTCAACTTCCTAATCAAAATGGTTTAAAATTAGTGGAAAAAATTAAAAAAAATATTCCGACTCAAATGGTTATAGTCATCTCTGCTTACAAAGAAGTAGATTATTTTTTAAAAAGTATTGAACTTGGTATTTTTAGTTTTCTCACTAAACCTTTTGATTCACAACAGTTAATTAATACTATGTTCAAAGCAACTTCACAATTAAACCATCAACGTAATTTACATGATGCAACAAAAATCATTTTACATCACAATGTTTATTTTAATGTAAAAGAGAAAACTTTATATGTTCAAAACGAGAAAGTAGACTTAACCAATAAAGAAGAAATATTATTAGCTTTATTGGTTAAAAACCAAAACCTTTTTATTCGTAGTGAACAGATCGCTATCGAAGTTTGGAAAGGTGATGAAGTAAATAGCTCAACACTCAGGGCTCTCATCAAACGTTTACGTGATAAGCTCGACTATGAAGATTCTATCATCAATCTTAAAAGCAGAGGTTACAAGTTAAATACAATACATTAAAGAAGATGTTTTCCTGGTTTATCAAAGTAGTAGCCTTGTGAAAAATGAATTCCTAGCTGTTGTATGATTTTAAACTCTTCTTTTGTTGAAACAAATTCCGCGATAACTTGTACACGTATTTTTTTTGCGAGTGTTGTAATCGTTTCGACAATATTTTGGTTTCTAATGTTTTTATCAATTTCTTTGATAAATTGTCCGTCTATTTTAATAAAATCAACGCCAATTGTCTCCAAGCGACTAAAATTTGATCTGTCATTGCCAAAGTCATCTAAAGCGAGTTTATAGCCCATGGTTTTTAGTTTATTTAGATTTTTTAAAGGTATTGGATTTAAGTCACTCAAGATGATATCTTCTAAAATTTCAAAAATAACACGGCTGGGTTCAATATGATATTGTTGTTGTTTCAGTACTAAAAAGTTAATAAAAGTGTCATTTAAAAGATCTTCATTCGTAATGTTGATGGAAAATTGTAATGATGTACCTGCAAAAATTTTAAATGATTTATTGATCATAATGCGTGTTAAATTGCTCATTAAACCACTTCTTCTTGCCGCTTCAAGAAAATATGCTGGAGAAATGACGTTTTGTTCATCTTCTATGCGTACCAAGCATTCGTATTTTTCAATGAGTTCTGTTTTATTGTTAATAATAGGTTGAAAATAAGGCACTACACGGTCTTCTTCCAACGCAATGCGAAATCGTTGAATCCATGTTGTTTCATCGTGGCTTTTTTGTAATACAATATCTTGGGCATCATAAAGATTGTATTGATTTGGTATTCCTCTTAAATGGGCTTCGCGAAGGGCTGTTCTAGCATGTGGTAAGAGTGCGGAGGCTTTATTTGAAGTCGCAATACCGCATGAAAGGGTGACATAAATCGCTTCATGTTGCAATTCGCTCACAGGTGTCTCTTTGAAAAAAGCTTGTATTTGTGTTGCTAAAAAGCTTGGGTCTAAGGCAGATTTATCACATAAAATAACAAACTCATCTGAGTTATATTTAAAAAGGTGGGTATTTTCTGGAAGATTGTAGCGTAAAAAATTACCTACTTTTTCTAAAATTGTATCTGCAAACTCAAAACCATATGTTTGATTAATAAAGCTAAAATCATCTATATTGTACAGCATAGCAGTCATCGTTTTATCTGTTGGTATGTTGTCGAGGTAGTTATACAGCATTGTCGCATTAGGAAGTTTTGTAATTTTATCGGTTGTGAGAAATGTATGCATTTGCTGGTAACTCTGCCTAAGTTCTTCTGTTTTTTCTTCAACAAGATATTTTAGATTTTCTTTGTAGGCAAAGTTTTCTTTATGTTCATAAACACTCATGGCTGTTTTATAGAGTGTATCAATGAGTTGTTCAAAATCAATTGGCTTTAGGATATAGCCATTAACATTGTTACGGATACTTTCTAAAAAATACTCTGTTTCATTATGCGCGGAAATGATAATAATACTTTGTAGAGGGTTAATTAATTGGATATTTTTAATGAGTTCTATGCCATTCATATGAGGCATATTTAAATCCGTAATGACAATATCATATAATCCAGGGTTATCCTGATACAGTTTGAAAGCTTCTTCCCCATGACTTGCTTGCGTAATAGTGGCAAAAAGATCAGAAAGAAGTGCGGATGTGTTTTCACGCAATTCTATATCATCTTCAGCATAGAGTATATTCATAGATGTTGAGATATTTAGTAGCTCTGTAATGTTAATTGCCACTGGTAAGTCCTTTAACGATAATGCTAAATTTTGCACCATGACTTGTGTTAATAACACTCAAATGTCCATGACAATGTTCTTCAATAATTGTCTTAGACATATATAATCCCAATCCTGTTCCATTACGTTCCGTTTTTGTTGAGAAGTAAGGATCAAAGATTTTATCTAGAATTGTACCATCAATGCCACCAGCATTATCTTCAATATCAATATAAAAACAATCTTCTTTTTCATATGAGTATATCCAAATTTTTCCATTTTCAATATGGTGTTCATAAATAGCATCTTGTGCATTTTTAAGAATATTAATGAGGACTTGTATCATTTGGGCACGATAAGTTGTAAATGTTTGATTAGACGTATTATTCAAGATGAGTTCAATATGGTGAATTTCCAAGTTTTTACCGATAATTTTCAAGGCACTATCTATGAGGTGTGAGAGTGTTACTTGTTCTTGAACTTGATCTGGTTTAAAAAAGTTTCTAAAATCATCAATAGTGTTGGTCAAAAATTGGATATATGTTTCAATTTTATGAATGGAAGCTTCTAAAAAGTCATTTTGTTCTTGACGCCCTTCTTCGGTTGCAAGATTGAATTTTTTAAGCGTTTGTTTCAATTTGATACTTGCAACCACTGTTGAAATAGAACCTAATGGCTGTCTCCATTGGTGTGCAATCATACTAATCATCTCTCCCATTTGCGCTAATCTCGATTGGTAGATCATCACTTTTTGCGTTTCTATATTTTCTAAAATACCATCTTTGATTTTTTTATCCATTGATTCATACAATTCAAGTAGCTCTTGGCTCATGGACGTAAAAGTATCGAGTAATGTATCTATTTCATGGATGTGGCAGTGTTCCAACTTTGATATCACTAATTTATCTTTAAAATGTTTTGTTTCGTCAATAAGATTGTAAAGAGGTGTTAAAATACGTGCTGAAAATTTTTGTGATCGGTTGATAATAATCCATAAAAAGATAAGATAGAAAAGGCCCATTAATCCAAGTACAATATAACCTACCATATCAGTTTTGTTTTTAAGTTTCATGGTAGATGAGAGTAATGACTCTTTGTCTACCAAAATCACTAATTTCCATCCAGTTTCTTGAATAAGATTATTAGTAATTAAAAATTGATGCTGTGCATCATCAAATTCTGAGAGCTCATAATTGTGTTTGATAATTGAACTAAGTTGCATGGCTAAGGGATTAGTTTTATTGTCCATAATATTAAAATCTTTTGGTTTTGATATTGTTTGTTCAACGGGTGCGTTATAGTTATGGGTAGTAAGTTCTTTAATACCAAAAATAGGTTCTAATCCTTCACTCATAGCCAATATATTGTTATTATCATCAATAAGCATCGCAAATGATACATACGGTAATTTAATTGATAAAATATTGCTGATAAGCTTGTCGATCGTCACATCAATGCCAACAACGCCTTCTAAAAAATTATTAAAATAGACAGGGGCAATAGCACTAATCATCCATCCAAGTCCTGCTGGATCTAAGTAAGCATCTGTCCAAATAACCTTTTTAGCTGGGTTATGCGCAAGGTCTGCGTCATAGTAGAAATTATAAGTAGGAATATCGATATTATGTGCATACTGCGTCAATGCATCTGGCATAAAAGGGCAAAGTCTATTCATCGAATCATAACTATTAAAATAGAGTTGAGCTATATTGGTATTGGCTTTGAGTGTTGCGTTATAAAATGCGTCTAGTTTTTCACTTGCAATGGCTTTTTCTATTCTATTTTTATTATTTTTTTGTATATTTGAGAAAAAGAGTGAGCATTCGTTTGGAGAATTTTGAGTGTTATAAATAACTTCATCTTCTAATATATGATAATTTGGATTTTGAGTATTGACTGTCAGTGGGTCATAAGTTTTAAAAAAATTTTCATGCTCTTTTTGAAAGAGCGCTGTCAGATTTGAAATGGTTTTAAATTCATTGTTGATAATGGTTGCTGAACGCTTACTAAAGAGGTCAATACTGATTTTTGTCTCCTCTACCAATGTATTTTTTGTTGCTTCATTCACAAAAGCATTACTCCAAAAATAAGCAACAAGAAGCATGGATTCAATAAGTAGTAACGGAAAAATAATAGATTTTAAATATTCTGTTTTGATGAGTTTAGAAAGAGTGTGTGTTGTCATGATTGTTCTCCTTTAATATAATGACAAAGCGAGCCCCATCAGAGCTATTTTGGGCTGTGATTTTTCCACCACAGTGCTCTTCAATAATGATTTTAGACATATAAAGCCCTAATCCTGTGCCGTTTCTTTCCGCTTTTGTAGAATAATAAGGCTCAAAAATAAATGGCAATATATTTTCTTGGATTCCCCCGGCATTATCTGTAATCGAGATGATTTGTTCATTATTTTTTTCACTTAAAACAATTGTAATAGTAGGATTTTTAATCATCCTCTCTTTAATGGCATCTTCAGCATTTTTGAAAATATTTAAAATGACTTGGGTGACTTCGTTGGCATATGTAGAAATTTTGTGTGTTGCTGTGTTGGAAATTGAAACACTAATGCCATTGACTTCTAATGCTTTTCCGATAATTTCTAATGTTTTTTCCACAAGTTGAAGTGTTGTAACGGCTTCTTTTTGTTTGTCCGGTTTAAAAAAGTTTCGAAAGTCATCAATAGTGTGCGTGAGAAATTGGATATACGATTCTATTTTATTCATGGAGTCATTAATAAATTGTTTTTGTTCTTCTTTCCCAAGCTCTGTATTTAAATCAAAGCGATTTAAGGCTGTTTTGAGTTTAATGGAAGCTGCTACGGCTGATATTGAGCCCAATGGTTGTCGCCATTGGTGTGCAATCATACTAATCATTTCACCCATTTGCGCTAGTCTGGATTGTTGTAAAATATGTTTGTCTTTTTCTCTATTCTTTGCTACTTCCTCTTCAATACGTTTCGCAAGTGTTTGGTTGATTTCTAAGAGTTCAAGGTGATTTTTGCATGCAAGAATAGCATTTTCAAGTTTAGCATGGAAAGAATTTATAATGGATTGAATTAAGTCTAAATCAACGCCATCGTGCTGAAATAAAAAAACAATCCAATCATTTTTTATTTTGACGTGCAACAGACTTTTAGTGGCCGTACTATCTGTCATAATGGCATTATGTGGCAAATGTATTGAAGGAGCATCAAAGAGGGTATAAAATGATCGCTTACCATAAAAGCATGTTTGATTATAGACACGTTTATCGGGTTCATATTCCCAATAAATAGAAGCTAAAGCACCTGTTTTTCGTGAAAAAACCTTTAGGAAATAGGTTATCATTTCTTCAAGGTGAAGAGAAGTACCAATGGCACTCACACATTCATAGGTAATAAGCAATTGTTCATTGAGTTGCATCAAAAACTCCTATGGCGCATGTTTCATTAAAATATTCGATATACTTATCTGCGCTATTAGCAATTTCGCCTAACGATAAAATACCAATGATATTATCAATACTGCTTAGTGTTGATGCAATATTTTCTAATTCTACACTAAATTTATCGCCTAGTTGTTGGCTTCTTCCCATACATTCTACCACAAAACATTTTTTTTCTTTCATAGCAAGTGTTGCTTGAGATACTTCAAAGGCAGACATTTGTGAGGCTTTTAGAAATTCATCATCAGAATTTACCATAAAGGAAAGAATAGATTCATCCTCAATTGGCCCAGATAAAATTAAATAATCACCATCAATAGCGACAGGAACACGCAATGGCTTTTCAATATGCGCTGACCCCATACCTAAAGGATGATGAATTCCTATTTGAAAAATATTATCCTTGGTTACATGTTTATGAAAGAGTTCAAATATCTTGTTTGTGTAAAAAAAAGAGGCAGGTTCCCCATTAATTGTTGCAAGAGTGTTGGCATTATAGGTGTGCGCGCTGTAATAACCATCAAAAAAAGTTGAACCATGATAGGCACGAAGATTCATACGATGTTCTGAGTAAATAATAAGAAATCCATCTTCTTGATACTCTCCGTTATGCGTGATAACATTGGCACTATCCAATGTAGTCCTACCGCATCCTGCACCTAAAATAGCTATGTCTTCATGGCTGTGGTTGAAAAAATTATCAAGATAATGATAGATATTGGGATCTAACCAATTGACAAATAATAGTGCACTTTGGCTACGGGTAATCAGGCTGGCTATGGCTGATTCTTCATACGAGCAAAAAAGTATTTTTGTAACAGTGTCTAATTCGCATATCAAGGCAGCTTCATGAAAGAGTTTTCCTTTAAAAATAACAGCAGGAATAACGATGCTAAAAATATCTGCTTGATATTGTTTCAAACTATCAAATGAAAATGAGCACCCTTCACTGATAAAAATGATATAACTTTTATCTGCTTCAAATGAAAGATTGTATAGTTGTTCTTGAGTGAATAAGTACGATTGACTAAACATAAAAGTGCTCCTAAAATGCGCCTATAATACAGGTCTTGTTATATAATTGAATATTTTCTTCATTAGGATTAGCTATTTGACTGATGCTCAACATTCCCCATGAAGGTACAGTATGCTGAAAGTGGTTATGTATGGCTATTAACTCTTCTTTAAATCTATCGCCTAAAAAGAGATAGCGTGAAATACACTCAACTACGCATATATTATGAAGAGGTGACTCTTTATGCTCACAAGCTTTTTGGGTTGCACAATCAGCGGCAGCAATGAGTTGTTCTGGGGTTGAATGTAAAATAGCCATAATAGAATTTTGATCTATATTACCCATAAGAAAGAGGTTTTCCCCATCTGTTTTTATAGGGCTTCTAACACTATAATCCTTGCCAAAATGAAAAACACCAAAAGGATAATGGTTAGCGATTTGATTAAAGTTGACTGTTGTTAAACAGTGTTGACTGTTTTTTTCTATGGCCTCTTTATAGAGAGCAAAGGCATTTCTGAAATTTATTTTTTTGAGACAGTGCATTTCTGTTTCTGTTGCAATTAGCGGCTTAACGAGTGGTTCAAAACCATGTTTTATTCCAATACCAATGCTATCTTCTGAATAGATAATGATGGCACGATCTTGATAAAATGTTTTCCCATCAAAGATAACAGGTTCGTGTTGTAGGTTATGTTTCCCAGCACCACTACCAATAATTTTTGTTTTTTCTGGTAAAAGAGAGTAAAGACTTTCAAGAAAAGTATCGCACTTCGGAGATAATCCATCAATAATGAGGAAAAGTGATTTTATATCTTCCGTTAAATAGAGCTTTGAAGTATCATTGATATTAGGAATAATTTGCATATAGGTATTTTCATTGAGTTGAGCAACGATGATGCCATTCTCATAACTCTCGTTTTCGTAAATAATACGTGGGAAAAGAGCGCCTACAACGTTAAAGTTGTTTTCAAAATGAGCCTTTTCAAGAGGTGTTTTGTCAGCGATTAAAAGAAAATAGTTGCCAGGTGGTAAACTTGCATGTAAAACATCAAATGAACTAAAAAAATTTATTTTATTAAACATGTTAATCGCTCCTTTATACAAAGATAATTGTAGCTTAGGAGTGTTATAAATGCGTTGCATTAGCGTAAAAATCTGAAAAGAGTTTATATCAAACTAGCATTGTGGGAATAGGAAAAATATGATGTCTTGAGTCTTATTGTTTTACTATATCCCCGCATTGTCCTTTGGTTGCAGCTATTAAATCTTTTGGAGCAAGTTTTAATTGTAAGCCTCGAAGCCCAGCGCTGACATAAATATGCGAATGCTTAAAAATACTCTCATCAAAAAAAGTAACAAAATGTTTTTTCATTCCTAATGGAGAACAGCCGCCTCGTATATAACCTGTAAGCGCTAAAAGTTCTTTGACTGCCACCAATTCACATCGTTTGATATTGGCTAAACGAGCCAATGCTTTGAGGTCAATCTCTTGGTGCGATGGAATGCATGCAACTAAAAGGAGGTTTTTTTCATCTCGGGCAACTAATGTTTTAAAAACGACATCAGTGCTAACGCCTAGCATTTGGGCAGCATGCGTTGCACTTAAATCTTCTTCATCAACAGCGTACGATGTTAATTCATAAGCTATTTTTAGGGTGTCTAAAAAACGTGCTGCATTGGTTTTTTTGAGACTCATCAAACATCTTTCTTAAAGTTTTGTATTGTCGTCTTTGTGAGCGTTTTTAACTTGCCATCTCAAACGTTTATAGCGCAAGTGTGTACGTATACGTTGGATTTTCTCGATATCTTTCATGTTCACACTGATAGGAGTATGTTCGATATCTAAGCCTTCACCAATATTAATATTGTCAGCTTTTTTTAGTGCAAGTTTTTGAGATTGGAAGACACTTCTATGTCCCGTAATTAAGAAAGCAATGACAACGCTCAATGCCGCATAGTTAGCCATATGGACACCAAAAAGCTCAACAGCCATAATAATAGAAGCGATAGGTGAGTTTGTTGTACCCGCTAATACGCTGACAAATCCAAGGGCTGCAAAAAGTGCAATATGATCACCTGAAATATTTCCAAAGACGACACCACTGGTCGCACCTACATAAAAGATAGGGGTGATGATACCACCGCTGCCTCCTGAGCCAAGTGTGATAGAAGTGAAAAGTGTCTTAAAGATAAAGTCATACCAATGGATATTATCTGAGATTAATGGATTAGGGCTAAGAGCATCTCTAATGGTTGCTAATCCTAATCCAAGGTAGCTCTCTGAAACAATAAAAGAGATAATTACCATTACTAAGCCTGCAACAAAGGCTTTTAAGTAGCGATTGTAAGGTACTTTTTTTATCCATGTTTCAATCGTGTTAACGACGGTAATAAACGAGTCAGATACAACGCCAAAAAAGATACCGGCAATAACCACTTGCATAATAAGGGACAAGTCCAAATCGAAAGCACGATACAGATTGATATCATAATACGTATATTTGATGCCCAGAAATTGGGCTGTTGTAAAAGCAGCGAACCCTGCGATAAAAGAAGGTAAAAGAACATCATACATAATAACACCGATGATTAATACCTCAATACCAAATATTGCTCCAGCGATAGGGGTACCAAAAACAGAAGCAAAACCCGCGCTAATACCACAAATAACTAATTTTTTTCTGTCTGATTTTGAAAATTTTAGTAGTGTTGCAACAAAAGATGCAGCTCCTGCACCGATTTGCGCACCTGGTCCTTCTTTGCCCACTGAACCACCTGAAAAGAGAGTAACAACGGTTGCAACGAGTTTTACAGGAATAACTTTAGCATTAATATAGCCATCACGTTTATGCACTGCTTCAATAACTTTTTCCGTGCCATGGCCTGTGGCGTTTTGGTCAAACGTCCGTACGATCCACGTGGTAAGCATCAAAGCAAAAGGAAGTGTAAAATAGTAAGGAAAGGGTAGATCACTGCGGGAAAGTTCTGCAAACGTGAGAGTCTTTAGAAAAACAGACATTAAAGCCCCGATCATAATACCTACGGCGGAGGAGAGGATAAGCCATTTAGAAACGCTAAAAAAAATGATGGTTTGTTCTGCGATATGTTTTCTCACGATACTTCTTTACATGTAACATTTTGGACAATCTTCATTATAACGCTATCTTCTTAAAAAGGCATTATATAGCGCAGGTAACTGTTACAATATTAGGCAGAAACAGGTTTACCATGAGTTCCAACCCTTAAAAGAAGCATGCCTGAAAGACTCACTACCATCATGACAGCAGTAATGGGGAAAAGTGTACCATCATGCAATGTACTTGCGATTGTTCCCATGAAAGCACCAATGCTATATTGCAGTACCCCGATAATAGCGTTAGCAGAAGCACTAATGTGTGGAAAAAATTCAAGTATTAAAGAGACTGAATTGCCAAATATAAAACCTAAAGAGCCAATATACAATCCTAATAAAAAGGCAAATAATTCCAAACTAGCTTCTTTATAAATACTCAAAAGGATAATGCCTAAAATTGCTTGTAGCCCCATACCAAATTTAAGTAATGAAAAAGGCTCTATACGTTTTACAAGCCAAGCATTTAAGCGACCTAAAACCATCATCATGCAGACATTCATTGCAAAGAAGAGTGAAAATGCAGTAGGGCTAACTTTAAAATGACCCATATAAATAAATGATGATGAGGTAATAAAAGTGTACATTCCAGAAGTACAAAGGGTTTGCGCAACGATAAAAAGCATAGCACGTTTATGAGACAAGACTTTAATATAATTTGATAACGGTGTAACCTTGCTTTTTTCTTGTCTGGTTGGAGGAAAGCGAAAGCGATAAAGTGCCATAGCTACTAGAGCGTAAAAGCCAATAAGAATAAAAATAGTATGCCATTCAAAAACAGTGATAATAAGAGAGCCAATACTGGGAGCAATGAGAGGTGCGAGAAGCATAACCAAGCTGATCAGTGAAAAAACACGAGCACTCTCTTTACCGCTAAAAAGGTCACGAACGGTTGCTGAAACATTGACAGTCGCAAATCCTCCACCAATGGCTTGAATCAAACGTAAAAACCAAAAAATTTCGATATGTGATACAAAGATAAGTAAAAAACTACTCATTGCAAAGACTGAAAGACCTAAAATAACCATAGGTCTTCGACCGTATGCATCCGAGATAGGACCGCCAATAAGCTGTCCAATAGCCATACCAAAAAAATATAAACTAACACTTAATTGTACTTGGGCAACTGATGCGTTTAAATTGTGACTTATGGCAGGAATTGCGGGCAGATACATATCGATTGCCAAAGGCGTGATAGCTGCTAAGGCTGCTAGTGTTAAGACGATTTGACGTTCAGAGAGTTGTGGCATAAAAATTCTTTCAAAAACGATGTATAAGTAAATACTTAATTGAGATGAACCATTATAGGGTTTTCATTTAAATATAAAGTTAATATTTGCACTATTCGGCCATTTCGATGAGTAATATATGTGCGTTCTCTAAAGCTTTAATATTTATTTGGGGTTCATGGGTGACTTGCATAGCATCTCCATGGGATAAAGTATTCTCATTAAAGCTAGCAGAGCCTTCAATTTGCACACAATACACTTGTCGATTATTTGTCAATTTAAAGTTTTTTTCCAAGTCTT
>JAQUVE010000227.1 GCA_028693565.1 Sulfurospirillaceae bacterium | reverse complement strand
AATATCGCTCTTATTCATCTTATACCTATTGTTATTATTGCGCTAAGAGGAAAATACTGGGCAACCACACTTATCGCCACCATTACGATTTTATTTTTCAATCTTCTTTATGTGCCTCCAATTTACAGTTTTAGTGTTCACAATACTATTTATTTATGGAGTTTTGCTATCTTTTTATTTGTAGGCTACATCATCACTTGGCAAGCAAAAACGATCAAACACAATGAAATAAAAGAGATTTTTTTAAACACTCTCTCTCATGACCTTAAAACTCCGCTTTCGTCTATTTTAGGGTCTATTACGTTATTGATTGAAGACCAAAAGCTAAGTGATAAGACTAAAAATATACTCTTACATGACGTCAAAAATAGCTCTGAAAAAATGCACCGCCTTATTAATAATCTTTTGGACAATGCCAGACTTAAAGACAAAAATCTCAAACTAAAGATGGAGTGGTGTGATTTGGAGGATCTTTTAGGCGTTGCCCTAAAGGATTTTGATGGTGAACATCTTGAGCGTTCGTTGCATATCTTTATTGACCCCATGCTACCACTTTATTGGGGTGATTATAATCTCTTGGGCAGGTTGTTCGCCAATCTTCTTGACAACGCTTTTAAATACTCCAATCAAAGCAAGCAAATTTATATCAAAATCAGACAAAATAACGATGAAATTACGATTGCTTTTTTCAATGAAAGTAACCCTCTCAATGAGCAAAGTTTAGAGACTATTTTTGATAAATTCTACAGAGCAGACAACAATCAAGAGATTTCAGGAAGCGGAATAGGTCTTTTTATTTGTCAAAGCATTGTTTGGGCACACCATGGAAAAATCAAAGCCTACAATAAAGATAACGGTATCTGTTTTGAAATAACGCTACCTATTTTAAAAGATCCAACACAACTCCAAAAAGAGACAGAATGAATCCAAATGAACCTATCTTAATCATCGAAGATGACGAAGCTATTGCTAAAATTTTAATGATATCGTTGCAAGAATTTGGATATAAAACACGTCATGCACCTGATCTTGCAACAGCGAGGCGAGAGATTTTAACCCATAATCCCTTGTTAATGATTCTTGATTTGGGACTACCCGATGGTGATGGGAAAACTCTTATTACAAAAGTAAGGAAACAAAGCCAAACGCCCATCCTTGTACTTTCTGCTCGAAATGATGAAAAAGAGATCATTGTATCGTTGGATTTGGGTGCGGATGATTATATCATCAAGCCTTTTTCAACCAGTGAACTGCAAGCACGTATACGCTCCATGTTACGTCGTACTTACGCTGATTCAACGCATGAAGTCCTTACATGTCATGCATTACAGATGAATTTAACCAAAAGAGAAGTTTTACGCGAGGGAGTTTTACTTAAACTCACACCAACAGAGTATAATCTCTTGTATTATTTAATGAAAAACGCCAATCGAGTTCTACCCTACAAACAAATTCTTAAAGAAGTTTGGGGTGTGGGGTACCAACATGAGATGCAATATTTGCGAACGTATATTAACTCTTTGCGTAAAAAAATCGAAATCAATTCAACACGCCCTCATTACATTACGACGGAATCAAGCATAGGCTACCGTTTTTTGTGCCACAACACCGCTTCGAAAGAGCATCAATGAATCAAAAAACACTTAAAATTATCTTTTTTAGCTATCTTGCGGTTGTTTTCGTCGGGGCTATTTTGTTGATGCTTCCTCTCTCGCATGTTGGGACATTGCATTTTATTGATGCTTTATTTACCTCAACATCGGCGACTTGCGTTACAGGACTTATCGTTAAAAGTACATCCGAACACTTTACCTTTGTGGGACAATTTATCATCTTAATTTTGATGCAGATTGGTGGTGTGGGCTATATGAGTATCGTTACCCTCTTCTTTTTATTTGCCAAAAAATCATTGAATATTCATGAAAAAAATATGGCAAAAGACTCATTAAATTATGCTAACAATCTTGATATTCAAACTTTTTTACAAAAAGTTTTTCTTTTTACTTTCTTGATTGAAACCATTGGAGTGATTATCTTAAGCCTGCGCTTTAGCGTAGATATGCCTTTTAAAAAAGCTATTTGGCAAGCTATTTTCCATACAGTATCGGCATTTAATAATGCAGGATTTTCACTTTTTACTGATAGTTTTGTACACTATAATAGTGACATTACCGTCATCGGCTCTATTAGTTTACTTATTATACTTGGTGGTATCGGTTATTTAGTATTGGTTGAACTTCATGCCAAATTTTTGCATAAACGTTTTATGCTCTCTATTCACACTAAGATTACACTGACAGGAACCATTATCTTGTTGATTTTAGGAATGTTACTTTTTCTTGCCATTGAGTGGGATAACTCATACATTTTTGAGCCTATGAGCCTTTATCACAAGCTTCTTAATAGCTTCTTTCTCTCGGTCAATTTTAGAACATCAGGATTTAATAGCATAGACCTTGCTAATTTAAGCGATGCTTCACTCTTTTGTTCAACCATTTTTATGATGATTGGTGGGGGTGCTGGAAGCACAGCTGGCGGTATTAAAATCACTACGGTGGCCGTTTTGATTATCACAACA